>DASUTU010000020.1:0-2292 GCA_036374435.1 Actinomycetota bacterium | reverse complement strand
GAGCGCTCCGACGCGGTCCGGCGCTCCACACGAGCGCCGGACCGGTCGCTTTGTCCACCCCTCTCGCCTAGAGGCTCAACCCTCGATTCAGGCGGCGCAGGGCGGCGCGTCGGCGGGGATAAGCAGCGGCCCTTCCGCCGGCGCTTCGAAGAACGTCGCCACGAACACCACGGGGACGTCGCCCGCGTTGATCGCGGAGTGGACGTGACCGTGCCCAGGGTCGACGAAGGCGGTTCCCGCCGGGTAGTCGCGTTCCCCGCAGTCGTTCATCAAGTAGGTGAGGGTTCCTTCGACCACGTTCACCACCACCGGCCCGGCGTGCGAGTGCCATGGGAACTGTGCGCCGGGCTGCACGGTGAACCTCGCGACCACGGTGCGCGAGGGATCGTCGACCTTGACGACCTCGGTCCGTGTCCCGTCCCGCTTGATCTTGATCAACAGGGTGACATCGTCGGTGAACTCGGCGCGCCCCGACAGGAACTCGGTGGCGATCGGTGGTGGCGGCGGCTCCTGGGCCACCGACGGCACGATGCCGGCGCCGACCAGCCCGATGACCAGCAGCGCCGCGCCCAGGACGCTCATTCGCTTCTTGCTCATGCTCCCCTCCCTCTCTTCATGTCCCTCGGGGACCGGATGGCGAGGAGGGCCTCGCGCGTTGCCACAGCCTCGAATACCTCGCCGGGTCGCTCGACCTCTTGTGGGAGGAGCGGAGCGAACCAGTAAGTGCACTTCCACATCGAGGAGGTTTCCCGAGTTCTCGAAGTGGTAATCCAGCTGGTACGCGGTTACCTTCTCGTCCCGTTCGAGCCGAGCACGGTCGAGCGCCTCGGCGAACTCGCGAGCCTCGTCGGTGGCCTGTTCGGAGCACCAGAACCAACCGCCGCCGCGATCCCTTCCTACGCCTGAGGGCCGAGGGTCGAGGCCGGCTCGTCCTCGGCCGGCACGGTGACCACGTTGGGCGGCCGGGCGAGCACGATTCCGTCGCCGAGCGGAATCTCGATCGGGAGCTCGAGCGCGCGGCCGGCCCTCATCACGGTGACGCCCTGGACGACGAGCTCGGCCGACACCTCGGCCCGGCCGGACCGGATCGCCACGAGGCGCCCTCGCGCCAGGACCGCGGTGACCGCGTGGAGCAGGATCGTGGCATCGAGGTCCACCGCGATCTCGGCGATCGTCTTGCCGTCGAACTGGACCTCGATCCGGGGTCGGTGCGTCGAGGTGACCTCGTGGTCGAGCAGCTCGACGACGTCGGTCGCCCCGGGCGTCTCGAGGGTGCCACGGGCCTTGTCGACCAGGCCTTCCCAGCCCTTCCACCCCATCACGATCAGATCCACGAGCCGCTGGTCGAGCGCGTCCGCGATCAGGGCCAGGATCTGGTCGCGGGCGGCCGTGCGGAGGCCCGGCGGAACCGACGTGAGCCGGTCGTCGATCGCGCCCACGGCGCCGGTCTGTTCGGCGGCGGTTCGGAGGTCGTGTTCGCCGTGTTCGCCGAGGAGGACCTCCCGCATCGTGAGCTCCTCGGTCGCCGGATCGATCATCGGGGGCTCCCTTCTCGGACCCGCTGCACACCGGGGTCGGCGTGCGGGATCAATCGGACCTCGTGCTCCGTCGCGCCGTTCTCTTCGGCGACGAGGTTCACCGTCGGGTCGGCGGCTCTCAGCCGGACCTGTGGTGGTCCGGACGGCCGCCTCCGCCGGCGCGCGGCTCGGCGCGCGAGCAGGCCTCCGCCCACCGCGAGCACCAACACGGCGGCCGCGGCCAGGATCCACGGCAGGAGCGACCGGCCCGAGGGCACCGTCAGGGTGGCGGTCTGCTGGACGGGGTTCGGCGCGTTGCAGCGCTGGCAGGCGAGGACCGTGTAGGCGCCGGCCTCGAGCTCGGGCACGACGAGGGAGGCCTCGAACGTCCCGTCGGGCCGAACCCGGGCGAGCTCGTCGGGCTCGTCGGTCGTGGACGCCGCGCCGATGAACAGCCGGACCCGCCCTCGTTCCGGGTCCCACCCCTCGCCGACGGCCCGGAGCGTCTCGCCTGGCGCTCCAGCCGGCGGCAGGAGCTCGAACGTCGGCGCCAGCCCCACCCGGACGGTGAACGACGTGGTCTGCTCGATCGCGTCCGGCTCGCCGCATCGTTGACAGGCCGTGATCTCGTGCGGCCCGGTGGCGAGGTCGCCCACCTCGAGCTCGACCCGGAAGTTGCCGTTCTCGTCCGCCTCGACCGTGGCGAACGGCTCGCCCGGCGGAACGTCCGAGAGCTCGGCGAACAGGCTGATGGGCCCGTTCGCGCGATCCCAAC
>DASUTU010000019.1:0-14966 GCA_036374435.1 Actinomycetota bacterium | reverse complement strand
CTCGTCACGAGCTCGTCGTCCGGCACGTGGAAGAAGAGCGACAGCGACGTCTGGTCGGACTCGCCGGCGCGAAGCGGCAGCGTCGTCGACGCGAGCCTCCAGGGAATCTCGAGCGGCAGCGGGAGCTCGTCGGCCATGGTTGCCTCCTCGCCGCAGACTCGGTGGGGCGTTCGCTGGGGAGCATATGCGGGTCGGCGCAGCGTGTCAGGACGGTGCGCCATCTGCGAGGAACGTCACCGGGGGGTGGCGACGAGCCGATCCGACACGACAGCTATGACCGGCGCCGCGGCTGCATCGCCCGCTTCCGAGGTCCTGCGAGCGCTCGCTGACGCCGCGTGCAGCTCCTCGTGCTCGATCTCATTCGAATCCTGCAGGCCTTCGGGTCGTAGGCGCGAACTCTGTTGCGGAGCGGGAAGCGACCCTCCTTGCAAGGGAGGTGGTCGAATTCCTCGTTCCGCTCAGGTCGAAGGGCCGCTCAGGCGAGAGGACGCTGGCGCAGGCGACGCCTCTAGCAGGAGGGTGGTAGATGGCAAGATCTCCTGAGGAACGAAGTGCAACAGGGGCAGCAGGAGCGGTGTGCTAGCGGTACGGCTGCACGAAGACGGCTTGAAGGTTGAGGAGATCGAGACGCCGTCGTCGGATCCGGGCGAGGTGCTGGTGCGGGTGCATGCGGCAGCGATTACACGTGGTGAGCTGGAGTGGCCGGTCGATCGACTGCCGGCGATTCCGTCTTACGAGCTTTCGGGCGTTGTTGTCGGAACTGGTGACGAGGTATATGCGCTCACGCCTTTCGATCGCGATGGCGTGGCTGCCGAGTACGCCGTCGTCCCAGCCGATGTGCTTGCGCCGAAGCCCTTGCGGCTGAGCCACGTCGAGGCGGCAGCTCTGCCGATGGGCGGGCTGACCGCCTGGCAAGCACTGTTTGTGCACGGGCGGCTCGTCCGAGGCGAGCGGGTGCTGGTCACGGGCGCCTCGGGCGGGGTTGGGCACATCGCCGTCCAGCTTGCGCGACACGCCGGCGCAGCGGTCGTGGAGAGCGGTCCGGTCGATCTGGTCTTCGACACTCGTGGCGGCGAGGTCCCCGCTGGCGAGCGCGTGGTGACGATCGCAGAGGAGATGCCGGGCGCGATCTCCTTCATCGTCGAACCCGACCACGAGCAACTGCTGGAGTTGAGAAAGCTCGTGGACGCAGGCGAGCTTCGCGCGGAGGTCGACTCGGTTTTTCCGCTCACGGAGGCCCGAGCGGCGTTCGAGCGAGTCGCGGGCCGCGGGAAGCGTGGCAAGATCGTGCTCGAGGTTGGCACTGACTAGCCGGCGGGTGCGGCCGTGACCTCTGCCGTGGATGCATCGAACTCCGAGCGTCCACCGTGACGCCGCAAGGGGCACAGCTCCATCTATCGAACGCCCACGGACCACTGCCTGCACCATGAACAAGAAGAAGCGAGACTAGCTCGGTGGTCATTCCCAAACACTGGCCCAGGCGAAAGTCTGTTCGGGAGCCGGAGGCATGAAGGGGCGATTTGGAGCTTCGATCAGTTGCCCACCGCTGGGTCGGGCATGAATTCGCGAACCTCTTGAGCACAGCGGCAGGCGGCAGCGATCTTCGCGGCCCACTCCAGGGCTGCCTCCCGAGAGGGCACGTCGAGGACGGTGAACCCTCCGTTGAACTCCTTGGTCTGAGGGTAAGTGCCAGCGGTGATCGTCCCGTCACCGGCCACCATGACGGGATCCACGTCCTCGGCCAGCCCGCCGCCGAACACCCACACGCCTGCGTCCATGGCCTCCTGGACCACCGCATGAGCAGCCTCTCCCACGGCGGGGGACTCCTCATCGGGGATGTGGTCCATCGCACCACTGGGGAACGAAATCAGGTACCGCGTCATCTCATGCCTCCTTGTCTCGGCGGCCCGCTCGGGCCGCAGCTCACCCTGCTACGCACCCGCGTCGCAGCAAGAGACTGACAAACGACCGAAGACTCATCGCCGCTCCGGCCGATCCAGGCTGATTTCTTCAGGGGACATTCGCGAGCACTGGCCCACAACGGCGTCCTCTTCATGGACGAGTTCACCGAGTTCCGGCGCGATGCCGCCGAAGGGCTGCGGCAGCCGCTCGAAGACGGGCGCGTCGTGGTGGCGCGGGCGGTCGGCTCCGTCGAGTTCCCGGCACGCTTCACGCTCGTCGCGGCGGCCAACCCGTGCCCGTGTGGGTTCCACGGCGATCCCGCGCGTCGGTGCACGTGTCCGGATCATCGGATCGAGGGGTACCGCTCGAAGCTGTCGGGTCCGCTGCTCGATCGGGTCGACATCCGCCTGGACGTGCCGAGGCTGACCAAACGCGAGCTGCTCGGCGAGACGGCGGGGGAGGCGTCGGCCGCGGTTCGCGAGAGGGTCGAGCTCGCCCGCGCCCGCCAGCGGGAGCGGTACGCCGGGACCGGCTTCCACTGCAACGCCCAGCTCCCCGGGCCGGTGGCACGGCGGGAGGCACACATCGCGACATCGGCGGAAGCTCTCCTGGCGGACGCCGTCGACCGGCACGGCCTGAGCGGTCGCGGGTTCGACCGCGTGCTGAAGGTGGCGCGCACGATCGCGGACCTGGCCGGCCGGGAAACGATCGAGCCCGACCACGTGGTCGAGGCGTTGGCTTATCGAGCCACCGAGCCCGGCGCGCGCTCGGCCGGGGCGGCATGAACTCCCGGACCAGAGCCGGATGGCCGGACGCGTTCGCCCGGAGCCGGGAGGACCTCGAGGCGGCGATGGTGCTCTCGGCGCTGCTCGGAAGCACGCCACGCACCCTGCTCGAGCTCGCCGGGGAGCTCGGAACGGCCTCTGCGGTGTTGGCCGAGATCCGGGAGGGGCGAGCGGGGAGCCGGGCCGACACCGAGTTCGCGCGAATCCTCGACCCCGGGACGATCGCCGGGGCGGCCGCGGCCTGCGGTGCTCGGCTGGCGCCGTGGGGGTCGTCCGACTATCCCGAACAGCTCCGGCACGTGCCCGACCCGCCGGCGATCCTGTACGTGATCGGCCGCCCCCCGCCCGAACGGACCGGCGCGGTGGCCGTGGTCGGCGCCAGGTCCTGCACGGATCTCGGCGGCGAGCTGGCGCGGGAGATCGGCCGCGCCCTCGGTTCGGCCGGCGTGACCGTGGTGAGCGGAGCCGCCCGCGGCATCGACGCCGCGGCGCACGAGGGGGCGCTCGACGGAGGAGGAACGACGCTCGCCGTGCTGGGGTGCGGGATCGACGTCGTCTATCCCAAGCGCGGCCGCGCCCTCCTCGATCGGATCCGCGAGCGCGGCACGCTGGTGTCGGAACACGCCCCCGGGACGCCACCCGTTCCGCGGAACTTCCCCGCACGGAACCGCATCGTGGCCGGCCTGTGCGCCGCCACCGTGGTGGTCGAGGGCGCGGGCGGAAGCGGCTCGATGATCACCGCCGACCACGCCATGGAGTTCGGACGCGACGTCTACGCCGTCCCCGGCCCGGTGACCAGCCCGCTGTCGGAGGTGCCGCTCCAGCTCATCCGCGACGGCGCCACGATGATCCGCGGCCCGGAGGACCTGCTCGAGGATCTCGGCCTCGAACCCGGACAGACGCCACTCCCCGGCCTCGGTGGCCTCGCGCCCGACGAGCGTCGTGCGCTGGAACGGTTGACGGCCCCGACGTTGCCCGATCGCCTCGCCTCCGAGCTCGGCGCCGCCGTCCCGGAGACCGTGTCACTCCTGATGCGCCTGGAGCTGCGCGGCCTGGTCCGGGCGGTCGGGGGGCGGTACGAGCCGACGCTCGCCGGCGCCCGAGCGGCCTCAGGGTGAGGCTCGCAGCGCGCGAAGGGCCCTCGGCACGCCCCCGGAGGCGACCAGTCGAACGGGGATGCCCTCGCGGTGGAGCAGGCTCGCGGCCATGGCCGACCGATACCCCGACGCGCAGATGATCGTCGTGGGCGACGCGCGATCGAACTCGCCAACGTGGTCCGGCACGTCGCCGACGAACAGGTGGCGCGACCCCTCGAGATGGCCGGCGCTCCACTCGGTGGGCTGGCGCACGTCGAGCACGTCGCCGGCTCGGCCGTCCCGGAGCTCGGCCACCAGATCGGCCACGTCCACCGTCGGGAACGACTCGAGCTCGCCTCCCGACGCTCGCCACGCGTCGATGCCGCAATACCCCTCGATCCGTTCGATGCCGATCCGGAACAGCTGCGTCGAGGCCTCGACCAGGGCCTCCCGTTCATCGACGACGAGCGCGAGCGGGTCGCCGAACGGCAGCAGCCACCCGACGTAGCTCGCGAACGACGACTCCAGGGGGATGTTGATCGACCGCGGCACGTGCCCGGACGCGAACGCGTCGCCGGGTCGCGAATCGACCAGCGGCACCCCGGCCGCCATCAGCGCGCGGATCTCGTCGGCGGAGCGGGCCGGAGGGAGCGGGACCTCGCCGAGCACGGTCGGGCCGGCGCGGTTGATCGGCGCCATGTTCGCGTAATAGGTCGGGTACCGCGTCAACCCCTCGAGCTGCTCGCGGACGAATGCCTCCTCGTGCGGCGCTCGGAGCGCCGGGTTCCGCCCGCGCTCCGCGCCGAGCGACGACGTCCGGTCCCGTCCCGGGGGCGAGGTTGCGCAGAAGCTCCCGGCGCCGTGGGTGGGAAGGAGCGCGACGTCGTCGGGGAGCTCCGAGAGCCGGCGCATCGTCCGGTACTGGAGCCGCGTCAGACGTTCGGTGCGGTCGGCGCCGAGCAGGTCCGTGCGCCCGGCGCTCCCGACGATCAGGCTTCCGCCGGAGAACAGGGCCACCGGCGCCTCGGCGTCCGGCCCACGGACGGCGTACGAGGTGTGTTCGAACGTGTGGCCCGGGGTGGCCATCGCCACGAGCACGAGGTCGCCCAGCTCGATCTCGTGACCGTCGCCCACGGGACGGTGGTCGAACGCGAACGCGGCCTCGGCGGGACCCACGATCTCGGCGCCCGTCGCCGCTCGCAACGCCGCCGCGCCCGAGACGTAGTCGTTGTGCACGTGGGTCTCGACGATCCACCGCAATCGCGTGGCGCGGCGCTCGATCGCCTCCAGGAAGCGGCGGACGTCCCGCTGGGGATCCACCACCGCCGCCTCGTTCCCGGAGGTCACCACGTAGCTGTTGTCGCCGAGCCCGGCCGTCACGAACACCTCGAGGTCCATCCCCCCATCGTAGGCCGATGAGGGGACCACCTCCGGACGCTTGAGTTGGCGACGGGCGGTTGATAGAAGGGCCACGCGATGGGCGAGAATCTTCCCCGTTACGACGCCGCCCTGGTCCAGGGGTTCGGCGACCATCTCGCGCTCGAGCGCCACCTGGCCCCGAGCACGGTCCTCGCGTACCGCCGGGACCTCACGCAGCTCGCGACGTTCCTGGCTCGCGGTGGGCGCTCGCTGGGGGACGCGGGCCTGAACGACCTCCGGCGGTTCCTGGCCCAGCTCACGACCCGCGGCTACGCCCGGGCTTCCATCGCCCGGCGGGTGGGGGCCATCCACACATTCTTTCGATGGGCGGCGGCGAACGGCCACGTCGAGAGCGACCCCGCCGCTCTCCTCGGCCGCCCCAAGGTGGCCTCGCGCCTGCCGACGGTCCTGCGCGTGCCCGAGGCCACCGCCCTGGTCGAGGCGCCCGCGGCCACCGACGACGACGACCTCGAAACGGCGATCGCGCTTCGCGACCGGGCCGTGCTCGAGCTCCTGTACGGCTCGGGCCTCCGCGTCAGCGAGGTGGCCGGCCTCACGCTGGACCGGGTCGACCTGGACCGGGGGCGCGTGGCCGTCATGGGCAAAGGCGCGAAGGAGCGCGAGGTCCCGCTGTCCGATCCCTCCCGGGAGGCTTTGCGTGCCTGGATCCGGGCCGGGCGGCCGCGGCTCGTCCCCGAGACCCCCACCACGGCATTGTTCCTGAACCGGAGAAGTACCCAGATCGGGGTACGCGACATTCGGCGCCTTGTGGGACGATACGGTGACGCGTCGTTGACAGGCCGACGGGTGACGCCGCACACCCTGCGCCATTCGTTCGCCACCCACCTGCTCGAGGGAGGAGCCGACATCAGAGCCGTCCAGGAGTTGCTCGGGCACGCCAGCGTGGCGACCACCCAGCGGTACACGCACGTCACGCGTTCGCGGCTGTTCGAGGCCTATCGGCGGAGCCACCCGAGAGCCTGATGGCCCGCGCCTCGAAGACCTCGGAGCGCGAGCCGAAGGCCGCCAAGGCGCCCCGCAAGGCCACCAAGGCCACGAAGCCGGCGAAGGCCGCGACCAAGGTCGCCCCTCCCAAGCCCCGTGGAACCGACGCCGCCGAGCAAGCCGCGCCGGCCGTGGACGAGCTCGCGATGTTGTGGGAGGAGTTCAAGCAGAGCGCCTCGCCCGCCGCGCGGGAACGGCTCATCCTGCACTACGCGCCGCTCGTGAAGTACGTGGCCAGCCGCGTGGCGACCGGTCTGCCGGCGAGCGTGGAGCAGGCGGACCTCGTCGCGTACGGGATGTTCGGTCTGATCGACGCCCTCGAGAAGTTCGAACCCGCCCGCGGCAACAAGTTCGAGACCTACGCCATCCCGAGGATCAAGGGCGCGATCATCGACGAGCTCCGCGCGATGGACTGGGTCCCGCGGTCGGTCCGATTCAAGGCCCGCGAGATCGAGAAGGCGTACGCGGACCTCGAGTCGATCCTCAAACGCGCCCCGTCCGAACGCGAGCTCTCCGATCGGCTCGGCGTGTCGCTGCCCGAGCTGCACGACGTGATCAACCAGATCTCCTTCGTCTCGGTCTTGGCCCTGGATGAGCTGCTCTCGGTCGGCACGGACCGGAGGGAGCAGGTCTCGTTGATCGACACGCTGGCCGACCGCGGAGGTGATCCCACGCTCGGCCTGGAGGGCCAGGAAACGCGCGGCCTGCTGGCGGCCGCGATCAACTCGTTGTCCGAACGCGAGAAGATCGTGGTCACCCTCTATTACTTCGAGGGGCTGACCCTGGCCGAGATCGGCGAGATCCTCGGGGTCACCGAGTCCCGGGTCTGCCAGATCCACACGAAGGCGGTGGGCCAGCTCCGGCTCCAGCTCGTCGAGGTGGAGTAGACCGAGACCTCGGGGGCGTGTGACCCAGATCACGGCGCGCGGATGCCTCGCGCCCTAACCTCTGGCCGGTCTCTCGAAGGAGGTGGCGCCCGATGGCGTTGCTGCTCTCGACGCTCCTCCCCCTGCTCATGGCGACGTCGCCGGCGGCGGCGATCGTCGGTGACCTCCGGGCCACCCTCGAGGGTGATGCTCCCGCTCCGGCCCTCAGTCGCGCCGCCGCGGTCCCCGGGTCCGGGACGTGGAGCTGGCCGGTGGTGGGGCCGGTGATCGGCGTGTTCGAGCCGCCCGAGACGCCGTTCGGCTCGGGCCATCGGGGGATCGACATCGCCGCGCCGTTCGGCTCTTCGGTGGCGGCCGCAGAGGCCGGGGTGGTGACGTTCGCCGGGCCCGTCGGCGGTGAGCTGTTCGTGACCCTCGACCACGGGGGAGGGCTCACCAGCACCTACTCTTGGCTCTCGGAGCGGTTGGTCTCGCGCGGCGACGTGGTCCCCAGGGGCGCTCCGATCGCCCGGTCCGGCCGCGGGCACGCCGGCTCGAGCACGCCGCACCTGCACCTCGGGGTCCGCCTGGACGGCGAATACCTCGACCCGATGTCGTTCCTCGGTCCGCTGAGCGTGTTGGACTTCATCCGGCTGGCGCCGCTCGCCGCGGCCGCCTGAACGCCCCGAACGCTCGGCAGGAGCGCGCCGCCCGTCCGGGCCGAAGGAGCCGGGGCCGGGGCCGATAGGATGGGCGCGCTCTCGACCCAGGAAGGCCTCGCTGTCCCCGAACGCCCTTCGCCGGCTTATGGCCGTGGTCGCCTCGATCGCGGCGGCCGCCGCCGTGACGGTCGGTGCGGCGGCCCGGGCCCAGGACGCGCCGTCCGGGTGGACGCAGTTCCAGGGCGGCCCCGGCCATCCGGGCACGCTGGCGGAGAGCCCGCCGCCCCCGTACCGGGAGCGGTGGCGGCTGGTGGCCTCCGACCTCGACGATCGCGCCCTGTCGGGCGCGATCGTCCTGGACGGGATCGCCTACACCGTCGGCGACCGGGCGGTCTACGCGGTGGATCTGGAGCGGGGAGAGGTCGAGTGGGAGCTTCCGAGGGCCGGCGGGCCGCTGTCGGTGCCGGCCGTCGTCCCGGGGCGCGGCGAGGACCCCGCCGTCTTGTTGTACCTCGAGGGCCCGGCCGGGACCGACGGCGAGGAGGACGGCGCGAGCCCGTCGCCCGAGGAGCCGGACGGGAGCCCGTCGCCCGACAGCGCATCCGATCTCGTGGCCGTGGAGCTCGGGGAGCGCACGGAGTTGTGGCGGGTCGCCCTGGCCGGGCCGAGCCGGACCGGCGTGACGGTGGAGGACGGTGTGGCGTTCGTGGGCGACGAGGCCGGGACGGTGCACGCCGTGTCCGTCTCGGGCGGCGAGGTGCTCTGGTCGGAGGAGGTGGCGGCGCCGGTCGACGTGCCTCTTGCCGCGGCGGGCGGGCTCGTCGTCGCGGTGGGCCGCGACTCGGACGAGGTCACGGTCGTGGTCGACGCGTTCGACCGGGACGGCGGCGGCCGGCGATGGCAGCTCGCTCCGCAGGCCACCTCGACGGCGATCTCGGCCGCCGCCGCGCAGGACGGTCGGGTGGTGGTGGGGCTGACCGATCGGTTCGTGACCGCTCTGGACGCGCGCGGCGACCACGCCTGGGCGCACCTCGCCCTCTCTTCCTTCTCGCCGGCGAGCGCCCCGGCCCTCGACAGGGGCACGGTCACGATCGCGGACCTGACCGGCGGGGTGTACCGGCTGGACGCCGACGACGGGGGGCGGGTCTGGGGGTACCAGCTGAACGAGCTCATCCGCCGCAGCTCCCCGGTGGTCTCGGGCGGCGCGGTCCTGGTCGGCCTGAACGACGGACGGCTGGTCGCGATCGACGAGGGTTCCGGCCGTCTCGTGTGGGAGAACGCGCCGTCCCAAGGGCTGGTCGGAACGATCGCGCTCTCGACCGACGTGGTGGTCGCCGTGAAGGGCGGGCGCGACGCGGGCCTGATCGCGTTCGAGCACGACCCCGACGGTGAGCTGGTGGACCTTCCATCGCCGACCGAGCTCGACCCCGGGACCACCATCGCGCGGGCGGGGGCGGCCGTCGCGATCGCCCTCGTGGTGGTGCTCGTCCCCGGGTATCTCGCCCGGCGGCGCTTCGGTGAGGCCTTCGAGGAAGAGCCGGAGGACGCCGGCGAGCTCGAGGGGGACGCGTGAGCCCTCGCCGCGACCGGCGTCGACGTCCCAACCGGCCCGGGCAGCCCGCCGACCGCCAGCCCGCCCCGGCCCGCGACGAGCCGCAGGCCGAACGGCGGCCCGGGCTGTTCGGCGGGGCGCTCGCGGGAACCGCCGAGTCCCCCCTTCCCCCCATGGGCCGGTCCCTCGGCCGCGGATTCCTGACCGTTGCCGCGCAACCGGTGCTCACGGTCGTGGCGGTGGTGACTCCCGTCCTCGCGTGGCTCGGGTTGATCGCCCTGGGGTTCGAAGGCCTGCCCAATCGACTGGTAGACGTCCTGGCCCTCCCGCCCATCAGTACGTATTTCGACCTCGGGACGGGGACGAGCCGCTTCGGGCTCGGCCCGGCGTTCCTGACGTACCTGGGCGTCTCGATGTTGCTACGGACGCTGCTGTATTCGTACCTGACGGGCGCGATCGTCGAGGCCCTGACCGACGGACGCATCTCCCGCTACGGTCTCCTGTTGGGGGTCACCGCGATCCCGACGGTCCTGCTCGTCCAGGTGGCCTCGTTCACGCTGATCGTCGTGGGCAACCTGTTTCTCCCGGTGCTGGGGCCCGGCATCGGGTTCCTGGGGTTCGTCGCGGCGCTCGTCGCGGGGTTGTACTTCCTCGGGTTCGCGCCGTTCGCGGCGGTGCAGGAGCGCCGCCCGGTGATGGAGACGGTCCGGCGCTCCGCTCGCGCGGCGATGCTTCCGGGAGGTCGGCACCTGATCTTGTCCTCGTTGTACTTCTTCCTCGCGTTGCCGGTGGCGCTCGGCCTGTCCCCGGGGGGATCGGAGATCACGGCCAACCCGAGCCTGGCGACGTGGGTGTTCGCCGCGTTCGCCAACGTGCTCCACGTGGGCTTCATGGCCGCCTTCGCGTACCGGTGGATCGTGGCCGAACCCTCGGTCCCCGATCAGCGCGTTCGGCGCCGGGCCCAGCCCCGGGACCAGACCCGCGCCCAGACCCGCACCGGTTCGCGCGCGCGTCGGGGCTGAACCTCGGGCTCCGGCGGCATCCGCGCTGCTAGACTGCCCGTTCGCCGGCGCGGAGACGCGCCGAGCTCACACGCACGGGGACCGGTCGCGGGGTCCCGGGGGTCCATCACCGGGCCGCGACGGGGACGAGCCGTGCGGAGGACCGAACCGGAAGGAGGCACCGTGCCCGTCGTCACCAGGCGGGAGCTCCTCGAGGCCGGCGTCCACTTCGGGCACCAGACGCGCCGCTGGAACCCGAAGATGGGCCGGTATCTGTACGGGGAACGCTCCGGCATCTACATCGTCGACCTCGAGAAGACCCTGTCTGGGCTCGAGGAGGCCTACACGTTCGTCCGAGACCTTGGTCGGGGCAACGGCATCGTGTTGTTCGTCGGGACGAAGAAGCAGGCTCAGGAGGTCATCGCCGACAACGCCACCCGGGTCGGCATGCCCTTCGTCACCACCCGGTGGCTCGGCGGCATGCTCACCAACTTCCAGACCGTCTCGGGGCGGCTCCTCCGACTGCGCGAGCTCCGCGAGATGGAACGGTCGGGCGCGTTCGAGTACCTGCCGAAGAAGGAGGCGATCCGCCTCCGTCACGAGAAGGACAAGCTCGAACGCAACCTCGGGGGCATGCAGAGCCTGGAGCGGCTCCCCGACGCCGTCTTCGTGATCGACACGAAGAAGGAGCACATCGCGGTGAGCGAGGCTCGCAAGCTGGGCCTGCCCGTCATCGCGATCGTCGACACGAACTGCGATCCGGACGAGGTCGACTACGTGATCCCCGGGAACGACGACGCGATCCGATCCGTGTCGCTGGTCACCAGGATCGTCGCCGACGCCCTCGCCGAGGGGCGGCAGATCGGCCGCGAGGCCATCGTCACGCGGGCCACCGGCCCCGAGATCGAGCCGGAACCCGAGCCGACGCCCGAACCCGAGGCACCCGAGCGGACGCCCGGAGTCGAGGCACCCGAGCCGGCGAGCGCCGAAGCCTCGGAGCCCGCCACGACGGAGGAAGCGAGCTGAACCCGATGGCCGAGATCAACGCGGAGATGGTGAAGCGGCTCCGGGAGATGACCGGGGCCGGGATGATGGACTGCAAGCGGGCGCTCCAGGACGCCGGCGGCGACCTCGACGCGGCCGCGGTGCTCCTACGCGAGCGAGGCCAGGCCTCGGTCGCCAAACGGGCGGGGCGGTCGGCGGATCAGGGCCGGATCGAGTCGTACATCCACTTCAACAACACCGTGGGATCGCTCGTCGAGGTGAACTGCGAAACCGACTTCGTCGCGAACACCGAGGACTTCACGCAGCTCGCGAAAGACCTTGCGCTGCACATCGCGAGCCCCTCGGCACCGAGGTACGTGTCCAGGGAGGACGTCCCGTCGCACGTCGCGGACGCGGAGCGGCACATCTTCGAGGTGCAGGCGAAGGAGATGGGCAAACCCGACAACGTCATCCCCAACATCGTCGAAGGCAAGATGAAGGCCTTCTACGAGCAGACCGTCCTCCTGGACCAGAAGTACGTGAAAGACGACTCCAAGACCATCCAGGATTGCCTGGACGAGGTGTCGGCCAAGACGGGCGAGAAGGTCGTCGTGCGGCGGTTCACGCGGTTCAAGCTCGGCGAGGAGAGCGAGTAGGGTACGGGCATGCCGGAGGGCGATCGAACGCCGGAGTCCCGCGACCGGCCCTTCTACCACCGGGTCCTGCTCAAACTCTCCGGAGACGCGTTCGCGCCGGGGGACACCGGGTACGGGATCTCGACGGGCGCCACCGGATTGCTGGCCCGCCAGCTGGCCGACGTCGTAGACAACGGCATCCAGTGCGCGGTCGTGGTGGGCGGCGGCAACATCTTCCGGGGCCGGCAGGCCCCCGACATCGATCGGGCGCGGGCGGACTACATGGGGATGTTGGCCACCGTCATGAACGCGTTGGCTCTCCAGGACGCCCTCGAGAAGGCGCACGTGGCCACGCGCGTCCAGACGGCGATCAACATGGCGCAGGTGGCCGAGCCCTACATCCCGCTTCGCGCGCAGCGGCATCTCGAGAAAGGACGCGTGGTCATCTTCGCCGCCGGGATCGGGTCCCCCTATTTCTCGACCGACACCACTGCCGCGCAGCGGGCGCTCGAGATCGGTGCCGAGGCGCTACTGAAGGGCACGAAGGTCGACGGGGTTTACACGGCCGACCCGCACGTCGATCCGGCCGCCCGCCGGTTCGACTCGATCGAGTACCTGGATGTGCTCCGCGAGGGGTACCAGGTGATGGATGCCACGGCGATCAGCTTGTGCATGGAGAACAAGCTCCCGATCATCGTCTTCGACGTTCGCGAGCCGGGCAACATCCGCCGAGCGGTGTCGGGCGAGCGGATCGGAACGCTGGTTCACGGAGGTGTGCGGTGACCGTCGAGGGGGCGCTCGAGGAAGCCGCCGAGAAGATGGCCAAGGCGATCGTCGTCTTGAAGGACGAGCTTTCCGGGATCCGGACGGGCCGAGCCTCGCCGGCCCTGCTGTCGAGGATCGTCGTCGACTACTACGGCACCCAGGTGCCCATCCAGCAGCTCGCGTCGTTCAGCGTCCCCGAACCGCGCACGCTCATGATCCAGCCGTACGACAAGAACTCGATCTCCTCGATGGAGAAGGCGATCATGTCGAGCGACCTCGGCATCACGCCGAGCAACGACGGCAACGTGATCCGCCTCAGCTTCCCCCCGCTCACCGAGGAACGCCGCAAGGAGCTCATCAAGCTGGTCCACGGCCGCGGCGAGGAGGCCAGGGTTGCCGTTCGGAACATCCGGCGGCATTCCAAGGACGAGCTGGAGAAGCTTGAGCGGGAGGGCGCCATCTCAGAAGATGACCTCGTTCGCTCGGAGAAGGACCTCCAGAAGGTGACGGATCGGCACGTCGCGGAGGTCGACGAGGTGGTTGCGCACAAAGAGGCCGAGCTCAAGGAGATCTGAGTGGCGGACCGCGAGGGGCGCGGGGACGGCGGCGAGGACCTGTTCGAGGACCTCGACAAGTTCTTCGCACCCATCCAGGACGTGGACTGGCCGGAGGGGTCGGAGCGCGAGCAGGCCGCCCCCGAGGAGCCCGCCGGGGACGCTGAGCCCGAAGAGCCGGCCGAACCCCTCGCCGAGGAAGCACCGCCCTCGGAGGAGCCCGGGGGCGAACCCGCCATCTCCATCTGGTCGAAGGAGCAGGGGGCCGCCGAGGAGGGGCCGTCCGAGGACGTTCCGGAGGACGAAGGCGACGGCGTGACGTCGTTCCTGTTCGAGTCCGAGGCCGAGGGCACCGAGCCCGACTTGACCGAGGAGGCCTTCACCCGCCCGCCGAGCGACTACGTGGACCTCCCCGGGCCCAGGGACGAAGGCGACGTCGCCGAGCTCGACGAAGACACCGAACGCCCGATCGAGGAGCGCCCGGATCTCGAGACGGTGGAGGCGGCCGCCGATCACTTCGCCGAGTCCGTTCGCGAGGAGGTTCGGGTGGAGCCCGAGCCCGGCGCGGAGCAGGTGACCGAGGAGGTGCAGATCGCCGCCCTGCTCGGCGGCGACGAGGGCGAGGAGGAGGCGCCGGCCGAGCCGTTCGAGCCCGAACCGGCTCGAACCGTGCGGCTCGGCCAGGAGGGTCTGGGCGGTCCGAGCTGGCAGGAGCCCACGGCGCTCGAGGTGGGCGCCGAGCCGGAGCGCCGTGGCCCCGGACGCGACGTCCCCCTGGCGTTCCTGACCGGGTTGATCCTGGCGGGGCTCGCGATCGGCGCGATCGCGATCGGGCCGGGACCGTTCGCGATCCTCGTGGGCATCGTGGTGCTGGTGGCGCAGGGGGAGCTGTACTTCGCGCTCCAGAAGCGGCACTTCCAGCCGGCGACGGCGCTCGGCCTGGTGTCGGGCGGTCTGGTGCTGGGCGCCGCCTACTACCGGGGCGAGGCGGCGATGCTCTCCATGGTCGCCCTCGGAACGTTCGCGACGTTCCTCTGGTACATGGCCGTTCCGGCGCAACACCGCCGGAACGTCGCGGCCAATGTCGGCCTGACGGTGCTCGGCATCGTGTACATCCCGATGCTCGCGGGCTACGCCCTGACCGTCCTGCGACTCCCCGACGGACGCGGCCTGGCGCTCGCCATCATCGGGCTCACGATCGCCTACGACATCGCCGCGTTCGGCGTCGGGTACTTCTGGGGCAGCCGCCCGCTCGCCCCGAACGTCAGCCCGAAGAAGTCGTGGGAGGGGGCGATCGGGGCGACGCTCGTGGTGGTCGCCGTCGCCGTGGGCGCGGTGGCACCGGCCGTCGGACTCCTGGACACGGTGGGTCGGTCGGTGGGGCTGGCGGTGGTGGTGGCGGTGTTCGCGCCGCTCGGCGACCTCGCGGAGTCGCTGCTGAAGCGCGATCTCGGCATCAAGGACATGGGCAGCATCCTGCCCGGACACGGCGGCGTCCTGGACCGGATCGACGCCGTCTTGTTCGTGGCCCCGGCTGCCTTCCTCTTCCTCCGGCTGATCCTGTATTCCTCCGGCTGATCCTGTAGCCGCGTGGGTTAGACGCCCGGCAGGCCGGCACCTCGACGCCCTGGGCGAACGCCGCGTGACCGAGAGGACCGTGTGCTCCCCGTGATTGTTGGCCGCGGGGGGTAATCTTGGTGCGTGCGCACGCTGGTGATCCTCGGCTCCACGGGATCGGTCGGCACGCAGGCGCTGGACGT
>DASUTU010000018.1:0-2278 GCA_036374435.1 Actinomycetota bacterium | reverse complement strand
ATCTGGCTGGCCAGGGCGCTTCCTCCGGAGGGGCGCCTGGTCACGCTCGAGCTCGTCCCGGCCCACGCCGAGGTCGCCGGGGCGAACCTGGAGCGGGCCGGGCTCGCGGATCGGGTCGAGATCCTGGTCGGGCCGGCCCTCGAGACTCTTCCGACCCTCGAACGCGAGGCTCCGTTCGACCTCGTGTTCATCGACGCCGACAAACCCTCGTACCCCGACTACCTCGAGTGGTCGATCACCCTGTCGCGGCCCGGGACGTTGATCGTTGCAGACAACGTGGTGCGCGGCGGCGCCGTGCTCGACGAGTCCGCAGAGGACCCGATCGTGGCGGGGACGCGCCGCTTCCTCGAGCTCCTCGGCGAGGATCCGCGGGTGGCCGCCGCGGTCCTCCAGACGGTGGGGAGCAAGGGCTACGACGGATTCGCGCTCGCCGTGGTCGTCGAGACGGCTCGTTAACATGGCCGCCATGGATTCGCAGCGACCCGTTTCCCTCGACGAGATCCTCCCGAACCTGCCCGGTCCCTGGCAGCCGCGGGATGTCGTCCAAGCCAACGATGCGATCGTGCGGGTCGCCCGCCTCGAAGGCGAGTTCCCCTGGCACCACCACGACGAAGACGAGCTGTTCCTGTGCTGGGACGGCCGGTTCCGGATCGAGCTCGAGGGGAGAGCGCCGGTGGAGCTCGGCCGGGGTGACCTGTTCGTCGTGCCGCGCGGGGCGCGACATCGACCCGTCGCCGACGAGGCGGCGCACGCGCTCATGCTCGAGCGCCCCGAGACCAAGCAGTACGGCAACTGATCGTGCCGCGGGGTGCGGCTCATCCCGGAGACCGCTCCGGACCGGCTCCCCCCGCCGTACCCTGCGGGCATGGTGACGATCGACGACGTCCGGGCGTTCGCGATGTCGCTGCCTCGGACGACCGAGGGGCTCGTCCGGGACCGAGTGAAGTTCCGCGTCGGACGGATCGTGTACGTCTCGTTCTCCCCCGACGAGACCGTCATGGGATTCGCGTTCCCGAAGGAGGAGCGTGAGGCGCTGGTGCGCTCGGAGCCGGACAAGTTCCTGATGCCCGAGCGAGGCGACCTTCGGTACCACTGGGTGCAGGTCCGGCTCGACGCCATCGACGCGACCGAGATGCGCGAGCTCGTGCTCGACGCCTGGCGGATGGTGGTCCCGAAACGGGTCGCGGCCGTCCACGATGCGGTTCGGTGATGCCGGCGCCGGCTCAGCAGGTGAGGTGGAGCGCGGCGGCGGTCCGAGCGGGATCACACTCCGCGAACCGGCGAACGGCCTCGGGCGTCACCAACACCTCGACCTCGATCCCGCGGCCTCGCAGCTCGTCGAGCGTTCGAGAGTCCGGCCGCATCCGGGCGTCGGCGCCGCAGCCGACGACCAGCCGTTCGGGGAGCTCTTCCAGGACCTCGGTCAGGTCGTCGAGCACGAGACGGTGGCCGTCGCGGCGCCACCACTCGCCGACCACCCGCGTGGGCAGCACGATCACGTCGCGGGTGTGGACCTCGCCGTCCACGACCACGTGCCCGAACCGGTAGTCACGGATCCGCTCCACCCCTCCATCTTGCCGCAACCAGATCGGGAGCCGCCGCCGTTGGGCTGAGGCGCTGGCGTTACCAGCGCGTCACTCCGAGCCGCACTCCACCTGCAGCTCGAAGTCGCCCCCTCGCCTGGTAGACCGGGCGGTCACCGAACCCAGACCCATCCAATAGTCGGTTTCGGAGACCTCCTCGGCGGGAGGGCCCTCGGGGGCTGCCTCGGCAGAGGAGCTCTCGCCCGCCGTTGTCTCCGTCGGCATGCTCCCCTCAGTTCCTCCTCGCGGAGGTTCTTCGGTCTCCGTGCCCCCGCATCGGGACGGCAGGTGTTGCTTCCGGCCCCGCTCCTGCCATCGAGATGGCGTGGGGGGCCGGCACGCTCAACCTCGGCTTCGAAGCGGTCGCGCCGCGAGCGAACCGGCGAGGCGTTCGGGTCGGGTTCCGGGAGCACGCACCTCTCGTCCGCCCGATGTTCCCGTCGGTCGCCTTCATACCCGCTGGGGCTCGGCGACCCGACGGAAGACGACCGCGGCGACCACCGTGACCCCCGCAAGCCATCCCAAGGCCACGATCAGCGCTCCGGTCCTGGAGAGCCCCCCGGAGAAGGCTCCGTCGAGCAGGACCTGCACGGCGCCGTGGGCCGGAAGAAACCTCCCCCAGTTCGGGACCGTAGGCCCGAACATCGCGTTCTGGGCGATGCCGACGTCGACCATCGGCACGAGGAACATGAGGA
>DASUTU010000017.1:0-15038 GCA_036374435.1 Actinomycetota bacterium | reverse complement strand
CGATCAACACCAACACCGGTGGCATCCTCGCGGTCGGTGCCGAAGCGAAGAAGATGATCGGCCGGACTCCCGGCAACATCGTCGCCGTGCGCCCGCTGAAGGACGGTGTCATCGCCGACTTCGAGATCACCGAGCGGATGCTCCGCTACTTCATTCTGAAGATCCACAAGCGGAGGTATCTCGCCCGCCCTCGGGTTGTCGTCTGTGTGCCCTCCGGGATCACGGGCGTCGAGCGCCGCGCCGTCATCGAGGCGTCGTCCCAGGCCGGCGCCCGCCAGGTGCACATCATCGAGGAGCCTATGGCGGCGGCCATCGGAGCCGGTCTCCCGGTCCACGAGGCCACCGGAAACATGGTCGTGGACATCGGCGGCGGCACCACCGAGGTCGCCGTGATCTCGCTCGGCGGGATCGTCACGTCCTCCTCGCTGCGGATCGGCGGCGACGAGCTCGACGAGGCCATCATCGCGCACGTAAAGAAGGAGTATTCGCTGCTGCTCGGCGAACGCACATCCGAGGCGATCAAGCTCGCCATCGCGTCGGTGTACCCGATGCAGGAGGAGCTGATCGCGGAGATCCCCGGCCGTGACCTGGTGTCGGGCCTCCCCAAGACCATCCAGATCAGCGACGGCGAGATCCGAACGGCGATCGAGGAGCCGGTCACGTCGATCATCGACTCGATCAAGGCCACCCTCGACCGGACGCCCCCGGAGCTCGCCGGTGACATCATGCACAAGGGCATCGTCCTCACCGGCGGCGGCGCGCTGCTGCGAGGCCTCGACAAACGCCTGCGGCACGAGACCGGGATGCCGGTCCACATCGCGGAGAGCCCGCTCTCCTCGGTGGCGATCGGGTCCGGGAAGTGCCTGGAGGAGTTCGAGGTGCTCCAGCGGGTTCTGGTGAGCCCGTCCCGGAGGTGAGGCGCCGGTGGCGCTGCGGAACCGCGCGCGGAGCACCCGGCTCCTGGTCGTCTCGCTCGTCTCGGCCTCGCTGATCACCATCACGGTCGACTACCGGGGCGGCGACACGGGGCCGCTCGCGGCGGCGGGCGACGCCACCCTCACCCTGATCACGCCGCTCCAGGAGGCCATGTCGAAGGTCACGCAGCCGATCGGCAACTTCTTCTCCACGCTCGTGCACCTGCCGGCGATCCATCGCGAGAACGAGGAGTACAAGGAGCTGATCGCGCGTATGCAGCAGGAACGCAGCACCGTGGTGGCGGACCAGACCTACACGCAGCAGCTCGAGGACCTGCTCGGGCTCCGCGAGAGCCTCGGCCCGCGGCTGGAGACGACGGCGGCCAACGTCGTGGCGAACGCCGTGTCGAACTTCGAGTGGACGGTCACGATCGACAAGGGCTCCTCCGACGGGATCGAGGTCGACATGCCGGTGGTGGCCGCGGCCGGCCTGGTGGGGCACGTCATCCGCGTCGCGCCCAGCGCCTCCGTGGTTCGCCTGATCATCGACCCCGACTCGGCCGTGGCCGGACGCCTGGACGTCTCCGGCGAGAGCGGGCTGCTCGAGGGCCGGGGGCAGGGCGACCTGACCATGGACCTGGTCCCGTCCGACGCGGTGGTCGAGCCGAACGAACACGTCGTGACCGCGGGGTACCGATTGCTCGGGGGCGAGGCGCAGAGCCTCTACCCGCCGAACATCCTGATCGGGACGGTGTCGAGGGTGATCTCGGAGGACAACGCGCTGCAGAAGTTCGTCACCGTCCGTCCCGCCGTCGACTTCTCCACCCTGAATCTGGTCCTGGTGGTGCTGTCGAGTGGGCGGAGCTAGCCTGAGGTTCCGTGCGCCGCTCGTTGCTCCTCGCCGTCGTCGTGCTCACGGCGCTGCTCCTGCAGACGACCGTGTTCTCCGACATCCGGTTGCTGGGCGCCCGCCCGGAGCTGATGTACCTGTTGACGATCGCGTTCGGGATGGTCGAGGGACCCGCCTCCGGGGCGGCCACCGGTTTCATCGGGGGAATGGCCCAGGACTTTCTTCTGAACCAACCCAAAGGCATCACGGCGCTGACGCTCACCGTGCTCGGCTACGCGATCGGCATGCTCCGGCAGTTCATCGTCAGTCCCTCGCCGGTCCTGCCGGTGGTGCTCGTCGCGGTGGGGACGTTCGGCGGGGTCGTGTTCTACGGCGTGGTGACGTTCTTGCTGGGGCAGCTCGACACCGGGTGGTTGTACCTCGTTCGCGCGGCGGCGCTCTCGGCCCTGTACAACGCCATCCTGACCCCGCTCGTGTTCCCGATCCTGCGACGCGCCGCCGAGGGCTCGCGTTCGCGACGGGTCGTCCGGTGGTGAGCTCGCCGTGACCGAGGGGCGTACCGGGGGTCGTCTCAAGGTCCTGGCGTTCCTGGTGCTCGCGATGTTCGCCGCGTTGACCACGCGGCTGTGGTTCCTCCAGGTGCTCGCGGCCGAGGACAACCGCCGCGCGGCCTCGAACAACGCGGTCCGGCTGATCGAGACCCCGGCGCCCCGGGGCCACATCCTCGACGCGCAGGGGGAGCCGCTCGTCACCAGCCGGCAGAGCCTGGTCCTCACGATCAACCGGCAGGAGGTCGGCGAGGAGAAAGAGGAGGTGCTGTACAAGCTGTCGCAGGTCCTCGAGGTCCCGGCGGCCGAGCTCGGGGCGCGGCTGGACGACCCCCGCTATTACCAGTTCACCCCGATCCCTGTGGCGATCGATGTGCCGGAGAAGGTCGTCTTCTACGTCCGCGAGCACCAGGACGAGTTCCCCGGGGTCGCCCTGGTGAAGCTCCCGGTCCGCTCGTACCCGCTCGACAATGCCGGGGCGCACGTCCTTGGCTACCTCGGTCAGGTCTCGGACGAGAAGCTCGAGAGCCCGGACTTCGCCGACTACGAGCCCGGCGACATCGTGGGGGTGGCCGGCCTCGAGGCGATCTACGAGCACGAGCTGGTCGGCACGGCCGGCATCGAGAAGTACCTGGTCAACTCGCAGGGCGAGACCAGCCGGCCGATCGGGAGGCAGGACCCCGTGCCCGGCAACGACGTCTACCTGACGCTCGACGCCGACACGCAACGCCTGGCGGAGGAGAGCCTCCGGATGGGATTGCAGCACGCGCGGACGGTCTACGACGAGAACACGGCTCGCAACTACGCGGCGGACGCCGGCGCCGTGATCGTGATGGACCCCGAGACGGGCGGGATCGAGGCCATGGCGTCGCTCCCGACGTTCCAGCCCTCGTTGTTCACGCGCAGCATTTCGAAGGGCGAGTACGAACGGCGATTCGGTGAGGCCAAGGGCAGCCCGCTGATCAACCGCGCTATCGCCGGCCAGTACCCGCCGGGATCGACCTACAAGCCTTTCATCGCGCTCTCGGCGCTGACCCGGCGCACGGAGGCGGGGGGAGAGACGGTCCTCAGCCTCGACCGCGGCTACGGCTGCCCGCCGAGCTGGACGGTGCCGTTCGACGAGAGCGATCCCGACGCTCAGCAGTATTCGTTCAACAACTGGACCTCGGCCGACCTCGGCTTCATGAACGTGGCGGGGGCGCTGGCCGACTCGTGCGACACGGTCTTCTACCCGGCCGGGTACGAATACTGGCGGCTGTTCTACCCGCCGCCGTGGGCCGACGGGATCGAGGGCAACGACATGGAGTCGCCTCGCGAGCCGCTCCAGCGGGATCTTCGGTCCCTCGGGTTCGGGAGCCTCACGCGGGTGGATCTCCCATTGGAGCAGGACGGCCGCGTCCCGGACGCGGAATGGAAGCGCACGATCCACGAGGACAACCCCGACGCGTTCCCCGACGGGGACTGGTTCCCCGGCGACTTCGTCCTGATGTCGATCGGCCAGGGCGACACCCTCGTCACCCCGCTCCAGCTCGCGGCGGCCTATTCGTTCCTCATGAACGAACAGGGGCGGATGTGCACCCCCCACTTCCTGAACCGGATCGTCGATCCGGTCACCGGCGAGCAGCTTCGCGAGAACGCGCCACGGTGCCGGCGCGTCCGGGGGTTCGATCCCGAACACGTCGCCTACGTTCGCGAGGCGCTCTCCGGCACGGTTCGAAACGGCACCGCCGCCGGCGCGTTCGCCGGGTTCCCGTTCGGCCTGGTCGACGTGGCCGGAAAGACGGGAACGGCCGAGGTCGACCCGAAGCAGGACTACTCGTGGTTCGCCGCCATGGTGGAGTCGCAGGGCGAGCGCCACGTCGTGGTGGTGCTCGTGGAGCAGGGCGGTCACGGCTCCACCACCGCCGCCCCCATCACCCGCCGCATCATCGAGGGCCTGTACGGACTGGAGTATTCGTTCGCCGGTCTGGGGGATGAAGGCGCCGTGGCGGGGACGGACTGATGGACCTCGTCGCCGGCAAGGCCTACCCGCTCGAACGCCGGCCGATCCGCCACGTCGACCCGGTCCTGGTGGGCGCGGTCCTCCTGCTCGCCGCGATCGGCCTGTTCGCCATCTACTCCTCGACGCACCAGTCCCTCGAGGCGATCGGCTTGGACCCGGGACGGTTCGTGAAACGACAGGTCACGTTCGCCGCGCTGGGGGCGATCGTGGTGATGGCCGCCGCGAGCTTCGACTATCGGTTCCTCAAGGTGTACGCGGGGCTGGTCTACGCCGCGTCGATCGTGCTCCTGCTGCTGGTGCGGACGCCGCTCGGCACCTCGGTCCGCGGCTCTCAGCGGTGGTTCGAGCTGTTCGGGTTCCAGCTCGCGCCGTCGGAGATCGCCAAGCTGGCCGTGATCGTGATGCTCGCCGCCTTCTTGTCCGAGATCCGCGGCGACCTCACGCTGCGCGACGTGTTCCGGGCCACGGCGATGGCCGTGCTGCCCGCGGTGCTCGTGTTCCTCCAGCCGGACCTGGGCTCCTCGATCGTCTTCGCCGCGATCCTGGTGGGCATCCTCGTGGTGACGGGGGCGCGGCCGCGCTACCTGGCGCTGCTCGCCCTCACCGCCATCGTCTTGATCTTCGCGGGTTTCCAGGTCGGCCTGGTGCGCCAGTACCAGCTCGAGCGCCTCCGAGCCTTCCTCGACCCGGTGAACGTCAGCGAAGACGCGTTGCACAACCGGGAGCAGGCCGAGATCGCGATCGGCTCGGGTGGGCTGTTCGGCCGCGGGTACCTGGGCGGCACCCAGACCAACCTCGACTTCGTACCGGAGCAGCACACCGACTTCATCTTTACCGTCGTGGGCGAGGAGTTCGGGTTCGTGGGAGCGATGGCGCTGCTCGGCCTGTACGGCGTCGTCGTGTGGCGGGCGTTCCGGATCGCCGCGCTGTCGAAGGACGCCTTCGGCACGTTCCTGGCCGCAGGCGTCGCGTCGATGCTGGCGTTGCAGATCTTCGTGAACGTGGGGATGACCATCGGGATCATGCCGATCACCGGGATCCCCCTGCCGTTCGTCTCCTACGGGGGCAGCTCCCTGCTCATCAACTGCGCGGCGATCGGGATCCTGCTGAACGTGCACATGCGCCGCTTCACCTAGGCGTGACTGCCGGCGGCGGCGCCGGACAGCGGCGCCGGGATCACGTCTTCTCGAGTGCGATCGTCCAGAGGAAGGTCGACCCCTGGGAGTCCGAGCTCTCCAGCACCACGTCGCCGTCCATGGCGCGGGCGGCCGTGCGCGCCAGGGCCAGCCCCATCCCGGTGCCCTGGTGCACCCGGCGGTTGAGGTCCTCGAGCTGCTCGAGCGGGCCGAAGATGCGCTCCCGCTCGCGCTCGGAGATGCCATTCCCGCGGTCGGCCACCCGGACGTCGATCCGGTCGGCCCCGAGGCTGATGTCGATCTCGATGGGCGCCTCCTCCGGCGAGAAGCGGCGGGCGTTGTCAACGAGCTCCTCCAGCACGCGCTGCGCGACGGCGCGGTTCAGATGCGCCGCCGGGAGCCACGGCGCCGAGCGCACCTGTACCCGTGGGTCCGAGTTCGCCACCTCGCGCGCCACCTCGGCCACGTTAACCTGCTCGGTCAGGCCGGCGTCCACGGTCAGCTCGAACCGTTCGACCAGCCTCGCCAGGTCCTGTGCCCGGGCCACCAGCCGCGGCAGGAGCTCGCTCTGCAGCTCGGGGGTGGCCCGGCCCTTCTCCAGGGTCTGGGCGACCCCGAGGATCACGGTCACGGGGGTGCGGAGCTCGTGGGAGAGCCGGGCCACCAGGTCGTGTCGTCGGGCGGCCCGCTCCATCAGGGCCTCCCGGGCCGCCTCGAGCTCCCGGGAGCGGTGCCGCTCGCGTTCGAGCGCCTCGGTCAGCTCCTCGATCACCCGGGGGGTCACGGTGGGCGAAAGCACGCCCCCGCCTTCGGCCGCCTTGCGAACGGCGTTCAGGATGTCGTCGCCGTCGGAGTCCTTCAGCACGTACCCGGACGCGCCGGCCACGAGCATCTCGCGGACGATCTCCTGGTCCTCGTGCCCGGACAGGGCCACGACCCCCACGTTCGGGAACCGCTCCTTCAGGAGCCGGGTCGTCTCGATACCGTCCATCTCCGGCATCCGGACGTCCATCAGCACCACGTCCGGCTCGAGCTCCGGGACGAGGTTCAGCGCCTCGACGCCCGAGTTGGCCTCGCCGATCACGAGGAGGTTCCCGGCGTCCAGGAGCGAGAGCAGGGACTCTCGGAACCCGACGTTGTCGTCCACCACGAGGACCCGTACCCGCGCATCGGCGGCACGGGGAAGGAGTGCCGGCGTCATCACAGGCAAAGTGTCCAGCGCCCGACCCCCTGGCCGGTATCAGGCGGCCGTCCGGTTCCAGGTCACCTCGGGCCGATACCCGTGTGGCCGGGATGGACTAGTACGAGCACGCGACAGGCGTCCGTCCAGCTCTTCCATTGGGTTGACGCTTGCCCATCGGCTGCTTCTTGAGCCCCCACCCCCCGGCAGCCGGTATGCTCACGGTGAACTTGCCCGCCGCGCCGGCGGCCATCGGGGCCGCCTGGCGAGGGCGAGGTCTTGAGGAGGCGAGGCCACCGGCCCCGCCGGCCCCGGGCGCGTGGCCCGGCGTGCCGCGGTCGGGAGGCCCGCCCGAGGACAGGGTTTCCGCGTGCGCAACGAGGCGCCGCAGGCACCCGGCGACATCGCCGCGCGCCTGCCCATCGAGGATCCCGGAGGCCGGACGGCGGCCCCGCAGCTCCCTCGCGCGACGACCCCCACCGGGCGGTCCGTGACGTCGCCTCCCCTCGGACGAAGGGAGCGAACATGACGGAGGAGACCACTCCGGCGACCACCGGAGAGGGCCGGTCGAGCGACCCGTCCTCGGAGTCGGCCGGCCCATCCAGCACGGGAACCTCGACCGCCGGGTCGGGGGGTGCGGCGCGACGCCGGCGCGGCCGCGGAGGCCGTGGACGAGGCGGGCGGGGAGGCGCGGGCCGGGGCGGCGGAGCGTCCACCGCCGAGGCCCGACGACCGGAGGTCGACGTGGACGCGCAGCCCGGTGAGACCGGGCGCATCGCGACGGCGACGATCGAGGGCGAGGAACGGGCGGGCGAGGAGCGGGCCGAGGACGGCTCCGCGTCCGGCACCACCAGACGCCGGCGCCGACGGGGAGGCCGGGGGCGCGGCGGACGGGGCCGCCCGGCCGGCACGACCGACGGCGAGGTCACCACGACCGCGGCGGACACCTCGGACGACGTGGACACGGCCGTCGCAACGGATGCCGAGCGCTCGGACGCCGCCGACGGGTCGGCGGAGGGGCAGGAGGCGACGCCCCGCCGTCGCCGGCGCGGCGGACGCGGTCGCCGGCGCTCGGCGGGGGCCGGGGCCGCTCCCCGGGCGGACGCGGAAGCCGGCGCCGAGGCGACGGAGGCGGCCGAGGAGACCGAGACGGCTGGGGGTCGCCCCAGCCGGTCGCGGTCGCGCCGCCGTTCGCCCGCCAAACCGAAGGAACCCAAGGCCGAGGCCGCCGTGAAGACGGCCGAGGACGGGAAGGCCGAGGCCAAGCCGAGGTCCCGCCGCGCCGCCAAGGTGGAGGAACCACCCGCGTCCACCCGGCTGAAGCGGCAACGGCAGAGCCGGCAGGTTCGCCGCCGCCGCGACGTCACCCCCTCGATCGAACGGGTCACCGACAAGCTGATGGTGATCACCGAACACGGCGAACGCGACCAGATCGCGGTGCTCGAGGGACGCGACCTCGTCCAGCACTACGTCACCCGCCGCGGCGCCCGCTCGATGGTCGGCAACGTCTACCTGGGCCGGGTGCAGAACGTGCTCCCCGGCATGGAGGCGGCGTTCGTCGACGTCGGCCGGGGCCGCAACGCCGTGTTGTACGCCGGCGAGGTGAACTGGTCCCCGGAGGATCTCGAAGGGGCGCCCCCGCGGATCGAACACGTTCTGAAGAGCGGGCAGTCGGTGCTCGTCCAGGTGACGAAGGACCCGATCGGCGGCAAGGGGGCCCGCCTGACCGCCCAGGTGTCGCTGCCGGGCCGGTACCTGGTCCTGGCTCCGAACTCGAACGTCACCGGCATCAGCCGGCGCCTGCCCGACGGGGAGCGCCGCCGGCTCAAGGCCGTCTACAAGCGGATCAAACCCGACGATCACGGCCTCATCGTCCGCACCGCCGCCGACGGCTCCAGCGAGGAGGCGCTGGCCGACGACCTCGGCCGGTTGCTCGAGGAGTGGGCGGCCATCGAGAAACGCGCCAAACGGGCCAAGGCGCCGTCGATCCTGTACGAGGAGCCCGAGCTGACGGTGCGGGTCGTCCGGGATCTGTTCACGGACGAGGAGTACCGCGAGCTCGTCACGGACTCGCCCCGCGTCTACGAGCTCATCACCGATTACCTGCGAGGTGTCGCCTCGGATCTCCTGTCCAAGGTCCGGCTCCACGGCGGGCCGCTCCCGGTGTTCGAGGAGTTCCACATCGTCGAGCAGATCCACAAGGGCCTGGACCGGAAGGTGTGGCTGCCCTCGGGCGGCTACGTGATCATCGAGCGGACCGAGGCGCTCACGGTGATCGACGTGAACACCGGCAAAGCCGTCGGCAAGTCGAACCTGGAGGAGACGGTCGTCAACACGAACGTCGAGGCGGCCCGCGAGATCGCCCGCCAGCTGCGCCTCCGGGACATCGGCGGCATGATCGTCATCGACTTCATCGACATGCTCCTCGAGCAGAACAAACACAAGGTCATCGACGCCATGCAGGAGGCCCTGGCCCAGGACAAGTCCCGCAGCCAGGTGTTCGACATCAGCCCGCTGGGGCTCCTCGAGGTGACGAGGAAGCGGGTCTCTGGTGGACTTCTGGATGCGTTCTCCGAGACCTGCCCCACCTGCGAGGGCCGGGGCGTGCTCGTGACCTACGACGTGAACTGACGCGGCGGCTCGGTGATCCCGAGCCGGCCGGCGCCCCGGGAGGAGGAACGATGTACGCGGTGATCAGGACGGGCGGGAAGCAACAGAAGGTCAAGCCCGGCGACGTCATCGAGGTCGAGTACCTGCACGACGAGGGCGACACGGTGACGTTGCATCCCCTGCTCGTGGTGGACGACGACGGCAAGACCCACGTCGGCAAGGAGATCGAGCGGGCCGTGGTAACGGCCAAGCGCCTGGGCGAGCAGAAGGGCGACAAGCTCAGCGTGTTCAAGTACAAGAACAAGTCGGGGTACGCGCGCCGTCAGGGCCACCGGCAGCTCATGACCCTGCTCGAGATCGCCGAGGTCAAGCTCCCGGCGAGGCGCACGGCGAAGGCGGCCGCCGAGGCAGAGAGCCCGGAGGAGAAGGAGGAGGAGGCGACGGCCGGGAAGGAATAGCACCGGCTGGTACCCTCGAAACGTCATGGCGCACAAGAAGGGCGGCGGGTCGTCCCGCAACGGTCGCGATTCCGAGTCCAAGCGGCTCGGCGTGAAGGCGTTCGGCGGTCAGGAGGTGACCGCCGGCTCGATCATCGTGCGCCAGCGCGGGACGAAGATCCATCCGGGCCGGGGCGTGGCCAAAGGCAGCGACGACACGTTGTTCGCCACGCTGGACGGCACGGTCCGGTTCCACCGTTCGCGCGGGCGCCGGGTGGCGTCCGTCGACGGGGCCAGCTAACCGCGGGCCGTTCTGGCCGCCGCGGCCGCCTGCCCGATCTGCCGCTCCCACTCCCGCACGACGGGTTTCTTCTCCCGGTTCATGTACCCGAGGTAGCTGACGTTCTTCCGTCGCGATCGCCGGCGGCCCCCGCCGCGGACGCCGAGCGGGGACGGGCGCGTGGGCTCCTCGCGGGGCTCGAGCGGCGGCGGCGGCACGAAGTAGAACGCGGTGCGCCGCTGGCCGTGCGCCGTGGCCCGGGTCATCACCAACACGGGCGAGCCGCGGAGGCGGCGAACCCGCTCCACCTCCTGCAACGGGTACCGGCGTCCCGGCCCGGGGTCGTCGCGAGGGGTGAACACCACGGCGTCGTCGGTCAACGACAGCGACCCCTTCACGTCCTCGAGCGGCGCGCCGGCGTCGAGCTCGACGCGCCAGACGGTAACCGGGGCCGGCATGGCGCCATGATGCCGCGGACGTGCCGGTTTCGGCCACAATCGGTGCGATGGCGTTCGTGGACGAGGTGACGGTGTTCGCGCGGAGCGGCCGCGGAGGCGACGGCTCGTCGTCGATGCTGCGCGAACCGTTCAAGCCGCGCGGCGGGCCGGACGGGGGGGACGGAGGCCGGGGCGGCGACGTCGTGTTCGAGGTCGACTCCGGCGTCCGGGATCTGTCGGGGCTCGCCGACCGGCCGCACCTGCGGGCCCGGCCCGGGGGCGCGGGCGGCAAACGCCGCCGGACCGGGGGCGCCGGCGACCACCTGGTGGTCCGGGTCCCGGACGGTACGCGCGTCGAGGACGACCACGGGCTCGTGGCCGACCTCGTGGGGGAGGGTTCCCGCGCCGTGGTGGCGCGGGGCGGCCGGGGCGGCCGCGGAAACGCCTCGCTGGTCACGGCCCGAAACCGGCTCCCGGCCGCCGAGGCGGGGGAGCCGGGCGAAGACAAGCGGCTGGCCGTCGAGCTTCGGATCGTCGCGGACGTCGGCCTGGTGGGGCTGCCGAACGCCGGCAAGTCGACTCTGCTCGCCGCATTGACGGCGGCCCGCCCGAAGATCGCCGACTACCCGTTCACCACGCTCTCGCCGAACGTCGGCGTGGCCGATGCCGACGAGCGGCGGTACGTCGTCGCCGACATCCCCGGCCTGATCGAAGGCGCCAGCGAGGGCCGAGGGCTCGGCCACCGGTTCCTGCGGCACGTGAGTCGGTGCCGGGCGCTCGTGTACGTGGTGGACCTCGCCGCGGAGGACCCCTCGGCCGACCTGCGCACGCTCCGCGCCGAGCTCGAGGCGTACGGCCCCGACCTCGCCGCCCGGCCCGCGCTGCTCGTGGGAACGAAGCTCGACCTGGCGCCGGAGGCCGACCCGGCCGCGGCGCTCGGCGCCGGCGCGATCGGCGTCTCCGCGGTGACGGGCGAGGGTCTCGACAGGCTCCGGGACCGGCTGTCGGCCCTTGCCACCGAGGCCGAGGCGGCCGCCGAGGAGCGACGGCCGTACGTGGTGTTGCGGCCGGCCCGGCCGCGGTTCACGGTGGCCCGCGAAGGCGAGCGGTTCCGCGTCGTGGGGCGCGGCGTCGAGCGCCTGGTGGCCGAGGCCGACCTGGACGACCCGAGGAACGTGGCGCGCCTCCAGCGACGGTTGATCAAGGAGGGGGTCGAACGCGAGCTGGAGGCGGCGGGGGCGCGGCGGGGGGACGAGGTCGTGATCGGCGAGGTGACGTTCGAGTTCCTCCCGGGGGCGGGGGGCTCAAGGAGCGAGCGCGAACGCGCGAGCGATGGCCCCCCGGGGGAAGGGGCGGGCGATGGGAGCGCGTGAGGACCTGGTACGCCGGGAGGCCGAAGGCTGGAATCGCCTCACCTCCGCACTCGACGGGTTGTCCCCGAAGCAGCTCGAGCGGCCGGGTCTGAACGCGGAGGGGTGGTCGATCAAAGACCTGCTCTGGCACGTCGCCGTGTGGTGCAACGACGCCGCCCAGGCGCTCTCGGCCATGGCCGCGGGGAGGTGGGACGGTCGCGACCTCTCGGCGGAGGCCGGGACCGACGAGGTCAACCGGGAAGCGCTCGACCGCTCTCGCGCCATGGGGCTGGAGCCCGTCCGCGCCGCGTGGTGGAGGGATCGAGGGCGCATGCTCGAGGCCTTCGGCGAGCTCGAGGAGCTCACGCCGCAGGCCGCGGAGTGGTTCGATGAGGCCGGCCCGGCGCACTACCAGGAGCACCTGGCCGAGCTCGAGCGCTGGGTCGCCGAGCTCCGTTCGGCCGGCTGAGCAAATCCCCGGTTGGGCCGCGCGTCGGCCGTAGGATTGCCACCAGGTGGGACGACGCCTGGGAATCATGGGCGGCACCTTCGATCCGATCCACTACGGACACCTGGTGACCGCGGAGGAGGCCCTCGGACAGTTCGCGCTGGACGAGGTCGTGTTCGTGCCGACCGGCCAGCCGTGGATGAAGGAGGGACGCGACGTCTCCCCGGCCGAGGACCGGTACCTGATGACGGTCATCGCGACCTCGAGCAACCCGCGGTTTCGCGTGTCGCGGGCCGAGATCGACCGGCGAGGTCCGACGTATACGGTCGACACGCTCCGGGCGTTGGCCGCCGAGAACCCCGACGCCGAGCTCTACTTCATCACGGGCGCCGACGCGATGTTCGAGATCTTCGACTGGAAGGACCCCCACGAGATCCTGTCTCTGGCACATTTCATCGCGGCCACCCGGCCCGGCTACGACCTGCGGCGATTCGAGGCGTCGGAGGCGACCGACCATCCGAACGTCAGCCTGATGAACATCCCGGCGCTCGCCATCAGCTCGACCGACGTTCGGGTGCGCGTTCGCGAGGGCCGCCCCATCCGCTACCTGGTCCCCGAAGGCGTCAAGACCTACATCGAGAAGGCGGGCCTGTACCGGTGACGAGGCGGGTGTGGCTCACGCTGGTCCTGGTCCTGATCCTGGCGGTGGGAGCGGTCGGGGCGTTCGTCCTGTCGCGAGAGCGGGAAGCGGCGACCGCCGAGCCGGTCGACGAGGTGCGGGCGGATGGGCTGGCGCTGCTGGTGGTTCGCACGGACGAGGGGCCGTTCCCCGCGGTGGTGGGCTCGACCGGCGGCCCCGACGGCGTCCTGGCGGTACCCAGGGATGCTCGAGTCACCATCCCCGGCCAGGGCGAGGCCAGCCTGCGCGAGGCCCTCGAGCTCGATCCCCAGCAGGCCGCCACCACGGTGGCGAACCTGCTCGGCGTGTGGGTCGACCACCACGTCGAGCTGGACACGAGCCGGCTGGCGGCGGTGATCGACCGAGCCGGCGGGATCGTGGTCGGGGAGCGGACGCTGGACGGCGCGGAAACGGTCGAGCTCCTCGAGGAGGCCGGCGACGGCCGCGATGCCGCGTTCGAGCTCGTCCTGCGAGGCCTGTTCGGCGGGGCCGTGACGTGGCAGCCGCCGGACCTGGCGAGCTCGGACTCCCCATCCTCGGTGCTCCAGGTCTTCCAGAGCTCGGCCGGGGCGACCGTCCGCTCGGTTCCGGCATCGGAGGCGGCAAGCGGGGTCGTGATGGCCGACCCGGAGGCCGTCCGCGCGGCGCTGGTGGAGGCGTTCGGCGGCCCCGACCGGGAGGTCGTGAACGTCATCGCCCTGAACGGGAGCGGCGTGCCGGGCGTCGGCCAGCTCGTGGCCGAACACCTCGTCCCCGGCGGGTTCCGCATCGTGGTGTCGGAGAACGCGTCCGACTTCGCTCACGAGGAGACCTTGATCGTGGTGGGATCGTCCCGGGACGTCGCTCTGGGCGAACGTGTGCGAGACTTGATTGGAACCGGCAGCGTGAACGTCTCGGTGGCGTCCGGGATCGCGCCGGTCACGATCGTGGTCGGGAAGGATTTCACGGGTTGACGAGCACCGAAGGACGGCGTGCCGGTTAACCGACCGCACGCAGACGAGAGCCGGGAGGCCGCCCTCGCCGCCGCGCGAGCCGCGTCCTCCAAGCAGGCCGAGCGCATCGCGATCCTCGACGTTCGCGGCCTCATCGTCATCACCGACTACTTCCTGATCTGCTCCGGGCAGACCGACCGCCAGGTCCGCACCATCGTCGAGGAGGTGGAGAAGGCGCTCCGCGGGCTCGAGCGCCGCCCGGTCCGACGGGAGGGCGAGACCGAGGGCCGGTGGGTGCTTCTCGACTACGTGGACGTGGTCGTGCACGTGTTCGCGGAGGAGGAGCGCGAGTACTACGACCTGGAACGGCTGTGGCTCGACGCGCCCCGGGTCCAGCTCGACGCTCCCGGGCAGGCCGCAGCCGGTTCGTTAGACTGACCGACCGCGGGCCCATAGCTCAGTTGGTAGAGCGCATGGCTGGCAGCCATGAGGTCAGGGGTTCGAGTCCCCTTGGGTCCACCATCGAGCCTTTGTGTGAACCGAGGAGGGACGCGAACGGCTCCTCGTACGTGAAGTCGGCGATCGCGGCGTCCCGAACGCGGATCGTGCGGAAGAAGGCCCGGTTCCACATCTTGCGGACTTCGGGCCTAGCCTTCCGGTAACTGGCCGCACAGTCCTTCGCCAGGTCGAGGGCGAGGTCGATGATCTGCTTCGCCTGAGCGAGCCTCCCGCCATCGGTCGCGAGCTGTGCCTCGGCCTCCGCCACCTCCGCGTTGATGCGAGCCTGCTCGCGCTTGAGGGTGGCAACGTCGATCGCGTCGGCGTAGTAGGCGCGAAGGAGCTTCTCCCGCTCGTTTGCGAGCTGGTGGAGCCGCCGTGAGAGGAACTCCGCGGCCTCCGCCCGGTGCCGTTCCCGGTCGGCGACCTCGACGCGGAGCACGCGCTCCAGCCGGTGCCTGAGCGCCGCGGGGACCCGGACGCCCTCGTAGAGATCCTCGACCTCTCGTTCGAGCTCGGAGGCCGATACGTAGCGGCCCTGCGAGCAGCTCGTCCGGCCCGTGTTCCGCCCAATGCAGCGGAAGTAGCCGAGAGGTATGAACGAAAGTTGTGGATGCGGGACCTGGTGATGGGCGTGGCGTACCCTCCGGTCGATTCGTGATCGGAGCTGTCGGCGTGGTGACGCCGGCGAGAGGAGGTACGCCGATGCTCAGGGTAGTCGTAGAGGAGGACGGT
>DASUTU010000016.1:0-19590 GCA_036374435.1 Actinomycetota bacterium | reverse complement strand
CAGATCCTCCCGATCGAGCCGAACTTCGTGGGCGCCGGCCTCCCTCACGTCGGACCGTGGGACTACGCCCAGGACATCCCGATGTTCTGGTACGGCCCGGGCCACGTGGCCCCGAGCGGCGAGGTGGCCCGGCCGGTGACGCTCGCGGGCATCGCGCCCACCCAGGGTGAGCTGCTCGGCTTCCCGTTCCGGACCCCCGACGGATCGCCGATGCGGGAGGCGGTGGCCGGCGACGGGCCACCCCCGAGACTGCTCCTCGTGATCGTATGGGACGCAGCGGGGATGAACGTCCTGGAACAGTGGCCGGACGACTGGCCGTACCTGCGGTCGCTCATTCCCCAGGGGACCTGGTACCAACGCGCCACCGTCGGCACCACCCCGACGAGTACGGCGCAGACCCACGCTACCATCGGGACCGGGCTGTTCCCCCGCAATCACGGCCTTCCCGCCCATCGGATGCGCATCGGAGAGGTGCTGACCACGCCCTGGAAGCTCGGACCTCAGTACTTCGCGGCGCCGACGATCGGCGACCTGTACGACGTGGCGATGGGCAACGAGCCGGTTGTGGGTGAGCTCGGCACGGTGAGCATCCACCTCGGGATGCTCGGTCACGGCTCGCTCTGGGGCGGCGGCGACGAAGACATCGCGGTGATCCGCGAGAAGGTCGGAGCCGAGACGCTCGGTGCCGAGGGATTCGAGTGGAACCTGACGCCGGTCCTGCAGCCCTTCTACCACTTCCCCCGCTACATCAACGACGTCCCCGGGTTCGAAGACGACGTCCGGACCGTCGACGCCGCGGACGGCCGGATCGACGGCCGGTGGCGCGACAACGACATCGCGCCGCTGCTGTCGGGGTTCGACACCCCGGCCCGGATTCCCTACCAGACCCGGGTCCTCATGGAGCTCATCGAGCGGGAGGGGTTCGGTGCCGACGACGTGTCCGACCTGCTGTTCGTGAACTTCAAGATGATCGACTACATCAGCCACGTGTGGACGATGCACGGCGTCGAGATGCAGGACGCCGTCCGGGCGCAGGACGAACAGCTCGAGGTCCTGGTCGACTTCCTGAACGAGACGGTGGGCGAAGGCGAGTGGGCGTTCGTGCTCACCGCCGACCACGGGTCGATCCCCGACCCGGACGTGAGCGGCGCGTTCCAGATCTCGGCCACCCCCATCGCCAACGGCATCAACGAGACGTTCGGGAACCCGGAGGACGACACGAAGATCGTCGAGCTCGTGCAGCCGACCCAGATGTTCGTCAACGTGGAAGCGCTCGAGGCCAACGGCCACACGCTCGAGGACGTCAGCGCCTGGATCATGGGGCTCACCAAGGCGGACGTCGCGCAGCCCGGGGTGACGGTGCCGGCCGAGGAGGCCGACGACCCGGTGTTCCAGGCCGCGTTCCCGTCGTCGATGCTCGACCGGCTGCCCTGCCTGCCCGAGGCCCGCGAGTGATCCTCCGGCGGCCGGGCGGATCGGCAGGCGCCGCCGTCGTCTCCGTCGGGCTCGCCATCGCGTTGCTGTCCGCCGCGTGTACCGACGCCGCCGAGGGGACGGGCACGCCTCCCGACCGCGCCGCCGGGGGGACCACCGGTCCGACGCAGGCCGCGGCTCCCTCCGAGGCGTCGGAGATCCTGCCGGTCCCCGGGGCGATCGAGGAGGCCGCCTGCGCGATGCCACACGAGCACCTGCTCCGGGTCTGGCGGGGAACCGATCTCCACCGCTCGGGGCAGATCGCCATCGTGCCGCAGGAGCCGAACTTCGTCGGCACCAACTTCCCGCACTCGGGGCCGTGGGACTACCTCCAGGTCGTCCCGCTGTTCTGGTACGGCCCGGGCGTGATCCCGGCCCTCGGCCGGGTCGAAACGCCGGCCACCCTCGCCGACGTCGCGCCGACGCAGGCCAGGCTGCTCCGGTTCCCCTTCGAGGCGCCCGACGGTGCGGCGCTCCCGGAGATCTCGAGGCCGGAGACCCCTCCGGCGTTGATCGTCACTCTGGTGTGGGACGCCGGGGGCATCGGCGTCCTGGATGAGTTCCCCGACGACTGGCCCGTCCTGCGTTCCCTGATCGAGGACGGCATCTGGTACGAAGGCGCGAGCGTGGGCTCGAGCCCGTCGATCACGCCGGCCACCCACGCCACGATGGGCACCGGAGCGTTCCCGATGCACACGGGCCAGACCGACGCCGAGTTCCGGCTGGGACCGGACATGATCCGCGCCGGCGCGCTGGGCCCGCTCCTGTTGATGGAGCCGACGCTGGGCGACCTGTACGACCGGGCCCTGGACAACGAGCCCCTCGTCGGGGCGCTCGCCAGCGTCACCTGGCACCTCAACATGGCGAGCCACGGGGCGTTGTGGGGAGGCGGCGACCAGGACGTCGCCGTGCTCCGGGTCCCCTCGGCCGCCGACAACGAGGGGGCGGAGGGCACCATCTGGAACCTCCAGGGGAGGAACCGCCCGTACTACACGTTCCCCGACTACGTGAACGACCTGCAGCCCCTCTCGGCCTACACCGAGGCCGTGGACCGGGAGGACGGAGCCCTCGACGGCAACTGGCGAGACAACTCGATCGAGCAATACGAGGAGGGGTGGGCCACGCCGGCCCGGATCCCGTACCAGGGCCGGATGGTCGAGGAGGTGATCGCCCGTGAGGGCTTCGGGGCCGACGACGTGCCCGATCTGCTGTTCGTCAACTTCAAGGCCATCGACCACGTGAGCCATATCTGGAGCGTGAACAGTCCCGAGATGCAGGACACGTTGCGGTGGCAGGACCGGGAGCTCGGCAGGTTCCTGGAATTCCTGAACGAGCAGGTCGGCGAGGGTCGCTGGGTGCTCGCCCTGACGGCCGACCACGGCGCGCAGTACGACCCCGTCGTGTCCGGCGCCTTCCAGGTGACGCCGCGCGAGCTCGCCCAGGACCTCGAGGCGGCGTTCCCCTCGGGGAGCGAGGACTCGGTCTTCCTGGCCGTCCGGACGAGCCAGATCTACGTCGACGAGCCGGTGATGGAGGCCAGCGGCTACACCTTCGAGCAGATCGCCACGTTCGTCCTGGACTACACGAAGGAGCAGGGCGCCCCGGACCCCGCCGCCGTGCCCCTCGAGGAGCGCGACGATCGAGTCTTCGCCTCGGCGATCCCGATCGAGCTGCTCCCGCACCTGTCCTGCCTGCCCGAGGCGCGGACGTGAATCGTCTGCGGCCGGCGATCCTGGCGCTGGTGCTCCTGGCGACCGCGTGCACCGCCGAGGCGGACATGCCCGGACCCGCCGAGCCCGAGCTCCCCAGCGACCCCCCGCCTTCGGTGCCGCCGCGGGCGGCGTCGGACGCGGAGGACCTGCTTCGGACCGCGTGCGAGAGCCTCGACCCCGAGGTCCTGCTCCGAACGTGGCGAGGCGTGCACCTCGCCAGAAGCGGCGACGTCCAGATCATCCCGAAGGACCCCAACTTCGTGAACGGAGGGCTCACGCACGCGACCCCATTCGACTACACGCAGGACGTACCCTTGCTCCTGTACGGCCCCGGCTACGTCCGGCCGGGCGTGTACGACGATCCCGTCACGCTCGCCGACCTCGCGCCGACCACCGGCGCGCTCGTGAAGTTCCCGTTCGAGGCGCCGGACGGAGCGGCCCAGACCCAGGCGTTGCTGCCGCGGTCCGAGCGGCCCCTGCCGGCCCTGGTGGTGACCGTCATCTGGGACTCTTCGGGCGACGACGTGCTCGAACGCTGGCCGGACTCCTGGCCCTACCTTCGTTCCCTCGTGGATGGGGGGGCGTGGTTCACGAACGCCACCGTGGGCGCCTCGCCTTCGAACACGCCGATCGGCCACGCCACGATCGGAACCGGCGCGTTCCCCAACCGCCACGGGTTCGTGGACGAATACGTCCGCGTGAACGGCCGTCTGCAGAAGCCCAACGCGAACGGCCCCGGCTTCCTGCTCGAACCAACGCTGGCCGATATGTACGACGTCGCGATGGCCAACGAGCCGGAGATCGGGGCGATCGCCACCCTCGCGGCGCACGTCATGATGATGAGCCACGGTGGCCAGTGGGGCGGGGGCGACCTCGACCTGGCGGTGACGCGCGAGAAGGAGTTCGGCGAGACGGCCGGCGCCGAAGACGTCCGGTGGAACCTCACGAGCGCGATGGCTCCTTTCTACGAGCTCCCCGACTACGTGAACGAGCTCCCGCCGCTTTCCGGGTACGTGGAGGAGCTCGACCGGGCCGACGGCGCGCTCGACGGGATGTGGCGCGAGAACGACCTCGCCCAGCTCTCGAACGGATTCGACACGCCGGCGCGGACGCCGTTCCAGCAGACCCTGATCGAGACGGTGGTCGAGCGCGAGGGGTTCGGGGCCGACGACGTGCCCGACCTCCTGTACCTGAACTACAAAGCGATCGACACCATCGGGCACCTGTTCAGCGCCGACGGGATCGAGATGTCCGACGCGGTCCGAACGCAGGACGCGGCTCTGGAGCGTTTCGTCGATTTCCTCGATGCAACCGTCGGAGCGGGGCGGTGGGTGATGATCGTGACGGCCGACCACGGGACCCAGCGCGACCCCGAGTCCTCCGGCGCGTTCATGATCGACATCAAGAAGGTGGCGGCGGGTCTCGCCGAGGCGTTCGATGACGACGACGAGGTCGAGCTCGTCCAGCGCGTCCGTCCCACCCAGGTCTGGCTCGACATGGACGAGCTCGAGGAGAACGGCTACACGCTGGAGCAGGTCTCCCGGTGGTTCCTCGACCTCACGCAGGCCGAGACGTACAAGGGGCAGCGGGTCCCCGAGCCGGGGCTGGAGGACGAGACGGTGTTCGCGGCGGCCCTCCCGTCGTCTATCCTGTCCCAGCTCCCCTGCCTTCCCGAGGCCGGCGCAAGCACGCCGTAGAGGAACGAAGGGTCACAGATGGCGCTGACGAAGGACCGGCACGAGGAGGCGGTCCGCCTTCCCGAGGACGGTCGGGCCGGCGGGCTGGCGGGCCCCTGGATCCTCGTCGCGGTGATCGCGTTCCTCCTGGTCGCCTACGGGTGGACGTTCCTGCGCGACCCCTCGATCAGCGCCCCCACCCGGGATCCCGCCTGGTACACGTGGCGATCGAACGTGCTCATGAACGACGAGCCCGCGCTCGTCGTCGACGACTGGGGTCCGTTCAGCATGTTCGCCGGCGGGTACCGGGTCTCGGTGCCGCTGTACGGCTCCATCCTCCAGCGGGTAGCCGGGATCGACCTGTATTCGTTCAGCGCCTTCATGATGGTCGGGGTCCCGATCCTGACCGGCCTCGCCCTTGGCGCGTTCAGCTGGCGGCGACATCGCGACCCGCTGCTGTTCCTGCTCGTCATGCTGGCCACGGCGGCGCTGTTCATGACGACGCCGTACGTGGGGTACCTGGACAACATCACCGTCCTGTACTTCCTGGCGCTGATCCTTGCGTTCTTCGAACCGGGACGGACCTCGTGGGGGGCGCGGACGGCCCTGTTCGTGTTCGGCATCGTCGCCGCGTACACCCACCCGACCACCTGCGTCGTGTTCGGGGCGTCCCTGATGGCGGTGTTCGGCCTGCGCGTGTTGACGTCGCGCTTCCATCTCGCCCCCGCCCTGAAGGAGCTCGCGCCGTCGTTGATGGCCACCGGGTTCGGCATGATCGTCGGCCTGGCTTCCTGGCTGGCCGCCCCGTGGGGCGTGGCGGGCTCGCTCGCCGATGCCGCACTCCCACCGCCGTACACGCGCGAGGTCTTCATGAACCGGCTCGGGGGCTGGGTGAGCTCGATCCAGCCCGCGATCACGGTCCCGATGATCGCGCTCGCCATCGGGTGGACCATCTGGCGGGCTCGAAGGGACCGGGCGCCGTCGGACGGGTTCGGAACCATCTCGGCGCTGATGCTGCTCCCGCTCCTCGGGATGTTCGGGTGGGTGGCGGGGGCCGCGTACCCCTATTACCGCTTCATGAACGCAACGGTGGCGCTGTTCGCGCTCGCCGGGCTCGGGGCGTACGTGGCGATCCGTTGGCTGTGGCGCCGCGAGGGTACGGCGAAGATCGCGGGCGTCCTCGCGTCGTTGCTCGTCGTGGGATCGTTCGGCTACATCTGGGTGAACGGGCGGGACGCGTCGCGCTGGGCGGACCCGACCAACCAGTGGATCGACCAGCCAACCCGGACCGCCCTCGCCGCCGTCCGTGCCATCGTCGAGACCGAGCCGGACGACGCGCCGATCGTGTTCATCGTGAACTTCGGCGACGCCTACCAGTCGTACGGGTGGTCGAAGACCTTCACGAACGTCTCCAAGACCGGCCTGCCCGGCGACGCCGTGAAGCGCTCGATGACCTACTTCGGCGCGGTGGGCTCGTTTCTCGAGCGCGAGCCCACCGTCCTCACCGACGCCACCTACAACAAGATGTCGCGTGGGTTCCATCGCGAGGTGGAGGCGCTTCGGGCCGAATACTCGGGCCAGCCGATCACTTTTCTGATCCGGCAGTTCAACCGCAGGACCGTGAACGAGGAGCTGCTGGACTCGGGGGATCCGTCGCTGGTCAGCCTGGGGAGCGACATCGCCGTCGTGACCGGCGAGGGGTTGGCGACCCCATCGGATCAGGGGATCGCGAACGCGCTCGCCGCCGAGGCCGAGGTGGCGGACTTCTACCGGAACCATCCCGGCGTCTTCGGCAACCTCGGACACACAGCGTGGGTGATCGTCGCGCTCGGCCTGCTGCTCGTGGTGCCCGGGCTCCTCGCGGCCCGGTTCTTCGATCTCGAGGGCGCCTGGCTCAAGAGCGCGCTCGTCCCGGGCATCTCGATCGGTCTCACCGTGATCGCCGGAGTGATCGTGGTCGCCGTCCTGCGGGGTCCGTTCTCGACCGCCGCCGGGTGGGCCACGTTGGGGCTGGCCACCGCGTTCGGTGCCGGCCTGCGGGTGGGACGTGGGCCGATCCTCCGGGTGTTGGGAGCGTTCGGCGGGTTCTTCAACCGGATGTTCTCGACGTTCTCGAACGCCGACTTCGCGGCGCTGATGGGTGTCCAGTTCCTCGTCATGGCCGCGGACGGCCTGGTTCGGGGATCGATCGCCAAGTCGATCGCGTTCGGTGGCCAGGAGGGCTTCGACATCACCACGGTCCCCTCGGCGAGCTACCTGCTGAAGGTGGTGCTCGCGCTCTACGTGCCGTACACGTTCCTGTCGCCGTTCATCGGGGTGGTGATCGACCGCTTCGAACGCCGGCGCGTGCTCGCCGTGTCGAGCGCCGCCACCGCCGTGATCACGGCGCTGCTCGCGGCGGCCATCCTCATCCCGCTCGGTGACGGGACGTCCGAGGGCAACGTCGGTGCCACCGTCGGCCTGGTCCTGGTGATGCTGGTGATGCAGGCGTGTGTCCGGATCATGCTGGCGGTCAAGTCGGCGGCCCTGCCCGGCGTCGTGCACGGCAAGGACCTGATGAACGGAAACGGCCTCTCGCAGGCCGGCGGCGCCCTGTTCCAGGTGCTGGGGGCCGGGGTCGCCTTCGGCGCCGGCGGCGCCTTGCCGTCGTGGACGATCGTGGCTGCCGGCGCGGCCGCCCTCGTCGTTTCGGCTCCCGTCGCGATGCGCGTTCGGCGCATGGAGATGACCCCGCACCGGACCTCCCTCGCCGACGAGGCGAAACGCGTGATCGGGGACATCGTGAACGGAGTGCGCGAGGTTTCCCGCCGGCCGGCGGCGGCGCTCGGGCTGTTGTCCTTCCAGATGTTGCGGTACCAGTTCTGGGGCTTCGCGCTCGGCGTGTTCGCGCTGTACGCCCGCTCGCTGGTCGAGTCCGGCGACGTGGACACGGTGGCGCTCGGGATCGTCGGCGGCGGTGGGCTGATCGGCGGCGCCCTCGGCCTCGTTCTCGCGCAGCGGTGGAAGGACACGGTGCCGCCGGTGCGCTTGCTGCTCGGCTCGATGGCGCTGCTCGGCGGGAGCTCGCTCGTCTTCGGCCTGTGGGTGGGCCTGGCCGGCTTCAGCGTGTTGCTCTTCTGCGGCTTCTTCGCCTTCTTCGTGGGGAAGATCTCCGCCGACACCATCCTCCAGCAGGCCATGCCCGACGACTTCCGTGGTCGAGCGTTCGCGCTGTTCGACATCGCCTACAACCTCGGGTTCATCGTTCCCGCCGTGATCCTCGTGCTCGTCTGGAACGACGACCGCGCCAGGCCGGTCCTGATCGCCTCGGGCATCGTGTTCCTCACCCTCACCGCGCTCGTGGCGCGGTGGGCCGGCCGGATCCGTGCCGATCTCGCTCCCCAGGACGACCTCGCGGCCGATGCCCCGGAGGTGCGGTGATGCCGGGTCCTCCTTCACCCGACCCGGTCTCCGATCCGACCGGATACCAGCAACACCTCCTCGGCCTGCTCGGTGACGACGACCCCGCGCAGGCGCAGGCCACGACCCTCGAACGGTGGCGGGAGATCGTGGAGGAGGCCGGTCCGAAGCTGGCCGAACGCCCGGAACCGGGGGAGTGGTCGGTGCTCGAATGCCTCGGTCATGCCGTCGACGCCGAGATCGTCTCGGCGGCTCGTTACCGATGGATCGTGGCGCACGACGAGCCGAACCTGCTCGGGTACGACCAGGCGCTCTGGGTGGACCGGCTGCGGCATCGCGACGAGGAGCCCGGGGATCTGCTTCACACGTTCGATGCCCTCCGGATCGCGAACGTCGCCCTGTGGGAGCGCTCCTCGGACGTGGAGCGGTCCAGGGTGGGCCTCCACGCCGAACGTGGTCCGGAGAGCTTCGACCTCTTGTTCCGCATGATCGCCGGCCACGATCGGTTCCACCTGGCCCAGGCGCGCCGGGCGCTCGACGCCGTTTCGTAAGCGCTGGACGCGGGCCCCTCCAGAACGGCCTGAGGGCTGCGCCGCAACATTCGCGCTCAAGTGGGTCGCCGCCGCCCCAGGTCCCCTCGCCGGCACCGGCGGCGGTACTGGCGTCCGGATGGGTGGCCCCGGCCGAGGCCGGGACCGTCCAGCCCGACGGCGGCTCGGGAGAGATCACCACCGAATCGCCGCCGGACGTCGAGGGCGACGACGACCCGTCCCGGCCGTGGAGACCGATCCGCCCGAGGGTGCGCCCCCGTCGCCGTCCCCGAGCCCGGAGGGCGCCTCGACCCCGCCGTCGCCGAGCGACGAGGAGACGCCGGACGACCGCGACGTCCGCCCCGATCCCGACCCCGCGACCCAGCGAGACGAGCCGTCGCCGTCGCCGGGAGGCGACACGGTCGAAGAAACCGTGGACTCGGTGGACGACACGGTCGGTGGCGTCATCGGCCGTCTCCTGCCCTGAGCGACCGGCTCGACCGGCGGAGCCTTAGGACCGGACGATCGTCGACTCGAACTCGGGGAAGTACCGCCCGATCACCGAGACGTCGAAGCTTCGCAGGATGGACTCCCTCGGCTCGCGCTCGAGCAGGAACTCGAAGCAGGCGCGAACGAACGCCTCCGGGGACTCGTAGCCGCCGCCGAGACGCCGCAGGTCGTCCTCCGAGGCCGTGACGGCGTGTTCGCTCTCGGAGCTTCCCTCGCGAACGGTCACGGTGAAGTGACCGTCCTGGGTGGGGGCGACGAGGATCTCGGCCATGTTCCGCTCCTCCCACCGGTATCGTACGCGGGCTCCAGGAGGTCGATCCCCGTGCCCGAGGTCCACACGATCGACGCCACGCTGCACTGCGACGTGGACGGCGCCGGCGAACCCGTCACCGTGCTTGCCCACGGCCTGACGAACAACCGGAACGAGCTCGCCGCGTTCACGCCCCTCGTGCCCGGCACCAAGGTCCGGTTCGACTTCCGGGGCCACGGCCTGTCGAGCAGCCCGGTGTCGGGATTCCGGTTCGAGGACTTCGCTCGGGACGTGGACGCGGTCGCGGCCCATTTCGGCGCCACCGTCGCGGTCGGCACGTCCCTCGGCGCCTGCGCGCTCGCGAACCTCGTCTGCCGGGTCCCGGACCGGTTCGAGCGGATGGTGTGGCTGCTTCCCGCCGGGCTCGACCTACCCTTCCCGCTGGCCGGGCGGTACCACCAGATCGCCGGGACGCTCGAGGGCAAGACGCCCGAGGAGGTCGTCGCCGAGGTCCTGAACGACCCGGGTCGCATGAGTGACTACGTCCGGACCCCGTGGAGGCTCGAGGTCGATCGGATGTTGTGGCAGCACCAAGATCCCGACGGCCTGGCTCGAGCCATCCACGGCGTGGTGGAGGACTGGCCGGTCCCGGACCGGGACCTCCTGCGCAGGGTCGAGATCCCGACGGTCATCGTCGTCATCGAGCGGGACGAGATCCACCCGGCGGTGGTGGGCCGCATCCTCGCCGAGTTGATGCCGCGGGCCGAGCTGATCGAGTTCGCCGGCCCGGAGGAGCTGTTCGCGCAGATCCCGGCCCTGGTGGGCCGGATCTCCTCGTTCATCGGGGGGGAATGGGTAGAGACCGACGACGGTTGGAGGATTCCGTGAGCGAGCTCGAGGAGTTCCGCCGGGACAAAGACGAGTTCTTCCGCGACCACCCACAGTCGCCCCTCACCGACGAGCAGCGCCGGGCCTTCGACGGCCTGAGGTACTTCCCCGAGAACCCCTCGCTGGAGATCCGGGCGCCGCTCGAAACCGACGGTGTGGACGCCGACGAGGACCTCGTGATGGCGACCACCACCGGAGGCGAGCAGCACTACCGGCGCGCGGGGGTGGTCCGGTTCGAGGTCGAGGGCCGGCCGGCGCAGGCGACGCTGTTCGCGTCCCGGGACACGCCCGAGCTGTTCCTGCCGTTTCGCGACGCCACCAGTGGTTCCGAGTCCTACGGGGCGGGGCGTTATCTGGAGGTGGAGCCGCCGTCGCTCGACGGCACCGTCCACGTGGACTTCAACTACGCCTACAACCCGTACTGCGCGTACAACCCCGACTGGAGCTGCCCGATCCCGCCCGGCGAGAACTGGCTGTCCGTCCCGATCCGCGCCGGTGAGGCCGCCTTCCCGGGCGCCCACGAGGTCGCCGTGGGCTGACCGACCTCTCTGCGGGCCGGCCGCGGTCCGTGGGGTACCCTCTCCGCCGATGACCGAGGAGCTGTATTCCACCGACGCGTACGTCCGTTCGTGCGAGGCGACCGTGACCGAGGTGTCGCCCGAGGGGATCGTCCTGGACCGAACGGTCTTCTATCCCCGTGGAGGCGGCCAGCCGGGAGATACCGGCGTGGTTCGCTGGGACGGCGGAGAGGTGCGGGTCTCGGACACCGTCAAGCAGGGAGGGCGCCAGCTCCACGTGATCGAGGGCACCCCGCCCGAACCCGGCACGTCGGTCCAGGCCGAGATCGACTGGGACCGGCGACACGTCTTGATGCGGACCCACACCGCGCTCCACGCGCTGTCGGGCATCGTGTTCCGCGACTACGGCGTCAAGGTGACCGGAGGCAACATGGAGCCGGGGGCGGCGCGCATGGACTTCGAGCTCGAGACGATCGGGGCCGAGTTCGGCCGCGAGGTGGAGGGGAAGCTGAACGACGAGCTCGCCGCCGGCAGAACCGTCACGGTCAGCTTCGTTCCCCGGGCCGAGGCCCTGGCCGACCCCGATCTCATCCGGACCAAGGTCAACCTGATCCCGGACTCGGTCGATCCGATCCGGGTGATCGACATCGACGGGCTCGACAAACAGGCCGACGGCGGGACCCACGTTCGCTCGACGGCCGAGGTCGGCCGCGTCCGCGTGGCGAAGACCGAGAACAAGGGCAAGGGGTTCAAGCGCATGCGGATCGAGCTCGTCGACTCGGCCGGCTGACCGGTGCCGGCCTCGACCGGGACCCGCGCCCGCGGGGATCTGCTCGGAGGGGCCCTCGCCGCGGCGGCGTCGCTCCAGTTCGGCGGGATCGTCGTGCTCGGCAAACACGTGCTGGAACGGGGGATATCCGTCGAGTCCATGTTGGCGTCCCGGTTCGGCATCGCCGCGGTGGTCCTAGCGCTGGTAGTGGTCTCGCTCCGACGGCCGCTCCTCGCCCACCGGGGCGAACGCGTCGGTCTCGCGGCGCTCGCCGTGTTCGGCTACGCGGTCGAGGCGACGTTGTTCTTCTCCGCGGCCAGGCGCGGGACGGCCGCGGCGGTCAGCCTGCTGTTCTTCACCTATCCCGTGTTTGTCACGCTCGGCGCGTGGGCGCTCGGCCGCGGGGCGCCCGCGATGCTCACGCTGCTGGCGCTGGCCTGCGCCGTGCTCGGAGCCGGCATCGTGGCCGGCACGGGATCGGGGCTCGCCATCGAGGCTGCGGGCGTCGCGTTCGCCCTGGCCGCGGCGGTCACCTACAGCGGCTACCTGGTCGGCACCGACCTGATCCTGCGCCGGACCAGCCCGCTCACGAGCGCGACGTGGGTGGCGGCCGGGGCGTCGTTGGGGTTGTTCACGTTCGCGGCCGCCACCGGCCGTGCCACCGCTCCGTCCTCGGCCGCGGACGTGTGGGAGATCGCGGCGATGGGAGTCGCGACGGCGGGGGCGTTCGTGTGCCTGCTCGGGGCGATCCAGCGGATCGGCGCCGTTCGGACCGCGATCATCTCGGCGACCGAACCGCTGTCGGCGGCGTTCCTGGCCTTCATCTTCCTGGACGAGCGGGTCACGGCCGGAACGGGGCTCGGAGGCGCGTTGATCCTCGCTGGCGCGGTGGCGGCGAGCCTGGCCCGCGCCACCCCTCAGGAGCAACAGGTCCCGTAGTTCGCAGCCGTCAACCGGCCAGCGCAACGCCGACGGCGGCGAGGGCGACGTAGATGGCGATCCCGCCCGCGACGAGCATCACCCGGAGCGAACGCTGGATGGGAGATCGTCCCAGCGTGTAATAGGCGACGGGGCCGAGCACGGGAACGGCGATCACCCCGGCCATCCACGCCACGCGAACGCGATTCGGCACCGCCTCCTGGCGGACGAGGTCCCACAAGGCGATGGAGACCCAGGACGAATACAGGATCAGGGGCAACGCGTACGCGTACAGGCCGATGAGCACTCCGGCCAGGCCGGCGGAGAGCGGGACTCCGAGCACGGTGACCTCCCTGGAGACGTCGGTGGACGCGGGGACGTCGAGCGCCCGGGCGTCTCGGATCTGGACTCGTTGCGGAACGGCGACCTCGGCGATGGCCGGGTTGGGCGGCGCCTGCGCCGGGCCGGGCATCTCCTCCCGGGCAGGGGGCATCGGCTGGGCTCGCCAGTCGCCCACCTCGAGGTCGCCCAGGGCGGCCTCCAGATACCGCGTCAACGGGCCGAGCGCCACCCCCATCGATCCGCCGGGCAGCGATCGCAGCCACGACCCGCAGCCGCCTCGCCACTCGATCGCCGCGGGAAGGCTCGTGGAGTACTCGTTGCCGGCGAAACAGTCCCCGCCGCCCGCCGGCCCGCCGACGGCCAGGTCGGCCCGGCCCGAGCTTCGCACGACGTTGTCGCGGATCTCGTTGCCTTCGGTCAACCACAGGTTCTCGTCGGGGGAGGGCAACATGGCGATGCCGAAGCTCTCGTGGTCCTCGACCAGGTTCTGCGTGACCAGGTTGTCCCGGCCGCCGTTGACGATGATCCCGATGCCCAGGGACGGGTACTGCAGCGGCTTGGCGGGGGCTTCGGTGTTGTTGTTGTCGTGGACCCAGTTCCCGGCGATCAGCGCGTCGCTCTGCGGGGCGAGCTCCTCGGAGTCGAGCGTGTTCGGCACGATGCCGCTCATGTTGTGTCGCCATTCGGAGTTCACGATCAGGAGCTCGCCGGCCGCGTTCGTGCCGCTGAAGCCGAGCGCGTTGTTCTCGGCAAGCACGTCCGTCACGACGGCGTGACACGGCCGGCATTGGCCGATGTAGAAGCCGGAGTCCGGATGTCCGCTCGCGTACGACCGGTCGAACTGTCCGTACGCGGAGTCGTAGGCGAACAGGCCGTAGTCGCCGTTGTTGTAGGCCGTGAGGTACGACCCCCGATATCCGAACACGCTCGTCCACAGGAACCCGTTCAGCACGTAGTTGCGCGCCGTGAGGTTCTCGATGGCGACCCCGTCGGCCTCGATCACCGAGATCCCGCTGTCGAGCTCGAACCCGCCGTCCAGGATCGTGTCGTTCCGGCTCAGGCCGCGGATCGTGAGGAACGGCGTCGTCACGAGCACCGCCTCCTCGTAGACGCCGGGCGAGATCAACACCAGGCCGCCGGGCTCCGCGCGGTCCACGGCCTCCTGGATCGTGTCCGCGTCCTGGGGGACCCGCACCGTCTCCCCGGGCCGGCCGGGTGGCTCCTCCCGGCCGGGGCCGACCTCCGACGTTCGTCCGGGAACGGAGACGTCGCCCACCAGGACCAGCCCCACCATGCCGACCCCGGGCGCCCCGTGCAGCGAACAGTGGTACGGGTACGCGCCGGCCCGTCCGAACGTGAACGAGAAGGACCCGCCGGGGTCGACGATGTCCGAATCGAAGGCACCCTCGTCGGCCACGACGGTATGCGGGCTGCGGCCGTCGTTGGTCCACGTGACCGTGTCGCCGGGGGCGATGCGGGTTGTCCGTGGAGCGAAGACGTTGTCGATCGCCTCGACCTGGTGCTCCTCGCCGCCAGGCCCCGTGGCCCGGCCGATGGAGGACGGCACGAGCGCGACGAACGAGGCGAACCCCAACACGGCCGCGGCCCGAAGTGCCCTCGCCGAGCGGTGGCTTCGGCGCATCGGCGCGGAGGGTAGCACCGGTTCTCGCGTCGACGGGGAGCGGTACCGTGAGGGCATGGCCGAACGGCTCTCCGCCCTGGACGCGTCGTTCCTGTACCTGGAGCGGCCGGCCATGCACATGCACGTCGCCGGGCTCTCCGTGCTCGACCCCTCGACCCGTCCGGACGGGACGCTCCGCTTCGAGGACGTCGCCTCGTCGATGGCCTCGCGCCTTCACCTGGTCCCGAGGTTCCGCCAGAAGGTCCTCATGGTGCCGTTCGACCTCGGGCTGCCCTTGTGGGTCGACGACGCCGCCTTCGATCTGGATTTCCACCTTCGCCGGAGTGCGCTCCCCGCGCCCGGCGGCCGCCGTGAGCTGGCCGATTACGTCCAGCGCGTGTTGTCGCGGCCACTCGACCGCTCCAAGCCGCTCTGGGAGCTCTACGTGATCGAGGGGCTCGAGGGCGGGCACGTGGCCACCCTCCTGAAGGTCCACCACGCGATGATCGACGGCCTGTCCGGCATGCACCTGGCCGCGGCCATGTACGACCTGTCGCCCGAAGCGGCGCCGCCCTCGCCCCCGTCGCCGTGGGAGCCCGAGCCGGAACCCTCGGGCCGGGACCTGGTGGACGGGGCCTTCCGCGAGCTCGCCACCCACCCGTTCGAGGCGCTGGGGGCCGCCGCGGCCACCGCGTTTCGGTCTCCGGCGCTGGCCGCCTTGGGGCTGGGGGCGATCGTCTCCGGCGTGCGGAGCATCTTCGACATGGGGGCCCGGCCCGAATCACCGTTCGACGTGGCCGTCGGACCCAACCGGCGCTTCGCCATGACCGAGGCGCCCATGGCGCGGTTCAAGGAGATCAAGGACGCGCTCGGCGGAACGGTGAACGACGCGGTGCTCTCGGCGGCCGGCGGTGCCCTGTACCGGCTGCTCCGTTCCCGAGGAGAACGCACCAGGGGCCGAACCCTCCGGGTGATGGTCCCGGTCTCCGTCCGGACGGGGCGTGAAGGCGCGGTCGGGAACCGGGTCGCGCCGGCGTTCGTCGACCTGCCGGTCGGGCGGATGTCGCCGAAGGGCCGCCTGGCCCAGGTGCGAGAGAGCACCCGCCACCTGAAGGAGTCGATGATGGCGATGAGCGCCGACACGATCATCGCGCTGGGCGCCTACGCCCCGGGCGGGCTCCTCGCCGCCGCGACCCGGCTCGCCAGCCGCGGCCCCTGGTTCAACCTGGTCGTCTCGAACATCCCCGGCCCGCAACAGCCCATGTACCTGGCCGGGGCTCGAGTGGTCGCCGCGTACCCGTCGATGCCGCTCGGGCAGAACTCGGCCCTGTCGATCGCCTGCACCTCGCTGGGGGGGACGATGGCGTTCGGCATCACCGCCGACTGGGACGGCGTCCCCGACGTCGACGCGCTCGCGCTGGCGCTCGACGATGCGATCGCGGAGCTCGCCAAGGCCGCCGGCGTCTAGCGGCCCGCAGCAGGCCCGTCAGGATCGCGCCGAACCGGCCTCCAGCCACTCCCCGACGGCGGCCAACCAGCGCTCGGGCGCCTCCATCTGCGGGACGTGGCCCACCTTCGGGAGCGCCCGCATCGTCCAGTGAGGGTGGCCGTCGGTCGCCGACTGGGCGTACCGAACCGGCACCAGGCGGTCCTCCCGGCCGTGGATCACCAGCACCGGGCACCGGACCGAGTCCAGGACCCAGCGCGTCGCCTCGCGACGGCGGCCCAGCGCCATGAGCGAACGGGCGGACTCGAGGAACGCCGGACCGGCGTCGCCATCGGACTGGTGTCGCAGGAACTGGTCGACGTGGAGCCGGACCAGCTCCGGATCGATCGCGTCCACGTTCGCCGAGATGATCTTCAGCCCGAGTCGCACGGCGCGTTCGGCCTCGAGCCGGGTCATGCGCTGCCGGGTCACCCACTCCCCGAGGCGGGGGACCTGGTACAGCCCGAACCCGACCATCACGATCGGGGCGGGATAGGCCCCCCATACCCAGGGGAAGACGGAGTTCGACAGGACCAGGCTCGTGACCGTGTCGGGTTCGAGCGCCGCCTGGAGCAGCGCGATCCCGCCGCCCATCGAGTTCCCGCACAACACGACCGGGCCGCCGCCCGCCACCTCGTGGAGGAACCGGCTCAGAAGGGCCCGGTTGTCCGACAGGCGGGAGCGGCGCCCGGCTCGGGGCGTTCGGCCGAACCCCGCGAGATCCAGCGCGACCACCCGTCCGCGGCCGGCCAGCCCGGGCGCCACGCCCAGCCACGAGAGCAGGGACCCGCCCAGGCCGTGGACGAGCACGAACGTGCGATCGGGCGGCCCGTCCCATTCGACGTAGTGGGTGGGGCCGTCCAGATCGATCCACCGGCTCTCGGGTACCTCGATCGTCATCCTCACCGCCTCGACATCCGGCTCGTGCTGTGGGCCATGATGCGCCTCGCGCGAGCGGGTCGACGACCTGCGGTCCGGCCCGGAGGGCCCTACAATCGCCGACCATGGCCGTCATCCGCCTGCGACCCCCACTCCGAGACCTGGCCGGTGGGGAACGGGAGGTCTCCGTGGCCGGGTCGACCGTGACCGAGGTCCTCCGTCATCTCGAACGCCGCCATCCCAAGCTCGGCGGATGGGTGCTCGACGACCGGGGCGTGGTTCGCCAACACGTCGCCGTCTTCCTGGCGGGCGAGCGGGTGGGCGGCGAGGCCCGGGTCGCCGAACACGATCGTCTCGACATCGTCGGAGCGGTGTCCGGCGGCGCCGAGGAGACCGAGGTACTGGTGGGATCCCGCAAGGGGTTGTTCGTCCTGCGGGGGCCGCACGGCGGCGCCATGGAGGTGGCCGCGCGCGCCTTCCCCGGTAACGCCGTCGAATACGCGATGCGGGACCGGAGGACCGGCCGCTACTACGCGAGCGTGACGCACGGGCAGTTCGGTCCCCGGGTGTTCGTGACCGACGATCCCGGCGGCGAGTGGGAGCAGACGAACGGGCCCCGGCTGCCCGAAGGAGAAGACGCGAGCGTCGAGCGGATCTGGACGGTCGTGCCCGGCGAGGAGGACGGCCTGGTGTACGCGGGGGCCGCGCCCGCGTCGCTGTTCGAGAGCCGGGACGGCGGGATGACGTGGGAGCTGAACCGCGGGCTGTGGGATCAGCCGACCCGCCCGTCCTGGCAGCCGGGAGCCGGCGGGCTGGCGCTTCATTCGATCTGCCCGTGGCCGGGCGACCCGAGCCGTCTGGCCATCGGCATCTCGGCGGTGGGCGTGTGGCTCTCCGACGACGGGGGCGCGACCTGGGGCCACGGCAACCAGGGCCTGGTGCCGAGGTACCTGCCGGAGGAGGCGTGGGCCGACACGATCGACCTCTGCGTCCACAACATGCATCGCGCGCCGACACGGCCGGAGCGGCTCTTCATGCAGTTCCATGGGGGCGTGTACCGCTCGGACGACGCCGGGGCGACGTGGACCGACATCGCGGCCGGGCTCCCCTCGGACTTCGGCTTCCCCCTGGCCATCGATCCCCGAGACCCCGGGCGCGCCTTCGTCATCCCGCTCAACTCCTCGGGCGATCGCGTGACCTCCGACGGTACGGTGCGGGTCTTCGAGACCGGCGACGCCGGGGCGAGCTGGACGGCCCGCGGGGACGGCCTGCCCCCCAGCGGATACCTCACGATCCTTCGGCAGGCGTTCGGACAAGACGGGCGTGACCCGCTCGGCCTGTATTTCGGCGCGACGTCCGGGGACGTGTTCGGCTCGGCGGACGGGGGCGCCACCTGGACGGTGGTGGCCGGCGGCCTCGCGCCCGTGTTGTCCGTGCGCGTGTCCTAGCCGGCCGGCCACCGAGACGGAACAGGCCGGGCCCGGAGGCCGCCCCGTTCGGCTCACCCATCACGTGGATCTCGAGGTCCGAGGGCGTGTTCAGGACCTCGTCGATGTCCTGCTCGAGCGCGATCTCGTCCCTCACGGTCGACCTCCTCCGGTCTGGGTCCGGCCATTGGACCCGGTCGAGATGATCAGATCGGGAATCCGGGCCGGCCCCGGGGGAAGTCTCCGCGGCCGCTTCCGACCCGGGGGCGAGGCATCGTTTCCCCCAAATGGGGGAATAACCAGGGTCTTCACGATGTCTACACATTCGTCTCCCTTTACAGGACTGAGGACGGTGGGTACGATCCCATCCGAAGGCCGGGGAAGGCCGCGTTTCGTGGTGCCCCGGTCCCTGTCCGCAGGGATCACGACGGTACGTCCCGAAGTTTCCCCCGGGGGGCCGATGGAGCGTCGCTCGCCTGGGCAGAAGCTTCGAGGAGGAGAGTGAATAGATGCCAGAGCCCGCACGACCGCTCGGCACGGATGACGCCGACGACCTGAGGTTGTACCTCGAGGCCGCCGCGCGCGAGCCCCTCCTCACCAAGGAGGAGGAGGTCGAGCTCGCCATCCTGATCGAGCACGGCAAAGAGGCGGAGGAGCGCCTCCGGGCCGGCCGGCTTCGGTCGGAGAAATCGATCATGAAGGCGCGCCAGGAAGTCCGGAAGGCCGAGGCCGCGCGCCAGCGATTCATCATGGCCAACCTCCGGCTGGTCGTCTCGGTGGCCCGCAAGTACCAGGGGCAGGGCCTGCCGCTCCTCGACCTGATCCAGGAGGGCAACATCGGGCTGATGCGCGCCGTCGAGCTGTTCGACTGGCGCCGTGGCTTCAAGTTCTCGACCTACGCGACCTGGTGGATCCGCCAGGGCATCACGCGAGCCATCGCCGACCGATCGCGCTCGATCCGGCTGCCCGTGCACATCCACGACCGGCTCCGGAAGCTGAACCGGACGCGGTTCCAGTTCGCGCAGACCATGGGCCGCGAGCCGAGCCGCGAGGAGCTGGCCAAGGCGCTCGACACCACGGTGGAGGAGATCGACGACCTGACCGAGATGGGCCGGCGCGAGCCGCTGTCGCTCCAGTCGCCCGTCGGCGAAGACACCGAGCTCGGCGACCTCATCGAGGAGGTCGACTCGGA
>DASUTU010000015.1:0-44402 GCA_036374435.1 Actinomycetota bacterium | reverse complement strand
CCAGCTGGAAGTAACAGGTGAAGGCGCGGGCCACGCGTTCGGCGCGTTCGCCGTCGGACGACCGCACGATCCGCTGCACGGTGGCGCGGTGCTCGGCGTTGGGCGCTCGCCGAAGCGCGATCGTCGCGCGGCGCAGGCGCTCGACGTCGTCCAGCAGGTCCTGGCCCTCCGACTCGACCAGGACGCGGCCCAGGATCGTCGACAGGAGCCGGACGTCGCGGCGCAGCGGGGCCGGCATCTCGACGGCCGAGGCGGTCTCGGACACGGCTCTGGTCTGCCCCATCCCTCGACCTTACCGGCGCCGACCGAGCGCGCATACGGCGTTACGCTGGTGGGGTTCGGGGGCCTCGAGAAGCGAGCGCGAACGCGCGAGCGGAAGCCCCAGAGACGTGACGACGACGGAGGTGGTCGATGGCCGACAACGCGAAGCAAGCGTGGAACGACGCCGGGGAGCGGTTCTCGTCGTGGGGGCGCCGGGTGGCCGGCCGGTATCGCGAGTCCGGGGGGGAGAACGCCGCCGCAGAGTCGGCGCAGGAGGCGCAGCGCAAGCTCGAGGAGGCGGCGCGCCAGATCGGCGACCAGCTGAACCGGGCGTTCACCGCACTCGGCGACACGCTCCGCGACGACGAGGCGAAGTCGGAGCTGAAAGACGCCGTCCGGGCGCTCGGCGACGCGGTCTCCGCGACCGTGACCGAGACCGGCGACGCCATCCGGCGGCGGGTCTCGTCCCGGGACTCCGAGGCGCACGAGCCGCCGACGCCAGGAGAACCCGACGACGGCGGCGCCGGCGCGGCCTGACCCGACGACGGCGGCGCCGGCGCAGCCTGACCCGCCGCCGGCTCTCGAGGCTGCCGCTACCGCTCGTCCGCGGGTGGCGCTGGCGGGGGCGCGCCGGGCGAACCCGGAGGTGGTGGAGCCGGCGGCGGCGATCCCACCGGAGGCGTGCCCGGCTCGACCGGGCCCGCCGGGACGTCCGGCGCGCCCGAGATCGGGCCGGCCGGGCCGCCGGCGACGGCGGGCGTCCGGCGCCGAGCCAGCAGCACCCCGACGACCACGGCGGCCACCAGGACGATCGCGCCGATGATCAGCCACAGGGTGAGGTTCGAGTCACCGGAGCCGCCGCCGACGGCGCTCGCCACGGCCTCGAGCTCCTGGCGCTCCCCCACCCGGGGCTCCCACGTCACGCTGTTGCCGTCCACCTGGCCGTTGGACTCGATGACGTCGCCGGGGAAGGCGATCCGGATCCGCAGCTGGGCCCCCTGCATGAACTCCGACGGGTCCAGCCCCCCGAACCCGGTGGCGCCGGTGGCGTCCAGGCCCGAGCTGAGGTCCAACACGCCCGTGACCCGGAAGCGGTCGCCCTCGCGAACGATCCGTAGCTGCTCCTCGCCGCCCTCCTGATTGAACTCGGACAGCGCGACCCCGTCGAAGTTGAACTGCTGACCGGCGAACTCGTCGTCTTCGTACTCCTCGACGGTCACGCCTTCGACGTCTTCGGGAAGCGGCGCGTCCGTCCCGAGGATGTCCTCGACGTTGCCGCCGGCCAGGTCGAGCAGCTCGCGCTGGACGGCGAAGACGACCGTGCCGCTCACGGTGTCGTCGGCGGACACCTCGAGGTCCATGTCGAGCTTCAGGCACGCGCTCAGGAGCACCGCCAGCAGCGCGAAGGCCGCCAGGCGCCCGATCGTCCGCGCGTTCGAGATCATCCGTCGCCCCCAGTCGGTCGAGTCACGCTGTTCGCGAGCCTATACCCGGCCGTCGCCGGCGCCGGGGAGGACATCGGTCAGGGGCCCGACAGGGTCTCCACGATCTCCTCCGCCAGGCCGGACAGGTAGACGTAGAGCGCGTAGGAGGCCTCCGCGACCTCGTCTGCCTCGAAGTCCTGCGGCTCGCTCTCCTCGGTCACCGCCAGGCGCACGCCCAGGACCAGCCGGAGGTCGTTGATCGAGGCCAGCCAGGCGGCCAGCTCCTCCTCGTTCACGCGTCGGGCGTCCAGCGTCCGCTCCATCGTGTCGAGGTTGGCCAGTCGCTGCTCGGTCAGCTCGTCACGGGTCAGGCGGTCGAACTCTCGGGCGGCCCCCGGGTCGTCCAGATAAGCCGACGGGTACAGCCGGCCCAGCGCCGGATCCCCGGCGGGGTCGCCGTCGGCGAGCAGGGCGCGGAGCTGCCCGGGCAGGGACCGAAGCACCTCGAGCTCCGGGCTCGAGATCCGTAGGTCGAAGCCGCCCTTCGCGCGCCGCACTCGCGGGCGAAGCGTCATCGATCCTTCTGGAGGGTGGCCCACAACCCGTGCGCATGCAGCCGGGAGACGTCGAGCTCGCACCGCTCCTTCGCCCCGGAGCTGACCACTGCCTTGCCGCGGTGGTGGACGTCGAGCATGAGGCGCTCCGCCTTCGGCCTCGGGTAGCCGAACAACTTCTGGAAGACGTAGACGACGTACGACATGAGGTTGATCGGGTCGTTCCAGACGATGACGATCCACGGGACCTCAGGCGTGACGTCTTCGTCGGCGGAGGGACGTTCGGTTTCGACGGGGGCCGTCTGGACCATGCCTCCAGCCTACTCCGCACCCGAGGGCACGCGGGCCGGGCGGCGGCGTTCGAACCGGGAGAGCGCCACCACCAGGACGGCCAGGACGGCCGCGGGAGCCGCGATCCACAGGGGCCGCTCCAGCCACCACCGGAGCGTGCCGCCTTGTGCCCTCCCGAACCCGAGCGGCCACAACGCCAGGATCGCGATCAGGTAGGCCGTCATGTGCCACAGGAACAGGGTCATGATGACGGCGTTCCCGAGGATCGTGGCCTTCCACACGCGCGCCCGCTCCAGCCACCTGCGGCCCGAGTCCCGGAGCAACAGGACCGCCCCGATCGTCCAGACCCCGCCGAGCAGGAAGCAGACGGTGGGGGGATAGGCGTTCGAGATCGCCTCGACGCCGGTGCCGGTCAGACTCTTCGGGTAATAGCCGATGCCGGGGAACCACTCGAACCGGACGTCCCCGAACAGCGCGAAGAACCACGGGGTGGTGAGCAGCACCAGGCCGCCCAGTCCCACGGCCACCATCGCGGCGTGGAGGCGCCGGCCGCCGATCCGTCCCTCGGCGTAGAAGAATCCGAGCTGGTGCGGGAACAAGAGCACGGGGACGATGTTCAGGTACCGCACGCGGTGCAGGCCCGCCCCGAACCCGATCGCGTCCACCACGACCGCCGCGGCCGCCATCGCGATCGGAACGCCCAGTCCGAACCTCCGGTGCAGCGCGATCAGCGCGGGCGCCGCCGCGACGACCAAGAGGTAGAAGCCGAGGAACCACAACGGCCCGAACGGCAACGTCTGCGCCGGCGGGAGGACGCCTCGCAACAACGTCGTGTCGCCCCAGAGCCTGGGGCCGGCCGGGCGCCCGACGTCGGCCAGGTGCAGGACCACCTGCACCACGGTCCAGGCCCCCAGGAACACGATCGAGGGGCCCAGGAGCCGCTCGACCCGGGTGCGGACGAACGCGCCGGTGCTCCGCCCGCGCCGCCGGAACGACTCGTACGCGACCAGGTTGGAGAACCCCCCGACGAAGAAGAAGATCGGCATCACCTGAAGGACCCACGTCCCAAGCCACAGGCCGCTCGTGACGCCGACGGCGTTCGTCAGGGAGATCAGGCCGCCCTCGACGTGGACGACGCCGATCAACCAGTGCCCGAGGACGACCGCGCAGATCGAGACTGCGCGCAGGAAGTCGACGTAGCGGTCGCGAGTCTCCGGCGTTGCCGACGCGAGGGCGTCAACGTCCCGCAACCCGCTAGCTCACACTGACGGTCACGACGCAGACGTCGTCGGGCGCCTCGTCGCTGGGGTCGGCCACGGCCTCGGCGAACCGATCCGCCGTCTCCTGCGCGGTGGCGCCGGCGCAGCTCGCGGCGAGCTCACGAAGTCCCGCCTCGTCGAGCGCTTTCGGGTGGCGCGCGTCCACGAGCCCGTCCGTGTAGAACACCGCCTGGTCGCCCGGGGCCAGCCCCGCGACGGCGTCTTCGATCGTGACGTGCTCGAGCACACCGAGCAACGAGCCCGGGACGCCGACCGGCTCCACGCGTCCGTCGCGCCGCACCACGAGGGGCTGGGGATGGCCGCCGCACGCGACGGTCAACACGACGCCGGCCTCGGCGCGTTCGATCCGTCCCAGCGCGACGGTGCAGAACCGGTCGCCGTCCTCCCGGAGCATGATCCGGTTGAGGTCCTCCAACGCAGCGCTCGGCGAGGGCTCCCGGAGCGCCGAACCGCGGACCGAGTGACGCGCCATGCCGGTGAGCGCGGCCGCCTCGACGCCTTTGCCGCAGACGTCGCCGACCACGACCCCCCAGGCGCGTTCGCCGGACTCGAACACGTCGTAGAAGTCGCCGCCGACCTCGGTCCGAACCATCCCGGCGGGCTGGTAGAAGGCGGCCACCTGGAGCCCCGGGATCTCGGGGAGACGGCGCGGCAGGAGCGTGCGCTGCAGCGTCCTGGCGATGTGACTGCGCTCCTCGTACAGCCGCGAGTTGTCGATGGCGAGGGCGGCCCGTCGGGCCAGCTCCTGCGCCAGATCGAGATCGTCCTCCCCGAAGGTGCGCCCGGACTCGGCCGTGGCGAACGTGATCGCCCCGACGGCCCGGCCCCGCGCGACCAGCGGCACGACCATGGACGAGCGGAACCCCAGCTCGGCGGCGATGGCCCGCCGCTCCGGGTCGGGGATCTCCTGGGCGAGCGCGTCCGGGGTCATCTGGGGGATGAGCTCGGCGACGCCGCTCGCGATCACGGACGCGACGCCGCTCCCGGCGTCCAGCCGCAGCGGGTGGCGCCGCCGATATTCGCGGGCCAGCGCCGCCTTGTCCGGATCCGCGTGGTTGGCCGCGACCACGGCGATCGACCCGTCGGGCTCGACGAGGTCGATGCCGCACCAGTCGGCCAGGCGGGGCACGACGAGGCGAGCGATCTTCGACAACGTTCGCCGGGTGTCGAGCGACGACGCCAGGAGGACCCCCGCCTCCGACAGGAAGGCCTCCCGCTCGTGCGCGCGTTCGATCTGCTCGCGCGCGGCCCGCTCGCTCTCGAACAACCGGGCCTGGAGCTCCTCGGCCCGGCGCCGCGGCGTGAGGTCGCGGATGTACCCCGTGAACAAGATCTCGGCGGGATCGGGGAGCTCGACCCGCGTGACGGTGAGCTCGACCGGGAACTCGGTCCCGTCGGCGCGCATCCCGTTGAGCTCGAGCCGGCGACCCAGGATCCGCCCACGGCCGGTCCGCCGGTACCGGTCGAGGGCTTCCCGGTGGCGTTCGCGATGCGCCGGGGGGATCATGACCTCGGCGAGCTCGCGGCCGATGGCCTCCTCCCGGCCGACGCCGAACATCTCGGCGGCGGCCGTGTTCATCTCGACGATCGTCCCGTGTTCGTCCATCGAGACGATGGCCTCGAGGGCCGACTCGAGGATGGCGCTCTTGCGCGCCTCACTCTCGACGAGCTCGGTCTCGGCGGAGCGCCGCTCCAGGAACTGGCCGATGTGCGCTCCCACGGCGGACATGAGGGCCAGGAGCTCTTCGTCGGGCTGACGCACCCGGCGGCTGAAGAACTCCATCACCCCGAGGACCTCGTCCCGAAGCGTGATCGGGAAGCCGAAGCCCGACCACAACCCCTCCCGGAGCGCGAACGGGGCCCGCGGGAAGTTGTCGTCGGCCCCGAGGTCCGAGAGCCACGCCGGCTCGCCCGAGGCCCACACTCGACCGGGGAGGCCGTAGCCGCGCTCGAACAGGAACTCCCGGCTCTTCTGGAGGAAGTGGGCGCCGGTGCTCGAGGCGTTCCATCCGCCGACGAACCGCAAGACGTCGACGTCCTCGTCCACCCGCCACAACGCGCCGACCTCCAGTCCCAAGGCCTGCGCGATGGCCTCGATCAGGGCGGGCGTGGATTCCTCGACCGAGGTCGCGGTGGACAACACGTGGGACACCGCGTATTGGACGGCCAGGCTGCGTTCGGCCTCCTTGCGATCGGTGATGTCGGCGCAGACCCCGGCCATGCCGGTGGCCCGTCCGTCGTCGCTGAGGACCCGGCCGCGGACGGCCAGCCAGCGCACCGCTCCATCCGGGCGGACGATGCGATAGTCGAGCGACCATTCCCGATCCTCGTGCACGGCCGCCTGCATGGAATCGAGGACGGCCGGACGATCCTCCGGATGGATGTCCGCCTGGAAGTGCTCGAACATGCCGCCGAACGTGCCGGGTTCGAGGCCGTGGATGCGCTCAAGGCTCTCCGACCAGCGCATCGTGCCCCGGCGCATGTCCCAGTCCCACGTCCCCATCCGCCCGGCGCCCAGGGCGATGCGAAGCCGCTCCTCGCTCTCGGCCAGAGCCTCCTGCGCGCGCCGGCGGGCGGTGATGTCCTGGGCGACGAGCACCATGCCGAGGTGCCGTCGGTTCTCGTCTCGGACCGGCCCGGCGGACAGCCGGACCCAGGCGCGCCCGCCGCCTTTCTTCGGCGCCAGCCACTCGCCGTCGAAGGTCTCCTCGTCCCGAAGCAGCCGCAGCAGCTCGGCCCCGGCCTCGCGCTCGCCCTCGGGCACGAGCACGTCGTGCAGGGGACGCCCGATGGCGTCGGCGGCGTCCAACCCGAACAGGCGCGCGGCGTGACGGTTCCACCTGGTGACGATCCCGTCGAGGTCGGCCGCGATCAGGCCGGCCATCTCCACCTCGAGCAGGATGGGATCCAGGCTCGACGGCCACGTCGATTGGACCGGCCGCTCGGCGAGCCCGCCGTTCCGGCGGTCGAGCTCGAACCAGACGGTCGTGGGTCCCCCCTTCTCGATCCCCCACCGGTCGGCCACGCTCTCGACCACCACGAGCCCCCACCCGCCCAGACGCTCCGGACGCCGAGGAGGGCGGACGAAGCCCGGTCCGTCGTCGATCACCTCCACCCGGACGACCGCGTCGCGGACGAGCACCCGCAGCCGGACGTCGGCGTACGGCCCCTTCGGGCCGTGCACGACGGCGTTGGTGATCAGCTCGCTCGTCAGGAGGCGGGCGTTCTCGAGCGCCGCGTCGTCCAGGTGCTCGCCCAGGATCTCGTCCAGCGCTCGACGGGCGTCGCCGGACGCGGTCGTCTCGGGGGCGAACCGCCGCTCCGCCACCGTTCCGAACCTGGCGTGCGTCAGCGACAGGGAACCGGCCGGGTCGGACGTCCGGCGCGTCATGCCGAGCTTCGAAGCGCCATCCGAGAAGGGTAAATCGAAACGGTTCGCCAGGGACGGGTTCTCCACATACGAGGTCGCCGCCCGCGAACGCGGGCGGCGACCGGGGTGTGGCTTGGGTCAGAAGAGCGCGGCAGGCGCGCTCGCCCGGGTCAGGTGAAGATGCTCACCCCGCCGGGCCCAACCAGGAGCCCCACGATGATCAGGGCGATCCCGGCCAGGACCGAACCTCGGACGAGGGCGACGATCCCGGCGATCACGAGGATCGCGGCGATGATCCACAGGATCGTCGCCTCGCCCCCGCCGTTCGCCTGCATCAGGATCTCGTGCATGGGTCCCCTTCCTTTCGTGATACGGATCGGTCAGGTCACGCGCGGGAGGATGTACCAGGCGATGAACGCCAAGATCGCGAGGACGATCACAACGATCGCCGTGTACTTGATGGCCGCGTACCCGACGAGCCCGTTCGACTCCTCGGGCATCGGTGCCCGATCGTGGGCGTGGTGCTCGTCGCGGTAGGTCATGTCCCACCTCCTGAGTGGCGTACCGCACTTCCGGATTCCCGGGCGCTGCCGCCGATAAACACGAGTTCAGGAGCCCTCCGGGCGTCGAACACCCACCGCCGGGGTAGAGCTCCGCCGCATGAGTACTCCCAGAGAACCGCGGACCGTGCGCGAGGACGAGTCGCCGAAGGAGCGCTTGGACCGCGAGCTGATGCAGCTCCTGAACGAGCTGCGCGTCGCCCTCCCCGGCGTCCAAGTGCTGTTCGCGTTCCTCCTGACGATCCCGTTCACCGGCCGCTTCACGGACCTGTCGAACGTGCAGCGCGACCTGTATTTCGCCACGTTCTGCGCCACCATCGTGTCCACGGCCTTCCTGCTCACCCCGACCGCCTACCACCGCCTGCGGTGGCGGCGGTTCGACAAGGAGCGGATGTTGCGCCTCGCCAACCGGACCACCATCACCGGGCTCGTGGCGCTCGGCGCGGCGATCTGCGGCGCATCCTTCTTGATCGCGGATCTGTTGTTCGGGCCGGTAGCGGCCGTCACGACCACGATCGCAGCGATGGCGCTGATCGGCGCGTTGTGGTTCGCCGTCCCGCTCTCGCGGGAGGTGGACGAGGACTGACCGGGCCTCGTCAGCCCAGCGGCAGGGAGAACCGTACGGCGCGCCGGCCGTCGCCCGTCACGATCTCGGCGCCCGGGAATAGCGAGGCGATCAGCTCGATCCGGGCCGGCGATCCGAGCGCGTCGAGCGCGTCTCGTTCGGGCGAGTCGTCCGTCTCGGGGGCGTCCACCTCGAACCAGACCACGTCGCCGTCCTGCCGGGCGCGAACGTCGATCGGCGTCCCGGCGACCAACGCGTCGACGCAGGCCTCCGAGATGGCGAGCTTCACGTCTTCGACCGTTTCGCCCGCGACCTCGTAGTGGCGCGCGATGGACGCGGCGAACGTCCGCGCGGTCCCCAGGTGCTCTGCCCGCGGAGGCAGATTCAGGTGGAATCGCTCGGGGCTCACGACGGTGTGGCCTCCTCCACCGTGGGATGGATGGCGAACACCCGATCGAGCCCGGTGACCGTGAACACCCGTAGGACGGCTCGGTCGCGGCACACGAGCGAGAGAGCGCCGTCGCTTTCCTGCATCCGCCTATACCCGGCAAGCAGCGCGCTCAGACCGCTCGAGTCCATGAAACCGACGTCCTCGAGGCTCACCACGAGCCTGCGGGTCCCGTCGGCGATCAGTTGCTCGATGCGATCTCGGAGGGTGGGAGCGGTCGACAGATCGACCTCACCAACGACGTCGAGCACGGTCCACCCGCTCTCGTCGCGCGTTTGGAGCCGAAGTTCTACCGTCCGACCTCCAGGGACGACCCTTCGCGGAGCGGGGCCTAGTATAGGCATCTCGTGAACGAGACCCGGGGCGAGGCGGTTCTGGTCAGCGTTCCCGCGAGAGCGGAGTTCCTGCACGTCGTCCGGACGGTCGTGGCGAGCGTCGCGGCCCGCCACGACCTCACGGTCGACGCGATCGAAGACCTGCGGATCGCGGTGGACGAGGCGTGCGCCCAGCTCCTCAGGGCGCGGGGCACGGAGGTCGTCGTGGAGGTCTGCGCCATCGAAGACGGCATCGAGACGATCTGCCGGACCGACGCCGAGGTGTCGATGTGGCCGCCCGAGGAGCTCCCGAGATCGCTCGCGGCCCAGGTGCTTCGCGGGCTCACGGACTCCGTGGCCTGGGAGCTGTCGGCGAGCGGGCCCTCCGTCCGGTTCGGGAAGAACGGCATCCGGGCCACCCGGCCGGCGGAAGGAGGTGGGCGGCCGGCGTGACGGCGCTCGCCGAGCTCGACGACTCCTCCCTGTTCGCCAGGTTGCCGGACGGTCGAGCGAGGGAGACGCTGCTGGTCCGCCATCGCCCGCTGGCGCTCTACCTGGCGCGCCGGTTCCAGGGACGGGGAGAGAGCCTCGAGGACCTGGAGCAGGTCGCCGCGATGGCGTTGCTCAAGGCCATCGACCGCCTCGACCCGCAGCGCGAGATGAAGTTCTCCACCTTCGCCACCATCACGATCATCGGCGAGCTCAAGCGCCATCTACGGGACCGCGGATGGGCGATCCGCGTCCCCCGGCCCATCCAGGAGCTGGCCGTCCTCGTCACGCAGTCCGTCGGGGCCTTGACGCAGGAGCTGGCCCGCTCGCCCACGATTCGCGAGATCGCCGCCCGCGTCGCGGAGCCGCCGGAGAAGGTCCTGGAGGCCGTGGAGGCTTCGCGCGCGTACACCACGGACTCGCTGGACACCCCGGCGGGCGTGGACGACCAGGCGCCGATGGATCGGCTGGCCGAACACGACGAGCGGTTCGACCGGCTCGACTCCTGGCAGAGCATCACCCCGCTCCTCGCGCATCTCCCCGAGCGGGAACGACGGATCCTGTACCTCCGGTTCTTCGAGGAGCGCACCCAGAGCGAGATCGCGGAGGCTCTCGGCATCAGCCAGATGCACGTCTCCCGGCTCTTGTCCCGCACGTTGTCCAAGCTTCGAGACGGCTCCTCCGGCTGACCCGGAGGGCCCGTCGGTTTCCGTTGCGCGGGTTTGGCTCCGGGGGATCCGGGGTACCTGCCGCCGCATGAAGGAGCCGATCGACCTCGAGGAGCGGCTCGCCCTTCGGGGGAAGTTCCCCGGTACGTCCGGGCGGGGGCCGCGGCGGGTGGCCGCGGGACGGGTGTGCGCCGATGATCAGTGCCAAACGGTTCTGTCGGTGTACAACCACGGAGACCGGTGCTGGGAGCACACGGCACCGTCGCCGTACCTGTTGAACGTCCGCCGCTTCCGGACGACCAAGCTTCCCGCCTGACCGCCGGCATCCGGTTTGCCGGCCGACCACGGCGGGTAGACCTGCCCCCGGAATGGAACTGATCGCCTGGCTCGTCGCCGGTTTCGTGGCGGGAGCCGTCGCTCGTCTGCTCGTTCCCGTTCGGGACCCGATGGGCCTGGGCGGGACGTTGGGTCTCGGGTTGGTGGGTTCGCTGATCGGAGGGTTCGCCGGCACCATCCTCGTGCGGGGGGACGAAGGGTTCTCCCCGGCGGGCCTCATCGGCTCCATCGTCGGAGCCGTGATCGCGCTCCTGGCCTATCGAGCGGCGCTATCGCGCCGGACGGCGTAGGCCGGCGATCGAGCGGGGAGGCCGGTCCGCCCCCCTGCCCGAAGGCCGGTGGCCCCTCCACCGCCTGCGTCCGGGCCGGCCTCCGCCCTTTTCCTCGGCGCGGAGTCACGATCCCTCGTGGCACGTCATGATGCGGGCATGCAGTCGCCATGGCCGCTCACGCCCGACGCGCTGGCCGGGCAGGTCGCCGTCGTGACCGGCGGCGGGACCGGGATCGGCGCGGCCACCGCCCGGGCGTTCGCCGCGTCGGGGGCGAACGTGGCCGTCTGCGGACGGCGTCCCGAACCGATCGAGGCGGTCCGGGCCGAGCTCGAGGGGTCGGGGGCCGAGGTCCTGGCCCTTCCGGACCTCGACGTCCGCGAGCCGGAGCAAGTCGGACGCCTCGTCGACGCCACGCTCGAACGGTTCGGCCGGGTGGACGTGCTCGTCAACAACGCCGGCGGGCAGTTCGCCGCACCGGCCGAGGGCATCTCCACGAAGGGCTGGCGGGCCGTCCACCGCCTCAACGTCGACGCGGTGTGGGACCTGACGCGGACCGTGGCCGAGCGGTCGATGATCCCCAACCGGTCGGGCTTCGTGGTCTTCATCGGGTTCAGCCCTCGTCGTGGAGTGCCGTTCATGATCCACTCGTCGGCGGCCCGCGCCGCGCTCGAGAACCTGGCGAGCGGGATCGCCATCGAATGGAGCCGATACGGCATCCGCGCCGTGTGTGTGGCGTGCGGCGCCATCGACACCGAGGGGATGCGGAGCTACGGGCAGGGCTGGGCGGAGCAGGCGGCCCGGACCGTGCCGCTCGGACGACTCGGCCGGCCGGAGGAGGTGGCCGCCACGATCGCCTTCCTCGCCACCCCCGCGGCGGCGTACGTCACCGGGACCACCATCGTCGTCGACGGGGGCGTCGACGCGTGGGGGTTGGCCACGCCCCCGCCGCGCGATTGACCGCGCGCCTCACGCTCGCCCCGAAACGTTCGCGTCCGCGTCACGCCGAGTCGACCCGTGTGTTTGCGTGTGCGTGCGGAGGGGTACCGCTACGCTCAGAAGTAGAGACCGGCGGCGCGAGGTTCCGCCCTCCGCGGCCGAAGCCCCGGCCACCAGGGCCCGGCGCCGGGGCAGCGCCGTCTCGATCAGGGGTCGTCCCCGGATGTCGCCCCGGCGACGTCCGGGGAGGGCCCTCTTCGAAAACGCGGACGGAAAGACCCTCGTCCCAGGAGGCAGCGATGTCCACCTTGATGAAGTGCTTGGCATGTGGCGATCGCCGGCCGGTCGGCCAGGGGCGCACCGTGTGTGGGTGCGGTCGGTCCTCGGCCCGCTCGGACGGGGCGGTCGTCGAGATCCAGGGCCCCGTTCGGGTGTTGGTCCCCGAGGACGACGTCGAAACCGTGGACGGCGTGCCGTGGACGGCCGTGCCCGAAGAGCCCATGGTGGTTCGCCGGGCCGTCGCCTGAGCTCCGCCCGTCGGACGACGGTAGGGTCGCGCCGTGGCGCGACCATGGGTGCTCCACCTGGACCTCGACCAGTTCATCGCGGCGGTCGAGGTCCTTCGCCGTCCGGACCTCGAGGGCAAGCCGGTCGTGGTCGGCGGGGACGGCGACCCGACCAAACGCGGCGTCGTCTCGACCGCCAGCTACGAGGCCCGACGGTTCGGGATCCATTCGGGGATGCCGCTGCGGACGGCGTTCGCGCGGTGTCCCGACGCCGTGTTCCTTCCGGTGGACGCCGAGGCCTACCTGGCCTCCTCGCAACAGGTGATGGACACCCTCCGCACGTTCCCGGCCGTGGTGGAGGTCGCGGGTTGGGACGAGGCGTTCCTCGGGATCCGTTCCGACGAACCCGAGGCCCTGGCCCGCCGGATCCAGGAGGCCGTCCGCGAGCGCACCCGGCTGTGGTCCTCGATCGGGGTGGGCGACAACAAGCTGCGGGCCAAGACGGCCACCGGGTTCGCGAAGCCGCGGGGCGTGTTCCGACTGACCGGGGAGAACTGGTTCGGCGTGATGGGTCACCTTCCGGCGGGGGACCTGTGGGGCATCGGCCGGAAGACCGCGGGCAAGCTCGACGGGCTCGGGATCACCACCGTCGCGGACCTGGCTCGGGCGGATGAGGAGCTGCTGGCCGAACGGTTCGGCCCCCGGACGGGCCCGTGGCTCCGGGCGCTCTCGATGGGCCACGACGACCGTCCCGTCACCGACGAACCGTATGAACCGAGGGGCCGGGGACGCGAGCACACCTATCAAGAGGACCTCGCGGATCCGGGCGAGATCCGCCGCGAGGTGACGGCGCTCGCGGTGCGGCTGGCCGGCGAGCTGGCCGACGACGGACGACCGGTGGTCCGGATCGTGGTCAAGGTGCGCTTCGCGCCGTTCTTCACCGCGACGCACGGTGCCCCGCTCCCGGCCCCGTCGACCGATCCCGAGACGATCGTGGACGCGGCGCTCCGAGCCCTCGAGATGTTCGAGCTCGACCGGCCGGTCCGGCTCCTCGGCGTGCGCGCCGAGTTCGCCCGCTGAGGGTCAGTCGTCGAGGGGCCGGATCGACCGCAGCCCGTAGGCGGGAGGCCGCTCGTCGCGCCGGCTCCGGCAGGTGAGCCGCTCCGGCTCCCCCGGGTCCACGCTGATCGAGACCTCGAGGCGCCCGGCGGACGTCCGGAACGTGGCCTCCACCCCGTTGGGGGTGCGCGATGCAGCCTCCAGGTGGACGTCGTCGATCCGATCCAGGCCCGCGCGGATCCGCAGCTCGTGTTCGGCGGCCTGGAGCGCCATCGGTCGGCAGGACCGTCCCCGCAGGTGGTCCAGATCCAGCCGGCCCTCCTGGTACGCCCGCGCCACCACCGGACCGTGCTCGGGCGCCACGCGGCCGTAATAGAGGCCGTGCGGGAAGACCACCAGGTTGCCGGCGAAGCGGTCGCCGCCGATGTGACTGGACTCCCACGTGGCCTCGGGGAACTCGGCCGCCATCGACGCGGCCAGCGGACGGCCGAGCTCTGCACAACACCGGTCGTGGCGGCCGTGGGTGCACACCAGGAACAACGGTTCGGCGTGCGGCCGGCCCAGGCCGGGCGGCTCCGGTCCGTGGATCCGTTCGAGCTCGATGCCGGCCGCGTCGCGGAACCTGGTCAGCTCGATGCGCTCGATCCACGGAGCGTCGGGGCCGGAGTGCACGCCGAAGGCGGTGACCGGACCCGCCGTCGCCCGGCCGAAGCGCCGGATCAGCAGGATCCGGACGTCCGCCGCGCGCGAGCGGCGGATCAGCTCCGGCCCCAGGACGGCGAGGTCGCGACCGTCGCGAAGCGCGTCGATCCCCCACGGCCCGGGGTGTTCGAGCAGGAGCCAATCGCGAACCACCGAGGCCGTGCCGGCCATGGCTTCGCCGCGCGCGGCACACGCGACGGCACACCGGTAGTCGTCCATTGCGCCAGGGTACGAGGCAGGGTACGGGGCGGGGTCCGCGGAGCTCAGCGAGCGGGCCGAAGCAACCCCTCCCGGACGAGCCGCCGGGCCAGGACGGCCCGGCTCGCGGGGTCCGGGAGCTCGGCTGCCAGCTCGGCCGGCCGGAACGAGTCCGCGTCGGCGATCCGGCGCATCGCGGGTTCGAGGTACGCGGGCATCCGGAGCCGCCGATCCCCCAGCAGGACCGAGAGCCCGTCGGCGTCCGGCCGGAGAATGCAGACCGAGCCGCGACGGCGCTGGAGCGCGGTGTCGTCGTCGATGGTGGCGAGGGCGACCTGGTCCACGAGCGCGCCGCGCAGCAGCGGCAGCCGGGTCGAGAGGAACCGCTCGGTCCGTGTCTCGACGACCGCGACGGCGTCGACCCGCGACAGACTCTCGCCGAGTGCCCGAATCCGCCTCGAGAGCTCGGCTGCCATCGCGCCCGGTTCACGCGTCCACCCCGCCGGGACCGGCTCGTCCAGCGAGGCGTCGCGCACCGCCCGGTCGAGCGCGGCCGAGACGAGATCCCGCCACGGCGTGACGTGGACGCCGACGGTCAGGTGGCCGGACAACGTGTCTTGGGTCGTCGCGGCGTGCGGCGTGCCCGTCGGTAGGTAGAGGCAGTCCCCCGGTTCGAGCACCACCCGGCGCGGATCGCGGGGCGACTCGTTCGGCGCGGCGTGCACCTCCCAGTGTTTGCGGCCGAACGCCTGGAGCACCAGGACGTCGTGTGGGTCCTCGTGGAGCGCCAGTCCCTGAGCCCCCGGAGGCGTCACGTACGCGTTCACCTGGCAGTGGTGTCCGAGCGCGAGCTCGAGGCCGCGGTTGAGCTCGGTGACGGGCTCCCAGAACCGGTGCAGGCCCTGCAGGACGATCGTCGCGCCGCCGCGGAACAGCTCGAAGGCGCGAGCGGGGTCCACGATCCCGGAGACCGGCTTGGACCCGGTCGTGGCCGAACGCGTGTAGTCGGACTCGGCGATCGTCCGGTCCGAACGCACCAGCCGGAACGACGGCGTGCGGATCGAGCTCGTGGACAAGATCCGGTCCACGTCGTCGAAGGTCAACAGGTCCGAATAGCCGGAGGCGTCCACACGGGAGAACAGCTCGGCGCGGCGACCCCATACCTGGTCGAGGAACCCCTGCGGATCACCCGTGCACCGCGCGAGCGGACGATCGTTCGCCACCTCCGCCGGGGAGCTGCCGCTCGTTCTCGCCCGCTCCTTGACCCGCCCGGGTCCTCCGAGCGCCACCGGGGTGACCCGGCTCACGAGGGTTGGTCGACCCCGTCGGCGTCCTTCGTGTCGGTGGCGTCCGTGTCCTGGGGATCGCTCGTGTCGGCGTCCTGGGTGTCGGTCCCGTCGGCGTCCTTCGCGTCGGTGGCGTCGCCGTCCACCATGTCCGTGGCGTCGCCGTCGCGCCCATCGCCCTCTTTGCTGTCGGTGGCGTCTTCGTCGCGCGGCCGCTCCTCGATCGTGGAGGCGGAGCCGGGCGCGACGGTCTCGATGTCCTCGTCGCTCAGCGAGCGCGTCGTGGGTTCGTCCATGTCCCGTCCCTCCTTCCGGGTGCTCCTGGTGTTCGTTCCCGGATCGTCCTCCGACCATACGCGCATCCGGGCCGCATGCGCATCCCGTTGCGGCCGAGGGCCTAGACTGCCGCCCGCATGACCAGACCGCTCCGCGTGGGGATCCAGTTGCCCGAGGTCGAGCGGGACGTGCGCTGGCCGGAGCTCGTCTCGATCGCGCTGGCGGTCGAGGAGACCGGGTTCGACTCCCTCTGGGCGGGCGATCACCTCCTGTACCGGGGCGACGGGCGGCCGGAGCGCGGGCCGTGGGACGCGTGGACCACGCTGGCGGGCCTTGCCGCCGTCACGCGGAGGGTCACCCTGGGCCCGCTGGTGGCCTGCCTGGCGTTCCATCCACCCGGCGTGCTGGCGCGGATGGCGGCCGCGGTGGACGAGATCTCGCGGGGGCGGTTCGTTCTCGGCGTCGGCGCCGGATGGAATCGCTCCGAGTTCGAGGCGTTCGGGCTCCCGTTCGACCGCCGCGTGGAGCGGTTCGAAGAGGCGTTCGCCGTCGTAGCCGGGCTGCTCCGGGGAGAACGCGTCACGCTGCCGGGCCGGCACACGCGCGTCGAGGACGCCGTCCTGCTCCCGCCGCCGTCCCGCCGCGTTCCGCTGGTGATCGGCAGCAGTGGCGAACGCGTCCTCCGCATCGCCCTGCCCCACGTGGACGCGTGGAACACCTGGTACGACCTGTACGGGAACTCACCGGAGGGATTCGAACAGGCGAACGCCGCCGTCACCGACGTGGCGCGTCGCGTGGGCCGCGATCCCGCGGAGATCGTACGCAGCGCGTGCGTGTTCGTGGTGACAGACCGTTCGGCCGGGGGACGGCCGATCACCGGGGAGGCCCCGCCGGTGGAGGGCTCCCAGGCGATCGCGACGCACCTGCGCGAGCTCGCCGAGGCGGGCGCGGCGGAAGCCATCCTGGTGGTGACGCCGCCCACCGAGGGATCCGTGCGCGCGCTCGGCGAGATGCTGGGGCTGCTCGACTCCTCTCCCGGGGAGCTACGCTCGAGCGTCCGCGCTCGCTTCTCGAGCCCCCCGGACCCCCGGAGCGGCTGAGCGCCGCGTGCGCATCCTCCTCTGGCACGGGTGGCTGCTCGAGGGGTCCGGCTCCAACGTCTACACGGCCCGCGTGACGCGGATCTTTCGCGAGCAGGGCCACGACGTCCTCCTGGTGTGCCAGGAGGGCCATTCGGATCGATACGAATGGATCGACGCCGTCGGGACCGTGGGCGTCGACGGCGTGTCCGAGCTCGACCCGACCGGGGCCTCCCCTGCCGCCGGCCGGTGTGTCGTGCTCCGGCCCAGGATCGGAACCCTGCTGCCGGTGTTCGTCCTCGACGACTACGAGGGCTTCGAGGTCAAACGGTTCGTCGACCTGTCCGACGGCGAGCTCGCCGCGTATCTGGACGCGAACGTGGAGGCGCTGCGGGCGGCCGCCGCCTGGCACGGCACCGAGGTGGCGATCGCCGGGCATGCCGTCCCCGGCGGCGTGATCGCCCGCCGGGCGCTGGGACCCGACCGCTACGTGACGAAGATCCACGGCAGCGACGTCGAATACGCGATGCGCCCGGATGCCCGGTACCGCGACCTGGCTCGCGAGGGCCTCCCGGCGGGCCGGGCCGTGACCGGCTCCGGCGGGGACGTCCTGCGCAGATGCCTCGACCTCGTGCCGGGCATCGAGGCGCTGCTCCGGGTCGTGCCGCCGGGGGTGGACGAGGCCGTCTTCCATCCCCGGCCCCGCGCCCCGGCGCTCACGGAGGTCGCCGAGCGACTGCGCGGCGACCCCGATGCCACGCGGGGCCGGCCCGGGCGGCTGGACGGCGAGGTGCGGGCGGCGCTCGCGGCCCGCGACGGCCGGGCCCTGGACGAGCTCGCCTTCCGGTACGACCAGGAGGTGCCCGACCCCGATGCGGCCGAGCGGCTCGCGGCCCTGGCGGCGTTCGAAGGACCCGTCGTGGGGTCGTTCGGCAAGCTGATCCCGCAGAAGGGGGTGCACCACCTGCTGGCGGCGGTCCACGGCTCTCCGCACCGGCCCCACACCCTCGTGGTCGGGTTCGGAACGAACCGCGAATGGCTCCATTCGCTCGCCGCGGCGCTGGAGCGAGCCGACGGCTCGGCGCTCGAGTGGCTCGCCGGGGCGCTCGGCCTCCCCGGGCTCACCGCCGCCGCCGGCGAGCCGGCCGGCGTCACGTTCACCGGGCGTCTGGACCATCGATACGCCCCCTCGGTGCTGGCCGCGATGGACGTCCTCGTGGTCCCCTCGATCCTGGACGAGGCGTTCGGGATGGTCGCCGTGGAGGGGGCCGCCGCGGGCGCGCTCCCCCTGGTCGCGCGGCACTCCGGCCTGGCCGAGATCGCCGGGGCCCTCGAGGAAGACACCGGCCGCGTCGGCCTGTTCGCGTTCGAGCCGGGCCCAGCGGCCGTGGCGAACCTGCGCGCGGGCCTGGATCACCTGCTCGGCCTCCCGGGGGCGGACCGCGACGAGCTCCGCGCGGCCGTGAGCGCGGCGGCACAAACGCGTTGGTCGTGGACGTCCACGGCCGCGGGGCTGCTTCGGGCGGCAACCGGGACCGACGGCGCGCTCTCCGGACCGAAGGCCTAGGCCGGCGCCCACCGACGAGCCGCCGGCGGGCGGGAACGGAGCTGATCGCGCCCAACGAGTTCATCCCGCTGGCCGAGGAGCTCGGGTTGATCGAGGCCATCGGCGACTGGGCGGGCTGCGCCTGGCCCTGGACGACTTCGGGACCGGGTACTCGAGCCTGTGGCGGCTCCGCAACCTCCCGGTGGACGTCCTGAAGATCGACCGGTCGTTTGTCTCGCGGGTGGACGCTGACCCGCAGGCGGCCAAGATCGTGGCCGCGTTCATCCAGCTGGGGCAGGGCCTGGGAATGGTCACCCTGAGCCGGGCCGATTCGAGCCGCCCTCCCTCCGTGTTCGCGCGGTTGAACCTCCGTACTTCGGGGAAACACTGAACGGGGAATCAAACCTGGGGTTGTTTCGTGCCTGCAGGGGGGCCGTGACGGGGTCGTTCGATCACCCAGCGCTCGTCTATCGCACCGCCGAGGAGTTCCTCGAGCCGATGGTGCCGTTCGTCGTGCGCGGGGTCGAGCGCGAGGAGCCCGTGTTCGTCGCGGTGGGGCCGGAGGAGCTGGCGGCCCTGCGTGGCGCGGTGGGCGACGGCGCCGTCCACGTGCGCTGGCACGACACGCGCGAGTGGCACCCCCATCCCGCGACCCGGCTGCGGGCCATCCACGTCTTCGTCTCGGACGCGATGCGCTCGGGTGCCGCCAGGGTCAGGCTGGTCGGCGAACCCCTGTGGCCGGCGCGCCCGCCCGAGCTCGCCCGCGAGTGGGCCCGCTACGAGGCGGCCCTGAATGCGGTGCTCGCGCCCTTCCCCATCACGCTCGTGTGCACGTACGACGCCTCGCGGCTGGCCCCGGACGTCGTCGCCGACGCCGCCCGGACCCATCCCGTGCTCGGACTGGACCCATCGCGGCGCAGCCGCGACTACGAGGATCCCGCCTCGCTGGTGGCCCGGTGGACCGCGGACCTGGTCCCGCCGCCGCCCGACGCCACGGTGTCATCCGATCCGACGGATCCGGCGAGCGTCCGGGCGTTCGTCGGGGACCACGCCCGGCGGGCCGGCCTGCCGGCCGACCGCGTGCACGACCTCGAGCTGGCCGTGGACGAGGTCGTGACGAACGCGCTCGTGCACGGCGGCGGGGACACGACGGTCCGGACGTGGCTCGACGACGGCCACGTCATCTGCCAGGTCGACGACCACGGGCCCGGCGTGCCGGACGCGCTCGCCGGGTACCGGCCGCCCGGCCCGGACCACGTCCAAGGGCGGGGCCTGTGGATCACCCGTCAGGTCGTGGACCTGCTCGAGGTCGTTTCCACGCCCACGGGAACCTCGGTCCGCGTCCGGATGCGGGTCGCGCCGTGAAGGTCGGGATCGTCGGCGCCGGCTTCGTCGGCGCGGCCTCGGCGAACGCCCTGGTGCTGCGGGGTGTGGCGACGGAGATCGTCCTCGTGGACGTGGACGCCGACAAGGCGGTGGCCGAGGCGGCGGACATCGCCCACGTGACGCCGTTCGCCGCGCCGGTTCGCGTCACGGCCGGTGCCGTCGAGGACCTGGCCGGCTCGGCCGTCGTCGTCGTGACCGCGGGGGTCGCGCAGGCGCCGGGCCAGTCGCGGATGGACCTGCTCCAGCGCAACGCCGCCATCGTCGGCCGGATCGTGCCGGAGGTGGTCAAACACGCCCCGGACACCGTCGTGCTCGTCGCCACGAACCCGGTGGACGTGATGACGCTCGTCGCCGAGCGGCGGGCCACCGAGGCCGGCGTCCCGGCCGAGCGAGTGTTCGGCACGGGGACGATGCTGGACACGGCCCGGTTCCGCCAGATCCTTGGCGCGTGGATCGGCGTGGACGTCTCCCACGTGCACGGATACGTGATCGGCGAACACGGCGACTCGGAGGTCCTGGTCTGGAGCAGTCTCGACGTAGCCGGTCGCCCCCTCTCGGAGTTCATGGACACGATGGGCGGCGCGTGGACGGAGGAGGATCGCCGGCGGATCGAGGACGAGGTGGTCAACGCCGCCTACCGGATCATCCAGGCCAAGGCCGCCACGTACTACGGCGTGGCCGCCGTGGTCGCACGCGCCGTCGAGGTCGTGGTCCGGGACCGGCGCTCGATCTTGACCGTGAGCGCCTGGACCCCCCACTACGGCTGCGCCTTGTCGCTCCCCCGACTCGTCAGCGGGTCGGGGGTCGTGCGTGAGGTCGGCGTGGCGATCGACGAGGGTGAGCGGTCGCGCCTGGAACGATCGGCAGAGGTGCTTCGCGAGAGCCTGGAGCGGCTCGAGCGCGAATGATTGAAGCCGAGTAGGTGAGGGAAGACCCCATGTGAGGGAGCGATTCGTCGCTTCCTTCAGAAAGGGGGACGTCCCATGGAGACTCAGAGGCACGATGAGCGGTTCGACCGGAACGCCGATTTCGAGCCGCGCGAGCGGGTGGCGCCTCGCGAGACGCCGGAGCCGTATTCGAAGCCGCGTCCGAACTTCGGTCGTGGGCAGGAGAAGGACCCGACGTCGATGGCCACGCTGGTCGAGCCGCGGTTCAGCCGGGGGCAGGCCCAGGACCCGGCGGAGCATCTCCAGGTCCACCAGGGAGACTTCTCCGAGGGTCAGGCCGAGCGCCCCCGCCACCCCGAGGCCGAGCTGAGCGGGCGGTTCGCCCGCGGTCAGCAGCTCTCGGACCGCGACAACCCGAACACGGGGTGACCGAGAACCACCGTGGGTTCGACGCCCCCGGCCCTTGGGCCGGGGGCGTCACGTTCATTCGGACTCGTACTTGAAGGAGATGTTCACCCGGGCCCGGTACTGGGTGACCTTCCCCTCGTCGATGGTCACGTCGAGCTTGACGACCTCGCCGACCCGGAGATCCCGCAGGGTCTTCGAGGCGGTCTCGACCGCGTTCTTCGCGGCCTCTTCCCACGAGGTCGGGCTGGTCCCGATGACCTCGGTGACGCGATAGATGCTCACGGGGCGTCCTCCTTCGCGACGGTCGCCACACGATAACGACCCCGCGCCGCGGCCGTGGTGGAGGCCTCGCGACGGGGTCAGGCGGCCAGGAGACGGTGGAAGAACGATCGGTACCGTTGCAGCGCCATGCGGAGCTGCTCGGTGTCCACGTCATCCCCGCGCTGCCACTGCCCTTCCAGCGACTCGCGTTCGGCAGCGAACGAGGACTGGAGCTGCTGGATGACGTCCAGGACCAACCGGTCGGCTTGCTCCACCGAGCTCTGCGGTTCGTCCACGAATCTCACCTGGATCTGCTCCCACCGATCCCGGTACGTCCGCAAGCGGTCTCCGGGGAGCAGCGGGTCCTGGGGCCCGGCTCCGGCCGGGGCCGTCCCCGCCATCGCGCCGCCCATGGCGGTGGCCGTCGACGCCTCCTCACGGAACGGGCCGTCATCGTCCGGCTCGCGCATCGCCCGGTCTCGTTCGTCGATGTCCCCTGGGTCGTTCGAGTGGTGTTCGCGTTCGGCGCTCATCCGTGCCCTCCCTCGGTCGATGTCCGCGCCGTTGATACCCATGGCCTCGAGGCTCAACCGCAGGGTCCGCATCCGGGCATCGCCCGAGCCGTCGCGGGGTGGACGGTAGACTCGCGAACCATGACGGACCTCCGCCGGACGGCCTTCCACGACCGGCACGCCGCGCTCGGAGCCCGGCTCACCGAGTTCGGGGGCTGGGAGATGCCGCTCCAGTACCCGACCGGGACGATCAAGGAGCACCTGGCGGTGCGCAAACACGCCGGGTTGTTCGACGTCTCCCACATGGGCCGCTTCACCATCCGGGGCGAAGGCGCCGTGGCCTTCCTCCAGCACGTCCTCACCAACAACGTCGAGGCCCTGGACGGCCGCCCCACCGACGCGCAATACACGTTGATCCCCAACGAGAACGGCGGCGCGGTCGACGACGCGTACCTGTACCGGTTCACCCCCGACGAGTTCCTCCTGGTGGTGAACGCCGCCAACCGGGAGAAGGACTGGGAGCACCTCCAGCTGCTTCGGCGCGACCCCGTCGAGCTCCACGACGCCACGGGCGAGGTCGCGATGCTCGCGCTGCAGGGTCCCGCCTCCCGGCAGATCCTGGGCGGGCTCCTCACCGGGGGGCATCCGCCCGAGCCGATGCGCAACGCGGCCGGCGTCGCCGAGATCGAAGGCGTCCCGGTCCGGGTGGCGCGAACCGGCTACACGGGGGAACCCGTCGGCTTCGAGCTGTTCCTGCCCGCCGAGGACGGACCGAAGCTCTGGGACCTCCTGGTCGAACGCGGGGCCACCCCGTGCGGCCTGGGGGCCCGAGACAGCCTCCGGCTGGAGGCGAGCCTCCCGCTGTACGGGGCCGAGCTCGGCCTGGACGAGCAGGGCCACGACATCCCGATCATGGCGATCCCGCTGGCCCGGTTCGGCCTGAGCTTCGCCGAGGGCAAGGGGGAGTTCATCGGCAGCCAGGCGCTGTCCGAGCAGTGGGAGGCCGCCGCGCGGATCCTGCGCCAGGACTTCACCGACCTGGCGGCGTTGCCGCGGCGCGTCGTCCCGGTCGCCGTGACCGGGCGGGGCATCGCGCGAGCTCACGCCCCCGTGCTACGGGACGGCCACGAGATCGGCGTGGTCACCAGCGGCACCGCGGTCCCGTACTGGATCTTCGACGGCGACGACGAGACGGCCGAGCCGACCGACGAGCACCACACCCGGGCTATCTGCCTGGCCTACGTGGACAGCGACGTGGTCGACGGCGACGAGCTCGTGATCGACGTCCGGGGCAAACCCCTCGAGGCCCGGGTCGTCGAATACCACCTGCGATCGGAGGCGCCGCCGTTCGCCCATCCCATCGTGGTCACCGGCCTGGAGCCGCACCCGCGCCGGCCGAGCCTGTCGATGCCCGAGCGCGTACAGCGGCTCCTGCGACGCGCCGCCACGAACCACCAGTGGCGGCAGCGCGACTGCATCAACCTGATCCCGTCGGAGATGACCCCGTCCCCGATGGTGCGAGTGCTCCAGGGGCTGGACCCCGCGTTCCGGTACGCCGAACACCGGGCGCTGGACGCCTTCCACGGCGCGGAGATCTACTACTACCAGGGGACCGAGTTCATCGAGCGCGTCGAGCGGCTGCTCGGCCGGGAGCTCCGCACGTTCCTCGGCGCCCGGGAGGTCGAGGCGCGGCCGGTCAGCGGCCAGATGGCGAACTCGGTCGTGTTCAGCGCCATGGTCGACTACCTGAACCGCGCCGACCGCCGGCGCGAACCTCGCCGGATCGCCCGCGTCATGAACAACCACCTCGGCAAGGGCGGGCACCTCTCGGCCCAGCCCATGGGGGCGTTGCGGGACTTCGTTGCGCGCGACCCCAAGACCGAACGCCCGGCCGTCGTGAACTTCCCGGTGCGGGAGGACGACCCGTACCGGATCGACGTCCCGGCGACGTTCGAGCTCCTCGAGGAGTACCGGCCTGAGCTGATCGTGTTCGGCAAGAGCATGGTCCTGCACCCCGAGCCGGTGGCCGAGACCCGCCGGTTCCTGGACGAACACGACATCCCGGCGGTGGTGATGTACGACATGGCGCACGTGCTCGGGCTCATCGGGCCGCACTTCCAGCAGCCGTTCGCCGACGGCGCGGACCTCGTCACGGGGTCCACCCACAAGACGTTCTTCGGGACGCAGCGCGGAATCGTGGCCGGCGGGATCGGCGAAGAGGAGGAGCGGTACGCGCTCTGGGAGGCCGTCGTGAACCGCGCCTTCCCCGGGTCGGTCTCGAACCACCACCTCGGCACGTTGCTGGGGCTGCTGATGGCGGCCTACGAGATGAACACGTTCAAAGACGCGTACCAGTCCGTGGTCATCGCCAACGCCAAGGCGTTCGCCCGCGCCCTGCGCGAGGCCGGCCTCCAGGTCGAGGGAGACCCGGCCGTCGACCACACCGAGACACACCAGGTACTGGTGCGCGTGGGGTACGGCCGCGGCCCGGAGATCGCCCGGCGGCTGGAGTCGAACAACGTCATCTGCAACTACCAGGCCCTGCCCGAAGACGAGAGCTTCACGGCGGCGAGCGGCCTGCGGATGGGCGTGGCCGAGATGACCCGCTTCGGCATGCGCGAGGAGGACCTCCGCGAGCTCGCGGCGTTGATCGCCGACGTCGTCACGAACGACGCCGACGTGGCCGAGAAGGTCTCGGCCCTGCGGAGCCGGTTCACCGAGATCGGGTTCTGCTTCCCCACCGAGGAGCACCGCGACCTGCTCGAGCCGCTCCTCGGCTACGTCTGAGCGCGGGACCCGCTATTCGGGCAAGGTCCGGATCTCCGAGCGGGTCAACCGGCGAGTCTCTGGGGCGATCCGGAGCCCGATCATCCCGCGCGGCGCCGCGGTCCAGATGCCGTCTTTGAGCAGGTCGACGGTCAGCATCCCGTCATCGGACTCCCGGATCCGGAGCGTCTTTCCCAGCTCCGTCCGGTAGAAGTCCTGCATCCATCCATTTTACCGGAACGGGCGAGACCCCGCCGGGCTCATGCAACGGACATCGGTCCTTGAGGGGGTCGAGGTCCCGAGGTTGGATGGGCCAACCCGGCTGGTCCGGGGGGAGGCGTCGAAACCGGCTCTGAGGGAAGCGCTTGCGCGCTGAGCCTCGTTGGTCTGATGGCCTTCTCCGGGCCCGGCCACGGTGGCCCCGGTTGAGGGAAGTGGGCCGGCCTGTGCGGCCAGGCCCGGTTGCAGCACATGAGTGGGAGCCGCGGTTCGGGCTCGTCCTCCTTGGGGCCGTGGCCAAGCGCGCCTGCCTCCGGCAAGGGCCGGGACGGGATGCGTGCGGCCCCGGGAAGGAGCATCGGATGGACGAGCGACGGGTGATCGGGCTCGATCTCGGGATCGCGAGCGCCCACACGGCGGTGGTGCTGCGGACCGACGGCACCGAGGTGTGCCGCCGACGGTGCTCACCCACCGTGGAGAGCTTCACCGAGCTCGAGGCGGTGGCACTTGAGGGAGCGCGAGCGGGCACGCGCCTGGAGATCGTGGTGGAGCCCACCGGACCGGCGTGGCTCCCGGTGGCGGTGCACTTCGGCCACCGTGGCCACGCGGTCTACCGGGTCCCCTCGGCCAAGGCCGCGGATCTTCGGCGGTTCCTGTCTCGCCACGCCAAGTCCAACTCGATCGACGCGGCAACGCTTGCCCGCCTGGCGCTGGTGGACCCGGGCGGGCTGCGGCCGGTGGAGCTTGCGGGGGCGGACCGGGCCTCGCTCGACCGGCGAGTGCGAGCCTGCGACCGGCTGACCAGGGAGGGGGCGCAGCACAAGCGAAGGATCAAGGATCTGGTGCGCACGCTCATGCCGGCATCTCCCCTCACCAGGGAGCTCGGACGATCGGACCTGGCGGTGCTCGAACGCTACGCCGATCCGAACGCCCTGCTCAGGGCGGGCAGGGCCCGGGTCACGGCCCTGATCGCCAAGGCCTCGACCAACCACCTGGGCGCGGAGCGGGCCGAGCAGTGGCTGACCGCGGCCCGTGCCTCCGTGGCGCTGTACGAGGGGGATGGGGCGGTCGCGTTCGCCGATCTTGCCGCCGAGGTGGCCACGGAGATCCGGCTGCTTGGGGCGATAGAGGGCGAGCTCGACGTGCACGCCGAGGCGAGAGAGCAGGCGTACCGGCGCGTCGACCCCGAGCAGCTTGCCCGCTCGCTTCCCGGCATCGCCGAGGTGGGCGGCCCGGTGCTCCAGGCCACCGTGGGCAGGGCGAACCGGTTCGGCAACGGCTCCCAGTTCAAGAGCTTCACCGGGCTCACCCCGAAGGCGTCGGAGACCGGAGACACAGACCGCAAGGGCCAGCCGATGTCCAAGGCGGGCTCCTCGCTGCTTCGCACGCAGCTGCTGCGCTCGGCAGACACGGCCCGGACGATCGATCCCCAGCTTGCCCAGATCTACCACACGCAGATGGTCGAGCGGGGCGCGAATCACCTGAAGGCGCTCTGCGTCACGGCCTCCCATCTTGGGGAGCGGGCCTGGGCGGTGCTCGCCCGGGGCACGGCCTACGAGCTGCGCGACACCGACGGGCGACCGGTGAGCCGGCAGGAGGCCAAGGCGATCATCGCCGAGCGCTGGGCAGTGCCCGAGGAGGTCCGTCGCCGGCGTCGCTCGAAGAAGGTGGGGAAGGCCCCTCACCAAGTCCTCTAGGGACATGTTCGGGTCAGCGCTCGAGGCGCGACAACGAGGCGACCTTCCCCACACGGCATCGTCGACGCCGCGAGCCACACGGTCAAGGCGGCTCGAGGAGCCACTTGACAACCGATCCCCGTTAGGGAATCAGACCACCTAGAGGTCCCGGTCATCCTCGGGTGCACGGTGCAGTGGTAGGTGAACGTTCCCGTTCGGCGAAACCGCCTGGCGAACCGGTCGCCGGGCGCGAGCAGCCCGGAGTCGAAGGATCGGTCGTCCGCGGTGACGGTGTGGTTGCGACGGCCGGCGTTCGCCCAGCGGACCTTCGTCCCCCGCCGGACCGTCACCACGCGGGGGCGGAAGCGGTTGTCCAGGATACGCACCCGGGCGATCGCGCCCTGCTCGGCCTCCCGTTCGGCCCCGCGCTCGACGGTCGCCCCTACGGACGGAGCCAGGCCGAGCGCGACGGTGGCCCCCACCGCCATCGTCGCCGCTCGGATGACCCGCTTCACCGAAGCGCGCAGGATACCCCATGACGCCCGTTATCGTGTCGATCGGCGCACGAAGGCGGCGCCAAGCGAGGTGAAGCTCCGATGCTGGCATGGGTCGGCGACATCGAACACGAGACGCTCGCCAACGAGACGTTTCGGACCGTCCTGCACACCGGCGAGCACGCCCAGCTCACCGTGATGCGGCTGGCCCCGGGCGAAGACATCGGGCGCGAGGCCCACCCTCACCTCGACCAGTTCCTGCGGCTGGAGTCCGGCACCGCGCGCCTGGAGCTCGGCACCGGTCCCGACGAGGTGGAGGAGACCCACGACGTGCGCGAGGACTGGGCCATGGTGATCCCGGCCGGCGTCTGGCACAACGTCGTGAACACGGGCGACGACGACGTGAAGCTCTACTCGCTGTACGCCCCTCCGGAACACCCCGACGGCACCGTGCACCGGACCAAGGCCGACGCGGAGGCCGCGGAACAGGCGTGAGCCGGCCGGAGGACGACGCGCGAGGGCTGTTCGGCCGCGGTTTCCGGCTGATCGTCTCCTACGTCCGGACCCACCCCCGCCCGTTCACCATCGCGGTGGCCGCCGCGTTCCTGTTCGCCGTGGCATCGGTGGCCATCACGGTGGCGCTCGGCCGGGTCACCGACCGCGTGCTGCGCCCGGCGTTCACCCCCGAAGGGGTGCCGGCCTCGACCGTGTGGCTCGGGGTGGCCGTGGTGATCGGCATCGCGGCGCTGCGCGCGCTCGGCATCGGGGTACGCCGGTACTTCAGCGGGGTAGCCGGGGCGGCGGTGGCGGCGACCCTGCGCGACCGCGTCTCGGACCGGTACCGCGACCTGTCCCTCTCCTACCACCGGACGCAGCCCACCGGCGAACTCCTGGCGCACATGGAGGCCGACGTCGAGGCGGCGATCGACGTCCTGTACCCGATCCCGTTCGCCATCGGCGTGTCGATGCTCGTGGTGTTCGCGCTCGTCTCGCTGGTGTTCACCGACCCGTTCCTCACGCTCGTCGGCCTGCTGATCATCCCGGTGCTCGGGCTGATAAACCGCTCGTTCGCCCGCCGGATGCAGGGGCCGGCCCGGCGGGCCCAGGAACACATCGGCCGGGTGTCGGCGGTGGCGCACGAGTCGGTGGACGGCGCGCTGGTCGTCAAGACGCTCGGGCGCGAGGGCGCCGAGGTGGCGCGGCTGCGCGAACGCGCCGAGGCGCTGCGCGACGAACGCATCCAGGCGGGCTACATCCGGGCGGGGTTCGAGCCGGCGCTCGAGGCCCTTCCGGTGCTCGCGACGATCGTCGTGATCGCGGTCGGCGCGTGGCGGCTGTCCACCGGCGACGTGACGCTCGGCACGCTGGTGCAGGTCGTGACGCTGTTCGGGCTGCTGGCGTGGCCGATGCGGTTCGTCGGCTGGATCCTATCGCTCCTGCCGCGCGCGGTGGTCGGGCACGGTCGCGTTGCCGAGGTGATCGAGGAGCCCATCACCCTGAGCCGTCCGGACCGGCCCGTCCCGCTCCCTGACGGACCGCTCGACGTGCGGGCCGAGGCCGTGACCTACGCGTTCGACGGGGCGCGGGTGCTCGACGAGGTCTCGCTGCACGTCGGGGCGAACGAGTCGGTGGCGCTCGTCGGTCCGACCGGCGTCGGCAAGTCCACGCTCGCGCAGCTGCTGGTGCGTCTCGACGACCCGACCGCCGGCGAGATCCTGCTCGGCGGCGTCAATCTCCGCCACGCGAACGTCCGGTCGCTGCGCGCGAGCACCGCGATCGTGCTCCAGGAGTCGTTCCTGTTCGCCACGACGGTCGCCGAGAACATCGCGCTGGACTCCGGCGCGTCGCGGTCCGATGTCGAGCGGGCCGCGGCCGTCGCCCAGGCCGACCGGTTCGTCCGCGACCTGCCCGACGGGTACGAAACGGTCCTCGGGGAGCGCGGCCACACGCTCTCCGGAGGCGAGCGACAGCGGGTGGCGCTGGCCCGCGCGCTCGTCCGGCGGCCCCGCGTCTTGATCCTGGACGACGCCACGAGCGCGGTCGACCCGACGATCGAGGCCGAGATCCTCGCGGGGCTCCGGCGCGAGCTCGAGACGACGCTGATCGTGGTGGCCTACCGGCTGTCGACGATCCGGCTGACCGACCGGGTCCTGTACCTGGAGGGCGGGCGGCTGCGCGCCACCGGCTCGCACGAGGAGCTGCTCGCCGAGCCCGGCTACGCGGCGATGGTCCACGCGTACGTACTGGCGGGACGATCGTGAGCACCGCAGTCGTGGACGCGCCGGAGCGCCGGGAGGAGCTGCCGATCCCAGACCACCTCCGCGGAGCGATGGGCGTGCTCGTCCGCGGCCTCAGGCGGAGCCCGGAGCTGCGCGTCGGCCTCGGCTTCACGGTGGTCGTGTCGCTGGCCGCGGCCATCGCCGGGCTGGTCCCGCCGATCCTGATCCAGCAGGTGTTCGACCACGGCTTCACCGGCGGGTTCCGCCCGCGGTTCGTGTACGGCCTCTGCGGCGCCGCCTTCGCGCTCGTCGCGGCCTCGTACGTCGCCGGGCGCGCCGCCGCCCGCCGGCTGGCCCGCGCATCGGAGGCGGCCCTCACCGGCCTGCGGGTCCAGGCGTTCGAACACATCCACCGGCTCTCGACCGCCACGCAGACGCGCGAGCGCCGAGGCGTGTTCGTCGCACGGGTCACCGCCGACGTGGATACGCTCAGCGAGTTCACCGAGTGGGGCGGCATCGCCTGGATCGTCTCGGTCGTGCAGATCGTCGGCGCCCTGGTGGTGATGCTCGTCTACTCGTGGCAGCTCACCATCCCGGTCGTGGTCCTGGTGCTGCCGCTGGTGCTCGTCGTGGCGAGACTCCAGGGGCGCCTGTCGCAGGCGTACGACCTGGTGCGCGGCCGCGTCGGCCAGATGCTCTCCGAGGTCTCCGAGAGCGTGATGGGCGCGGCCGTGGTTCGCGCGTACGGGCTCGAGGAGCGCGTGGACTCGCGGGTGAAACGTTCGATCCGCGAACGCTACGAGGCCCAGAGGATCGCCCACCTGCGCACGGCGCTGCTGTTCCCGACCTCGACCATCTTCTGGGGGGTCGCGCTGGCGGTGGTGATCGCGGTCGGGGCCGGGTTCGGGCCGGGGTGGGGGCTCACGTTCGGCACCATCTCGGCCTTCCTGTTCCTGGCCGACCTGTTCCTGCACCCGTTCTCCGACCTGCCCGAGATCTACGCCGACACCCAGACCGCGATCTCCGGCTGGCGGAAGATCCTCGCGCTGCTGGAGCTCCCGGTGGAGATCCGCGAGGCCACGCCGGGCGTCGCCCTCCCGCACGGCGCACTCGAGGTCCGCACCGAAGACGTCTCGTACCGCTACGGCAACGGCCCGCTCGTGGTGCACGGGATCTCGCTGGAGGTGCCGCCCGGGGCCCACGTGGCGATCGTCGGCGAGACCGGCTCCGGAAAGACCACGTTCGTGAAGCTGCTGGCACGGCTGGCCGATCCAGTGGGCGGCCGGATCCTGGTCGGCGGCGTCGACCTCCGCGAGGTCGCCCGCGCCTCCCGGCAGGGCTCGATCCGCATGGTCCCGCAGGACGGGTTCCTGTTCGACCTCACGATCCGCGAGAACGTGCGCGCCGGGCGCGGCGGCGCCTCGGACCGGGAGGTCGAGGCCGCGTTCGAGGAGCTTGGGCTCGGCGCCTGGCTGGCCGCGCTCCCCCGCGGGCTCGACACGCCGGCGGGCGAACGCGGCGAGTCGCTCTCGGTGGGCGAGCGCCAGCTCGTCTCGCTGGCCCGGGCCCAGCTCGGCGAACCCGGCGTCCTGATCCTGGACGAGGCCACGAGCGCCGTGGACCCGGCCGCCGAGCGCCGGATCTCGGAGGCGCTGCGACGGTTGTCGGCCGGCCGGACCTCGATCACGATCGCCCATCGGCTCTCCACGGCCGAACGCGCCGACGCCGTCTTCGTGTTCGACCGCGGCCGGGTGGTCGAACGCGGCACGCACGCCGAGCTCGTCCGCGCCGGCGGCCACTACTCGCGGCTGTACCGGAGCTGGCTCGGCAACGTGCGGCCCTCCCCGGCTCAGTCCCGTGCCGGCTCCACGAACAACGCCTCGTAATGCTGTTGGCTCACGCGTTCGGCGGGCCGGCGCTGATGTCCGCCAGGGCGACGCCGGACGCGGCCCGGCGCCGCATCGACAGGTCGCCGAGCGACACCACGCCGACGGTCACGTTCGCGTCCACGACCGGAAGCCGCCGGATGTCGTGCCGGCGCATCAGGTCGAGGGCCTCCTGGATCGACGTGTCGGGCCCGACCGTGACGACCGTGCGCGTCATGACGTCGCCAACCGGGGTGGCGTTCGGGTCGCGGTCGGCCGCCACGGCACGGATCGCGATGTCTCGGTCGGTGACGATCCCCTGGGGGCGTTCGGTGGCGTCGACCACGATCACGTCGCCGATGTCCGAGCGCTCCATCGTCCGCGCAGCATCGGCGAGCGTGGTGTCCTCGCGAACCGTCTCGGGCGCGGGGGTCATCACGTCGCGAACCGTGCGCACGTCCACCCGCCTCATGAGGCGGGTGCGCATGGTGCTCGCCTCTCCGGCCAGCTCGGACGTCCGCGACCGGACCTGGTCCATGCGCTCCCGGGCGGCCGCTATCGGGCGGTCGCCGACCTTCATCCCGGCGTAATAGCCGCCGGCGAACGCGAAGAGTGTTCCGAGCATCCCCATGGCCATCCCTCCCGTGGTCGAGTCTGCCGACCGATGCGCATGGACGAGTACCCATCGCTTCCTCGTCGGAATCGTCCGTTCTGGCGGAATCCCGGACCGCGTGGAGGATGACGCCGCCCCATGAGCCGGACGCGCCTGCTGGCCTGGCGCCTCCACGGGCTGTCGCTGGCCCTGATCGCCGGCTCGGCGGTCTTCCTAGTGCTCGGCCTCGACGCGCCGGAACCCGACCTATTCCGTCTCCGGATGCTGCGCTGGCCGTCCCCGTACGGCACGAGGGCGGCCTGCTCGGCGCCCTCGTCGTGTGCCGGCCGCCGTCGGACCCGGTCACGCCGGCCGAAGAGCGCACCGTCACGCTCCTCGCGCACCAGGCCGGGCTCGTGCTCCGCAACGCGGCGCTCATCGCGGACCTGCGGGCCTCCCGGCAGCGGCTCGTCGCCGCCCAGGACGAGGAGCGCTGCCGGTCACCGTGGACGCGGCCGGGGTGAACCGGCACGCGCGGACGGTCGAGGCAGCCGTCTACTTCGCCTGCCTCGAGGCGCGCGCTGACCGGCCGGATCCCAGTCGGTTAGCCGGCGTCGGCCGCGGCGCGCGAGCCGTTGGACACAGCGTCGGCCAGCCGGAGCATCTCCATCGGCAGCGGGAAGATGAGCGTCGAGTTCTGGTTCCCCGCCACGTCGACCATCGTCGACAGGACCCGGAGCTGCATCGCCGCCGGATGGCGCTCCAGCACGATGGCGGCCTCCTCGAGCGTCGACGCGGCCTCCTGCTCGCCCTTGGCATGGATCACCTTCGCGCGGCGCTCGCGCTCGGCCTCCGCCTGCCGGGCCATGGCGCGGCGCATGAGGTCCGGCAGCTCGACGTCCTTCACCTCGACCAGTGTGACCTTCACGCCCCACGGGTTGGTCAGCTCGTCGATCACCTTCTGGAGGTGCTGGTTGATCTCGTCGCGGTTGACCAGCAGCTCGTCCAGGTCGACCTGCCCGAGGATGCTTCGGAGCGTGGTCTGCGCCACCTGGGACGTCCCGAAGATGTAGTTCTCGATCGCGACGGTCGCCCGCACCGGGTCCACCACGTTGAAGTAGGACACCGCGTTCACGCGGACCGTGACGTTGTCCTTGGTGATCACGTCCTGGGGCGGGATGTCCATCGTCACCGTCTGCAGGCTGACCTTCACCATCCGGTCCACCACCGGGATGATGAAGAACAGGCCCGGACCTTTCGCGCCGATAACGCGCCCCAGCCGGAAGATGACCCCGCGCTCGTACTCCTTGACGATGCGAACGGCCGAGACCACGATCGCGACCACGACCAGCAGCGCCAGGGCGAGCCCGAACAGCGTCGTCTCGCTCATGCGTTCTCCTCCTCTCGTTCCACCACCAGGTCCAACCCCTCCACGCCCACCACCCGGACCTCCTGGCCCTCGGCCAGCGGTGCGTCGGCGCGCACGTTCCACAAGGCGCCGTTGACGAAGGCCTGCCCGCGGCTTCCCTCGGCCACCCGAACCGTTCCGCGCGCGTCCACGAGCCCCGATGCGCCGGTGGTCCCGTGCAGCGAGCGCGTTCGCCACACCAGCCGGCCGACCACGATGGCCCCCCCGCCCACCACGGCGGCCGTCGGCAGGAGCACCGCGAGGTCCACGCCGATGGGGCCCCGGAACAGGAACAGCCCGGCCAGCGCGAGCGACAGGGCGCCGCCACTGGCGAACACCCCGATCCCCGGCACGAACAGCTCGGCGACGAACAGGCCCGCCGCCAGGACGAGCAGCAGGATGCCCGTCGCGGTGACCGGAAGGACGGCGAGCGAGAAGAACGCCAGCACGAGCAGGATCACGCCGGCGATCGCGCCGAAGCCCACGCCGGGATTCGCGATCTCGTACAGGATCGCGAGCGTGCCGAGCGACAGGAACAGGAACGCCACGTTCGGATCGGCCAGCCACTGGAGGACGCGTCGGAGCCAGGACAGCTCATGCGGGACGAGCTCGGCCCCGCGTGTGGCGAGCGTGACCTCGACGCCGTCGCGGAGCTGGACGGTCCGGCCATCGAGGGCCTCGAGCAGCTCGGCCCGGTTGGGCACGACGAGATCGATCGCCCCGATCTCGAGGGCTCGCTCGGCGACGACCGATCGTCCTTCGCGGACGGTGGCCACGGCGAACTCGACGTCGCGGCCTCGGAGCTCGGCCAGGGCCTCGGCGTAGGCCGCCGCGTCGTTGATCACCTTGTCCTCGACCTCCTCGCCCTGGATCGAGACGGGAGTGGCGGCGCCGATGGTCGTGCCGGGCGCCATGGCGGCGACGTGCGACGCGAGCGTGATCATCGAGCCGGCCGACGCGGCGCGGGCACCCTGCGGCGCCACGTACACGACGACCGGCACGTCCGAGCCGAGGACGGTCTGGATGATGTCCCGCATCGACCGGTCGAGCCCGCCGGGCGTGTCGAGCTCGATCAGGTACGCCTCGAAACCCTCGGCGGCGGCACGCTCGACGCCCTCGTCCAGGTGATCGGCCATCACCGGGGTGATCGTCCCGGCGAGGATCGACGTCAGGATGCGGCCGGTGCCGGCGGCAGGCGGGTCCTGCTCCTGCGCGAGGCCCGGGCCCGTGGCCAGCGAGACTCCGAGTCCGCCCAGCAGCAGCGCCAGCGCGCCGCGGTACATCGACCGGGCTCGGATCCGCACACGGGTTCACCTCTCGGAGGACGGCCGTCACTCCACGTGTACCCGCGGGGTCGCGCGGCAATCCCCGGCCGCCGTAGGCTAGCGACGTGACGGTCGCGAGGGCGCTCGAGGCCGTTCTCGGCGCCGAGCCGCCGGTCGCCGTTCGCGCCTACGACGGCAGCCGGCTCGGGCCGGGGGACGCGCCGGCCACGCTGGTGGTGCGCTCGCCGGAGGTGTTCCGGCGCCTGCTCACCGCGCCGGGCGAGCTCGGGCTGGGGCGCGCGTACGTCTCGGGCGAGCTCGACGTCGAGGGCGACCTGTACGCCGCGCTCTCGGCGCTGCGCGACCACGTCCCGGATGCCCGGACCCTCGGCCCGCGCGGGTGGGCCGAGGTGCTGCGCCTGGCCGGCGCCGAGGTGCGGCGCTCGGGGCTGGGCCGGCTCCCGATCCCGCCCGAGGAGGCGCGCCTGCGCGGCCGCCGGCACACCAGGGCGCGGGACGCCGCCGCCATCGCCCACCACTACGACGTCTCGAACGCGTTCTACCGGCTCGTGCTCGGCCCGTCGATGACGTATTCCTGCGCCGTCTGGGAGTCGCCGGAGGTGACGCTGGAGCAGGCCCAGGCGGCGAAGTACGAGCTGGTGTGTCGCAAGCTCGGGCTCGAGCCTGGGATGCGGCTGCTCGATGTGGGGTGCGGGTGGGGCGGGATGGTCCGCCACGCCGTCGAACGCCACGGCGTCCGGGCGGTCGGCGTGACGTTGTCGCGACGGCAGGCCGAGTGGGCGGAGAAGGCCGCGGCCGAGGCCGGACTGGCCGACCGAGTGGAGATCCGGTACCAGGACTACCGCGACGTGGGCGACGGCCCGTTCGACGCCGTCAGCTCGATCGGGATGTTCGAACACGTCGGGCTGGCCCGGCTGCACGAGTACTTCACGCGGGTGCGCCGGCTGCTCCGTCCGGGCGGCCGGTTCGTGAACCACGGGATCGCCCGCCCCCCGAACCGCGGCCGGACCCGGTTCCGGCGCCGGAGCTTCATCGACCGGTACGTGTTCCCGGACGGGGAGCTGCACGAGGTCGGCGCCGTGGTGTCGGCGATCCAGCGTGCCGGCCTGGAGGCCCGCCACGTCGAGGGGTTGCGCGAGCACTACGCCCTGACGCTCCGGGCGTGGGTGCGGAACCTGGAGTCGAGCTGGGACGAGGCGGTCGCGGAGGTCGGTGACGGCCGGGCGCGCGTCTGGCGTCTCTACATGGCGGCATCGGCGCTGAACTTCGAGGCCGGGCGGACCCAGGTGCACCAGGTGCTGGCGGTCCGCCTCGACGGAGGCCGGTCGGGTCTTCCGCTGCGGCCTGCGTTCTGACGATCGGTCCGGACGGAGCCGAAGCTCCCGGTCAGCGGACCACCTGTACCCGGACGCCGAGCGAAAGGGTCGTCCATCGTCGATCGGTCGTGACGGCGAGCCCGTCCAGCCCCGAGGCCAGGGCCAGGCAGGCGCGGTCGCCGAACGAGAGCCCCGCGCGCGGCGCCGACTCCCACAGCTCGGCCGCCGCACGTGACTGGATGACGTCGAACGGCTCCAGGTGGACGCCCAACGCCCCGAGGTCGTGTTCGAGCCCCTTCGTTTCGATCCCGTGCTGGACGGACTTCTCGAGCACCTCGGACAGATTGACAGTGGACATCACCGCTCCCTCGAGCAACTCTTCCACCTGGTCGGCGCCGGGCTCCTCGGCCAGGAGCGCCAGCACGGCGGAGGCGTCGAGAACGACCGGTGCCGACCCCCGGGGACTCACCGGCCGGACTCCCGTCGCGCCTCCGCACGCCGGTCGGCGATCAGCTCACGCGACAGCCGGGTGGACGAGGGCCGGGCCCGGTACCGCTCCCGGATCCGTCGAAGGACCTGACCGCGAGGTTCGAGCACGAGCCGGCGACCGTCGATCCGGAGTAGGAGGGCGGACCCTTCCTCCAGGCCGAGATCGCGCCGAACCCCAGCTGGGATCACGATCCGACCCTGCGGGCCGAGGTTCACCACGTGTTCTACGGATGCCATGTCTCGACGAGTGTGGCACGAAGGCTGGGACGTGGCAAGCGTCGCCGGTCAGCGGCCGCAGGCGCACGCGCCGCCGCACGCGCAGCCGCCCGCCGCCGACGGACCCGACCCACCGGACGTCTTCGCAACGAACGAGAACTGGCGCCGGACCCGGTCGCTCCCGCAGGACGGGCAGGCCACGGCGACCTCGACCGAGGCGGTCATGGGCCGGTTCTGCTCGAACCAGCGCTCGCACGCCAGGCACACGTAGTCGTAGGTCGCCACGGCCGAAGGATACCCACGGGGGACGACGGTCGGGGTCCTCCCCCGAGAGCGCCTTGGCCGAGGCTGTGCCTTGTCACCTGAACGGTGGAGGGCGGGGCCGGTCCGGCCCCGCCCTCGTTTCCGATCCCTCCCGGTTATTTGGCTCGCGCGAACCACGCGGTGGGCACCCGGTCGACGATGCCGGCGTTCCGGCCGTCGGCCCAGGTCGCGAACACCGTGGGTCCCTGTGTGACGTGCGTGTTGTAGTCCCCGAAGTTCGGGATGATGCTGTTGATCGGCGTCGCCGCGCACCAATTGGTCGTGGTGTCGGTGACGCGTTGCGGTTCACCCCACGTCGCGCCGCCGTCCGACGAACGCACCCAGTACACGTCCGAGAGCGTGGTCAACGTGCTCTCCTTCAGGTCCGGATCGTCCAGCGGCCCACCGGTGCGAACGCTGCACTCGATGTCGTCGGGGTCTTCGGTCAGGTTGACGTCCTCCATGTGGTAGTAGGTGACGTCCACCCGGCCGCCGGCTCCCGTGCTCACCGCCGGCCAGAACTGCGCGACGCCGTCGGCCGTCGGGCTGACGGCGGTCGGTTCGCTCCACGTGGCGCCGCCGTCGTCCGAGTAGGTGACGTACACGTCGGTGTCGGCGCCGAACGGCGCGTCGTCGCCTTCGGCCGCGCTGCAGTCGTGGTAGGTCACGTAGATCCGGCCCTTGTCCGGTCCGGACTGCGACACCGCGATCCGCGGGAAGTCGTTGCTCGACGTCCGGTTGTACGCGGCCGGCGCGTTCGCCGCCTGCGAACAGAGCGAGGTCACCTCGCTCGGCGCCGAGAACGTGGCGCCCTGGTCGGTGGAAGAGGCGAACGCGACGGTCGCCCTGTCCAGCTCCGCACCTCCGGCCGCCGGAGCGAACCATCCGCGCTCCCACACCACGTAGAGCTCGCCGTTCGGCCCCACGGCCGGCATCGAGCCCTGGTTCACGATCCCGTCCGCCCCGCAGTCGGGGTCGGCGGGGTCGGTGATGAACGACTCGTCCGGCTGGATGATCGTCCGGTTCCACGTGCTCCCGCCGTCGGTCGAGCCGTACAGCTCGATGGTGCCGAACCCGAAGAACGGCTGGTCGCAGACCTCCTCGAAGTTCGTCAGCGTTACGTAGATCGAGGTCTGCCCCTTCCGCCGGTCCACCGCGAGCGCCTCCTTGTCCAGGAAGTCGTTCGGGTAGTTCGGAGACTGGAGCAGCACCGAGTCGTTCCACGTGAACGTCGAGTCGTCGAACTGGCCGGTGTGCAGGCTCACGCCGGCCGGCGGAAGGTCGGCGTCGTCCGTCCATACCGCGAGGTTGGCGTAGTAGAACGTGGCCGGCCCGTTGCGGGGGACGTCGAGCCACGGGTCGCCACGGGTGACGTATTCGCCGGTTTCGCTCCGGCCCTCGGTACCCGGGCCGAACGCCACCGTCGACCCGATCGGCGGCGCCCCGCCGTCGGTCCACGTGTCGCCGTTGTCGTTCGAGAACCCATACCCCGACAGGCCGAGCGGCGGCTGGTCCGGATCGAACGGCGCGAAGGCGAACCCTTCGCCGTCGTTCCAGCCCGCCACGACCATGTCGCCCCGAGCCGCCACGCTGAGCTCGCTCGCCCCGGACCGGAGCACCTCGGCGGGGTCCTGGTCCTGGCTCACCTGGACGTTCGTCCCGACCTGGAGCGCCTGGGCCAGGTCGGCGGCCTGCGCGGACGCGCCGAACGACCCCGACCCGCCGAGGTCGCCCGCGATCACGGGCGTCTTGATCTCCTCCTTGAGCTCCTCGATATCCTCGGGGATCGACTCCCCCTCCTGAGCCGGAGCCCGGACCGGCGCCGCCACGAGGGTGACGAGGGTCATGGCCGCGACCGTCAACAACAGCCTTCTCCTCATGCTCCTCCTCCTACGTCCAGCGGGTGCGCACACGGCAGGTCCCCCACCTGGCAGAGCGCGGCCGTCACCTCCTCTCTCTGGAGGACCAACGGCCAGGACTACCCACGATCGGGTCCCCTAACCCCCCGTTTCTTCGACACCTGATCCGACTGGCCCCGAACGGGCGCAGCCCGTTCGACGGCTGGACGGAGACCGCCCGGATGTCCGACTCTGGATGGGTCCGATGCAGGCCGAAGAGCGGTTCGACGAGACCATCTCGCGCGCGCGCGAGGGGCACCGTGACGCCCTCGAGCGGATCTACCGAGAGCTGCACCCCCCGATCCTCAGGTACCTCCGCGCGCTCGAGACCTCCGAGGCCGAGGATCTGGCCTCGGAGGTCTGGCTCGACGTCATCACGAACCTCGACCGGTTCACCGGCGACGAACGCGGCTTCCGGGCCTGGGCCTTCACGATCGCCCGGAGCCGCCTGGTGGACCTTCGGCGCCGGCGGTCTCGGCAAGCGACCTCGCCGGCCAGCCCGGAGGAGCTCGACCGGCCCGACCGGACCGGCGACGTCGAAGAGGAGGCGCTCGCCGGGCTCGCGACCGAGGAGGCCCTCCGGCAGATCGCCTCGCTCTCCCACGACCAGGCCGAGGTGGTCCTGCTCCGGGTGCTCGGCGGGCTCGAGGTGCGCGAGGTCGCCGCGATCGTGGACAAACGCCCCGGGACGGTCCGGGTGCTCCAGCATCGGGCGCTCCGCCGCCTCGCGCAGCAGGTCACGCGGGTGGAGGTAACGGAATGAACGGCCGGCGCGGTTCCCAGGAGCGGATGGTGCGACTGGGACTCGATCGGGACACGGCCGACCGGCTGCTCTCGGGCCGGGTTGTGCCTGACGACGCCCCGCCCGGGTACGACGGGGTGGCGCGGGTCCTGACGGCGCTCCGGGCGCCCGCCACCGATGTCGAGCTCGGTCGCCTGGACGAGGCCGTGGCGGCCGCGATCGGCATCATCGCCGGATCGAGGCCGGCGCCGGTCGCGGCCCCCCGGCGGCCCGCCCGTCACACCTGGACGACCCGGGTGAAGCTCGTCGCGCTGGCGGTGCTCGGCCTGATGGTCCTCACGTCCGGCCTGGCGGCGGCGGGCGTGTTGCCGGACCCGGCGCAGAACCTCGTCTCCGACGTGTTGTCGAAGGTCGGCATCCACGTCCCCTCGGCCGACGACCGTCCGGCCGCCCCCGGGGACCCCGCGGGGGGCGCCGGCCCCGCCGGGTCGACGGCCGACCCGAACCTCCCGGAGTCCTCCCCGGCCGGCGGCTCGAACGAGGAAGACGCCGGCGATGAGATCGTGCCCCCGAACGCGCCTTCCGGCACGGTGCCGTCGCCGCCCCACGGGAGCGGCACCGGCCGAGCCGACGAGGTCAGCGGGGGCAACAGCGAACACGGCACGACCGTCGCCGACGAACGCAGCGGCGGGCACAGCTCGGCCGGATCGGACAACTCGCAGGGGTCGAACGGGCGCGGCCAGGCGCCCGATCGGGGCAACGGACCCCCGGCCGACCGAGAGACAGGCCCGCTCGAGGACTCAGGCCCGCCCGGGGACCCAGGGAACGGATCTCCGCCCGAACGCGGGGACGACCCGCCGCCTCGGGGGGACGGCGGGTCGTCCCGCTCGAACCGCCCCTAGGGCAGGTTCCAGGGGCAGTCCGTCGCAGCGTCGCTACGGACAGTCCGTTGCGACGTCGCCCTCGTCGGTGTCGCATCGATCGCGGCCTCGCCCGCCGTCCACGGAGTCGCCCGCGGCGTCGTCCAGCGCGTCAAGCGTGTCGCGACCGTTGCCACCCTCGAGCACGTCGAGACCCGGGCCGCCGACCAGCTCGTCTTTGCCGTTGCGGCCGAGCAACGTGTCGTTGCCCTCGCCGCCGACCAGCGAGTCCTTCCCGTTGCCGCCGACGATGATGTCGTTGCCGCCGAGGCCGTCGATCACGTCTTTGCCGTTCCCGCCGCAGATCACATCGTCACCGTCGGTGCGGGTGAGCGTGTCCGAGCCGTTCGTACCGGTGATCGTGCAGCTCTCGAGGGCGAGGCCGACGGTGGACGTGGCCGTCGCCGAGTTGTCGGCCGGCGCCGGGTCCGTCATCGAAGACGAGACGGTGGCGGTGTTCGTGATCGTCGTGCCGTCCGCCGTGCCGGGGACCACGTTCACGACGAGCGTGAAGGAGGCCGCCGTCCCCATGGCGAGCGACGGGTTGGTGCACGAGATCGTGCCGGTGCCGCCGGCGGCCGGGGTGACGCAGGTCCACCCGGCCGGCGCCGTGAGCGAGACGAACGTGGTGTCCGCCGGGACCGAGTCGGACAGGGCCACGTCGGCCGCCGCCTCGGGACCTGCGTTCGTCACGTCGACTGGTAGCTCAGGTTCGCGCCGGCCACCACCGGGTCCGGCGAGTCCGACTTCGCCACCGCCAGGTCCGCGTCGGTCTGCGCGAGCGCCGGCGCGCCCCCCAGGAGGAGCGTTCCCACGACGCCCGCGGCGGCGACCACCCCCCGGAACCTCGGTGTTCTCCTCACAACGCCCTCCTCCGGATCTGCTCGCCGGGCAAACCGCCCGGGAGGCCCGATCTGTTACACGCATCCGGCGTCGGGGCCGTGCATCGTCCGCCGCCCGCCGGCCGTCCACCGTCGGCGCCGAGTCCTATCCTGGCGACCCATGACCCCGTGTCCCGTCTGCGGCCAGCCCATCCCGGAGGGCGCCCGGTTCTGCCCGAACTGCGGCGCCGTCGTCGGCACGCCCCTCGGCACCGAGGAGCGGAAGATGGTCACGGTCCTGTTCGCCGACCTGGTGGACTCGACCGGCCTGGCCCAGCGCCTGGACGCGGAACGCGCCCGGGAGGTGCTCGGGCGGTTCTCCGACGTCGCCACCGAGGAGCTCCTCGCGCTCCGGGGCCGGCCCGAGAAGTTCATCGGCGACGCAGTCATGGCGGTGTTCGGCCTTCCCCAGGTGCACGAGGACGACGCCCTGCGGGCCGTCCGGGCCGGCCTGGCCATCCGGCAGCGGGTCCACCGGATCGGTACCGACCTCGGGCTCCCCGAACCGCTCCGGGTCCGCGTCGGCATCGAGTCCGGCGAGGCCGCGACCGGCCTCGGGCCGGCCGGCCAGCTCCTGGTCACCGGGGCGGTGGTGAACGCCGCCGCCCGGCTCCAGGCGGCCGCCGAGCCCGGCGAGGTGCTCGCCGGCGTAACCACCGTGGCGCTCACCGCCGACGCCGTCACCTACGGCCCGCAGCGCGAGGTCGTCGCGAAGGGGTTCTCGGGGGCGCTCCCGGCCTTCCCGGTGCGCGACCTCCTGCCCCGCTCGGCCCGCCGCACCATCCCGTTCGTCGGCCGCGGCAGCGAGCTCGCGATCCTGCGCCAGAGCCTGTCGCGCGTCACCACCAGCGGCCACCCCGTCCTGGTGACCGTGCTGGGCGAACCCGGCATCGGCAAGACCCGCCTGGCGGACGAGCTCGTGGCCGGGCTCGGCGAGGACGTGACGGTGCTCCACGGCCGGACCCGCTCCTACACCGACACCCGCACGTTCGCGCCCGCGGCCGCCATCGTGGCCGACCTGGTCGGCGCGGACGAGGGCGATCCGCCGGACAAGGCCCGCCGGCGCCTCCGCGACCTGGTCGAGCGTGAAGGCGTCGACCGCGAGCACGTCGACCGGACCGTCGAGCGGCTGGCCCTGTTGTTCGAGCCCGGTGACCGTCTCGCAAGGCCGGGGTTCGCGCAGGACGTGCAGGCGGGGTTCGTCTCGCTGGTCGACGGCATCACCCGTCGTTCCCCCGTCCTGCTCGTGGTCGAAGACGCCCACACGCTCCAGCCGGCCATGCAGGACCTGATCGAACGCCTGGCCGGCCGGGCCCGCGAGGGCGAACGCCGGGTGATGGTCCTCGCGCTCGGCCGCCCGGAGCTGCTGGACGACCGCCCGAACTGGGGGGCGAAGGCCGCGAACGCGATCCAGCTCCGGCTCGATCCCCTCTCGATCGAGGAGGCCATCGACCTGGTCCGACAGGCCTCCGGCGGCCGGATCGGCGATGCCGAGGCCGCCGAGATCGCCGCGCGCGCCGGCGGCAACCCGTTCTTCATCGTCGAGACCACCGGGATGTTGCTACCCGAGGCGGCGGAGGCGACCGCCCGGGCGAGCTCGCCCGGCGGGCGCCGGCCCATCCCGCCGACCGTCCAGGCGGTGGTCGCGGCGCGCCTGGACCACCTCGAGCCCCGGCTGCGCGAGATCGCCCGCCACGCCTCGGCGTTCTTCGTCTCCTTCGACCTCGAGGAGCTCGCCGTGGTCCACCCCGGGGCCACCGTTGACGACCTTGGACAGCTCGAGGAGGCCGAGGTCGTCGTGCGCGAGGAGGACGACCACCCCGAACGATGGCGGCTTCGCCACTCGACGCTTCGCGACGTCGCGTACGCGAGCCTGCCCAAACGCGAACGCGTGCGGCTCCAGCAGGCGGTCGCCGACCACCTCGTGCGGCGCAGGCACGCCATCTGGGCGGCCGGGCACCTGGAGGAGGCCGCGATGGCCTCGCTCGACCTCGACCCGGACGACCGCACCGTGGCCGAACGCGCCGCCGACGCCCTCTGCGAGGCCGGCGACCGGACCCGACGGCGGATGGAGAGCCGCTCCTCGGTGGACTTCTACCGGCGGGCGCTCGCGCTGGCCGGGCCGGAGGAGCGGTGGGGCGTGCGCGAGGCCCGGGTCCTCGCCGGCATGGGCGAGGCGCGGTACTGGCTCGGCGACTACCCCGCGGCCACCGAGGTCCTCGAACGCGCCATCGAGCTCGGGCGCCGGCTCGGCGACCCGTTCGCGCTCGCGCTCGCGATGCGGTTCCTGGGCGACATCGCGATCAATGTCGACGGCGACCTCGAGCGGGCCGAGGACCTGCTCGCCGGATCGCTCGCCGCCGCGGAGGAGCTGGGCGACCCGTGGGCCATCGTGCGCACGTTGCTGTTCGCCGGGTGGGTGCCGTCGATCCGCGACGAGTACGAGGAGGCCGAGGCCATCTGGCGGCGGGCCCTCGACGTGGCCGACCCGGACGACGGTTGGGCGCGGGCGCGGGCGTTGAACTCGATCTCGATCGTCCGCGACGCCGCGGGGGACCTCGAAGGAGCGCTCCGCCTGAGCCAGGAGGCGACGGACATCGCCGAGCGGAGCGGCGACCAGTTCAGCATCGCCATCACCTCCGTGCAACGAGCCCGCGTGCTTGAGGACCTGCAGCGGTACGAGGAGGCCCTGCCGTGTGTGGAGCGCGGGGTGGCCATCTTCGAGGACCTCGGGGCCCGGTGGGAGCTCGCCGACGCCACCGCCGAACTCGGCGAGATCCGCCGCGCGCTCGGGCAGCTGGACGAGGCCGAAGACGACATCTCCCGGGCCATCCACATCTCCGAGGAGCTGGGCGAACGCGCCCTCGGGGCCTGGATGTGGCGCGCCCTGGCCCGGGTGGCCGAACGCCGGGGCGACCACGCCGAGGCCGAGCGGCGGCACCGGCGCTCGCTCGAGGCCGAGGAGCAGCGCCTCAGGTGAGCTCGGGCTAAGGTTCGGGGCGCGATGGACGAACCCCAGCAGCGGCACCTGATCCTGATCCTGGCGCGGAACTTCGCGTCGCGGCTGGCGACCGCCGTGTTCCTGGTCGACGCGAACGGACGGGTGATCTATTTCAACGAGGCGGCCGAGGCCGTTCTCGGCACGAAGTTCCACGAGGGCCACGGGATGACCGCAGAGGAGTACACCGCGCTGTTCGCACCTTCGGACGGGCGGGGGGAGCGGTTCGCGCCGAGCGAG
>DASUTU010000014.1:0-3182 GCA_036374435.1 Actinomycetota bacterium | reverse complement strand
GAAGGACCCGGCGATGCCGAGCGTCGCCACGAGGAGCGCCTTGACGTCACCCGTCAGGTCGATCGGTCGCAGCGCGAGCGCGAGGCCGACCAGCGCCGGACCCTGCAGCATGAACGCCAGGTAGGAGCTCCTCGCCATCGCTCGACGCAGCGGCCCCGAACCGTTCAGGTGCCTCTGCGCGAACGCCAGGGCCCAGATCGGTGCCGAGACCGCGATGACGCCCTCGGCCATCGCCGCGAGGAACGCCGTCAGCCGCCACCCTCCGAGGAACACGTCTTCGTCGAGGCCGAGCGACTCGGCCGTCACGATGGTGATGGCGACCGCGAGCGTCGCGACGAGCGTGGCGATCCCGCAGCGGCGGGCGAGCCCACGCTCCACGGGACGGAGCCAGCCTCGCCGAGCGGCGACCACGCCGAGGGCGAACAGCGCGACGTATTCCGGCCACCCCCACAGGTGCAGGTTGAGGGGCTGGTTCGAGTTCGCCGGCATGGCGATCCGCAGGACGAACGTCGAGACTCCCACGACGACGGAGAGCAGGGCCAGGGTGCGCCAGCGCAGGGGTTCCGTCGACCGAGCTCTCGGCGGGAACCACCTCCGCCACGCGACGAGGGTGAGCGAGTAGATGAGCAGCACGCCGACGAACCACATCGGGCCGTTGTCGAGCGCCGGGTCGGTGTCGGTGAACGAATCCCAGTAGCTCCGGTGGAAGAACGGGCCGAAGATCGCGAACTCAACGAGTGGCCACACGACGAGCGTGTAGACCGCGAACGGCACACCGAGCCGCAGGAGCCGATCGGTGACGAACCGGGACGGCCCCTTCCGCTCGAGCGAGTCCTGGGTGAACAGGCCCGAGATGAGGAAGAACAGGGCCATGAGAAACAGCGCTCCGAGGCTCACCAGCGCGATCACGAAGACCGTCTCGACGACGGGGGAGAGCGTGACCTCCTGGATGTCCTGATAGGTCCAGGAGCCGAACTCCGAGTAGCCCTGGATGGCGTGCGCCGCGATGATGCCCGCGATCAGCAGCGTCTTGACATTGTCCAGGTAGGCGAGACGTGCGCCCGTGGGAGGGGGTCGGATGGCGACCTCCACACCGCCGGAACGTCCGGTCGAAGGCTGAAGGACTCTCTCAGGAGCCACCCGCCGCACGGACTCTTCCCTTCCACGGCCGACACCCGCAAGCGGACCATCCGGCCGTGGCATCAGGCGCTCCAGAGCCGGATGGCCCGGGGCGGACGGGACGGGCACCGGTCGGCTCTCGACAGCGCTCTTGGTCCTGCTCACCGCGAAGGAGCAGGATGGACGCGTGGAGTCGGATCGCGGCCGGCGTCAGCGGATCGCGGCCGGGGTGGCCGGGTTCGCGTTCTTCGTGGGGGCGGTCTGGCTCGTGGCGACGGTCGGGCCGTTCGACTCGACCCCTCGCCCGACACCCACCGAGACGCCGACGCCCTCCGAACCGCCCGTTCCGGCCGAGCGGACCGGGCCCGCGGTGTCCACCCGGGTCGGCTACGTCGGCCTCCCGCCGGAGGGAGCGATGCCGAGCCAGCCGAAAAGAGGCGAGCTCGTCATGAGCTACTTCGGGCGGCAGTTCGCGTACTGGTACCAGGTCTGGGTGTACGAGGACGGCCGGCTGATCTGGCAGCGGGAGGGCAACGTCCTGGAGGGGGCGAACGAGCGGGCGACCGGCTTCCTCGAGCAACGCCTCACGTCCCAGGGCGTCGAGCTGCTGCGGGAACGGCGATCCGTCGAGGCCGCGCTGTTCGGCTTCCCGTGGCGGCCGCCGTATCCCGCGTCCTGGCTGCCGCCGGGGGCCTGGGAGGACCGCGAGATCCGAGCGTACGTGCCGGCCCGGTACGCGGCGTGTTACCTCGGTCTGCGCCGAGGGGTCGAGCCCTCGCGCGCCTTGAGCTGGCTCCCCGAACGGGCCGCGGAGCTGCTCCGCGCTACGGCGTTCGACGGGGAGATCGACGAGCGGTGGCTCCGGGGGTTCGACGGCGCGTGCTCGAGGCTGACGATCGGGCAGGCCCGACGCGTCGCCGATTGGCTCGAGGACGGAGGTGTTCGACAGGACGAGTTCCGGCAGATGTACGGGCTCACCTATTACTTCCACGCCCCGCGATCGGTCGCGAGCGAAGCCGTCCTCCGGTTCGAGCCGATCCTGCCGCACGGCGAGATCGGCTGCACGAGCTGCGGTTGAAAGGCTCCGCCCTCAGGACGAGAGGGGTTCGGTCTCCCCGACGCTCCACACGCCGTAGACGTCGGGACCCAGGCATCGCTCCGGGATCGGGTCGCCGAGCAGCTCCTCGACCCGGCGGAGCTGTTGGTCTCGCGGCTCGACCCGGTCCTCGGGTTGGAACTCCGCGACGTACCCGCCGCCCATCTCGAAGGTGCGGCCTTCGATCGCGATCACGGCCCCATCGCCATCACGCACGACCAGTCGATCGGACTCGTCGCGTTCGGCCGTGAAGCCCTCCCACCAGATCGGCACCGAGTACTCGCCGGCACCGCCGATCAAGACGCACCCGTCGCGGACGACCAGTGGTCCCCGGAACAGGGCGTCCATCGACGCCCCGCCCTGCTCCGGCTTCGTGGGGAAGAAGAGCTCCGGGTCAGAGCTCTCAGGCTGGCTCCCGCAACCGGCGAGGATCAGCCCGACGGCGAGCGCGAACCACTGAAGGCGCTTCATCCCAAGGACATGATGCCGTTCCCGAGCCCGAGTGTGACGAACCTCCTTACGGCCACCTTGAGGTCACTCGAACGGCCATCCGTACCCTCACCGGCCATGAGGCGACTGGCCATCGTCCTGGCGTTGGCGATGCTCCTGGCGGCGATCCCGGCGGCGGGAGCGGCCGATCCGTGGCGTTCCCCGACGGCGAGTGGACCGGGACGGCGATCTGGGCGGGGCGGTGTGGGCGTGGTAGGGCTCGGAGACGTCGGTCGCGCTCGGCGGGGTCTCGGACCGGCCCGAGGGCGCCGAGGGCCCGGTCCTGACCGACGGCTCGACGTGGAGCGTGGCCGCCCTGGGCGCCGAGGAGCACGTGGTGGCGGTCAGCCCGGCGCGCCCGGCTTCGCCCTGAGGTCCGGCAGACCGGTCAAGCCGCTCAGTCGTTGTCTTACCGCGCGTCGATGGCGTCCATGACCACCTCGACGATCCGCTCACCCGCCGGAGCCTCCGGTGCAAG
>DASUTU010000013.1:0-33703 GCA_036374435.1 Actinomycetota bacterium | reverse complement strand
GCGGGTACGAGGCGATCGCACCGCGCTCGAGGGCACCTCGGCGGATCCCCCACCGCACGCCGGACGGGCTCGAGGACGAGATCTGTGCCTTGCGCACCGAACTGACCGAGCTTGGGCTCGACGCCGGCGCGGCCACGATCGCCTACCACCTCGGTCTTTGCCACCAGGCCGTTCCGTCGGTCTCCACGATCTGGCGGGTGCTGCGCCGTCGGGGGTTCGTCACTCCCCAACCGCATAAGCGGCCCCGCAGCTCCTGGACCCGATTCGAGGCGTCCCTTCCCAACGAGTGCTGGCAGTCCGACGTGACCCACTGGCGGCTCGGAGCCGGAACCGAGGTCGAGATCGTGAACTTCATCGACGACCACTCCCGGCTGGCCGTGGCCTCGGTGGTGATGGCCACGGCCACGGCTCCGGCGGTCCTGCAGGTGTTTCGGGAGGCCGGTGGACGCTGGGGGTTCCCGGCGGCGCTTTTGACCGACAACGGCTGCGTCTACACGACGTGGCACCGGGGCGGACCCAACGTGATGCAGACCGAGCTGCTCGCGCTCGGCATCGACTATCGGCACTCCCGGCCGTATCACCCGCAGACCTGCGGCAAGGTCGAGCGCTTCCACCAGACCCTGAAGCGTTGGTTGGCCAAGCAGCCACCAGCTCGCTCCATCGCCGAGCTCCAGGCCCAGCTGGACCGGTTCGTCACCTACTACAACGAGGTCAGGCCCCACCGGGCCGTCGGGCGCAGACCACCGAGGGAGGCGTTCGAGGCCCGAGACAAGGCCCGCCCATCCGGGCTGAGGATCCGGGTCGGCGCGGGGGTGCGGGTCAGGCGAGACCGCATCGACAAAGGCGGCAAGGTCACCCTTCGCCACGGCACGCGGCTGCACCACATCGGGGTGGGCCACGCCCACAGGGGCAAGCGGGTGATCTTGCTCGTGGACGGCCTGGACGTGCGGGTGGTCTCACAGGACGGAGAGCTGCTCAGACACCTCACGCTCGATCCGAGCCGCGACTACCAGCCTCAGGCCTCGTGAGGACCGTCTACGATGCCCCGACACATCCGGCCACGATGCCCCGACACATCACACTTGCGCCCCCGGGAGGAATCGAACCTCCGCACGCGGTTTAGGAATCAGATCCGGCCAACTGCACGACCAGCAAGGATGGGGTCGATCTGCCGCTGACCTGGACGTTTGATCTCAGCGGCAACCAGTCGTTGCTGGACGCTTCCCGGCCTTTCGCGGGACCGCCGCGGGGCCAATGCGGGCCCCCGCCGGGCGCCCTCGGTGGAGGCATCTGGTCACGCTTCTGACCGCCGTGTGCGCATCAGCCGGCTTGACGGGCGTTCCGGCAACGGGGCGGTATGGAGGGTCCTGCGGATTGGTCCAGGACAGATCTGATCAGTCCGGGCGTTCGGTGGGAGAGGAACCGGAACGGCGTGTTGCACGAAGACCCGTTTCCCCGCAGCGGGCCGCGACGATGAACGAGGACGGTGACCGCCCTCGAACGCTGTCCTCTTGGAATACCGGGGAATCGAAACCTCCCGCTACGATCCGGCGATGGCGAACCTGCAGGCCGTCTACTACCGAGCGCCCGACGGGACCGAGCCCGTCGACGAGTTCATCGACGGCCTCGACGTGAGGCGCCAGGTGGCGCTGGACAACCAGATCGACCGCCTGAACATGCTGACACCGGCGAGCCCGCACCTGCCCTTCCCGCACTCCTCGCAGATCCGCGGCGAACTCCGGGAGCTCCGGTGCCACTTTGGCCGCGAGCTCTACCGGGTGCTGTATCGGCGTTCTCGCGGCCTGATCGTCCTGCTGCATGCGTTCCGCAAGGACACGGGACGGATCCGCAAGGCCGAGATTCAGATCGCCGAGGATAGGTGGGCCGACTTCAAGGCCAGGATGGATGCCCTGAAGCGGAGGCCTCCAAGGGCCGCAGGTCACGACGCTCCGTGAGCCGCCCTTGCCGGGCTTTATCAGAAGTGGTAAGGTGCCCGAGGCCGGGGAGGAGAGATATGGCTACCAAGAGCCCGATCGGCACGACCACCACACAGGCGAGGTCCAGGCGCGCGACGCGAAGCGCCGCGTATCGCGTCGAGCAGCAGCGCCTGGCCCCGTTCGAGGAGCTCGCCCGACTCGTGATCAAGCACCGGGCCGCGCTCCGCATCTCCCAGGAGGAGCTCGCTCGGCGGGTCGGGACGAGCCACTCCGCGATCTCGCGGATCGAGAGCGGACGCCACAAGACGAGCGTCGAGACCCTCCAGCGCCTCGCCCACGCCCTGGGGGTTCGCCTGGTCGTCGGCTTCGAGAGCGGTCCCGCAGACCGACCGGTCAGGGAGCTCGTCAGCGCCTGATCTCAGGAGGGGGCCGCGAGCTCGCGCCTCCTCTCCCTGAAGCACATCACGATGGTTCGGCCGATCGCCACGTGCGTCCGGGCTAGGCGAACCCGGCCAGGATCCTCGCACCAAGAGGCCCTGCCCTCGCCTCCGGGTCGATGTCCGGACCTGCGGAGGGGAAGGCCGCCCACTACCAGGCGGCCTGATCGAGCAACTTCATCAGGTTGCGCTTCGGCTTGTGAGCTGCCCTGACCGAGGCGACGTACGCGGGGAATTCGCTGTCCCGGCTGAGCAGGCCCATCAGTTCTTGGACCTTTCGCATCAGCTCCACCGCTTCCGCGTACGAGCGGTTGTTCTTCTGCCCGATCAGCCTCTCCACGTGCTCCTGGTAGATGGGGAGTGCCTCCCCTGGGTGATCGGCCTCCCGCCTCTGCGCGAGTTCCAGCCACAGGTGGACCGAGCACCCGCCCTCGACGGCCTCCTTCCACGCGGCGTCGACGTCGCCCTCCCACAAGAACACCTTGACGAGCTCGGAGCGACCGGCTGACCAGTCGGGCCCGATGCGCCAACGGCCTGCTTGGGGACGGCTCGCCGTCCGCCGCAGCTGATCCACGGCCTTCGCCCGCCACATCTTCCAGCGGTCGGCCCGGTCGGCGTGGACCTTCAGGCGTTCGTACCCGGTGAGACCCGGCGCGTCCATGAAGGCTCGCCACATGAGCTCGATCGCTTCGCCGTGCCGGCCCCGCCCCTCGTACTCCTCGGCCAGGACCTCCAGAAGCCGGACGTCGGTGCGATCGGGGTAGGCGGCGACTCCCCGCTCCGCCCATGCCAGCGCGTCGTCCTGCCGTCCAGCCGCTCGGTACAGTTCGGCGATCTCGACGAAGTGGTAGGCCGAGGAGAGATCGCGCGCTTTGACGACAACGAGTTCGTCCCTGTCGCCGGACTGCTCGGCGAGGCTCTCCATGATGTGGGTGATGTTGAACCGGAAGGTGGAGTGCTCGCGATCCTGTCCGGGCTCGATTGTCGGCACCCGGGCCCAGACCTTCTCGGCCAGCTTCCGAAAGACCGCGAGCCCGCCTTCGCCCAGCACGTCGGCGTACGTGGTCGCGGCGCCGTAGAACGTCTCCCAGTCCGAGTGCAGCTCCCACTCGAAGAGCCGAGTGGCGAGGGCCTCGGGGTCGGGTCGAGCCGCCACGCAGGCTCGGTGGTGGAGGTCGCACAGCCGCTCCTTGATCCCGCCCATGTACCCGTCGGAGTCGTCGACGGAGCCGAGGGCATCCTCGAGGCACGCCAGGGCGTGCTCGCAGAGCTCGACGACTTCGGCGGCGTGTCCCGAATCCAGGAGGTCCTCGACCGAATCGATGACCTCCTCGATCCCCCTGGAGAAGTCGTACATGGAGCGCCAGTCCACGAACCCGTGCGGGTTCATGACGTCCTCGATGGCGATCTGGTAGTCGTGGAGATCGGTAGTCGCTCCCTGGGTCTTGGCCGCCTCAAGCACCAAGCGTCCCCGCAGGAGCTCGTCGTTCTCCGCCTCCTCGAGGAGGAGATCGATCAGCCGGCTCTTGTCCAAGCCCTCCAGGTGACGTCGGAGGTCGGGGGTCGGCCCCTTCGAGCCGCGCCCCGTGGTCGTTGAGTCCGCTTCGGAGAATCTCAGACCGACGGCCACGCAATGCTTACAGAAGAGGCCCTCCTCGCCGACGGGGCAACTGCAGGAGAAGGCCGGCGCGCCGTCCTCCAGCCAGAGCCGAACGCGATACTGCCGGGCTCCGCGGACCGATGCGGTAGCCTCCTGGTCGCCGAGCTTCAGGTTCTTGACCCGACCGGCATCGAGGTACGCGGCGCCGCGTTCGAACGAACGGCCATCCGCCAGGTGCCGCATCGCACCGGGACTGAACACGGCCCGCAACGTTGAGCGCATGCCTCCGAGACTCTACGGGCCGGCGGACAACCGGTGTCAGCTCCGCTCGTCCGCGCCGCGGTCGAAGACGCCGCTCCATGCCCACGCGAGGGCGCGGGGAAGGCCCCACGAGCCGAGAGGGGTGAGGCGACGACCCTCGTCGACCGCGCCCGCTGCCTCCCAGGCGGGGAGAACGAGCTCGAACGCCATCTCGACCAGGCTCGCGTCGTCGGGATCCACGGCGCCGTCGATCTCCGGGCAGGCGTCGATGTAGCCGACCAGTGCCTCAGGTTCGGCGGAGGCTCCCGCTCCGGACCGAACCAGGCCCACCACCGCGCCCAGCCAGTCGGCGTGCTCCAGGGCCATCACGACGGATTCCTCTTCAACGTCGAGCCCCGTCTCCTCGCGGGGCGAGACGAGTCCTCCCGCCGCCCCGAGCCACAACTCGAGGTCGTCGCTCGGCAGGGTCTCCGACGTCCACCCTGCAGCCCGGCGCATGTGTTCGTACGGCCACGACCGGCTCACCATGCCGGGCCGAAGGCGCTCGGCGGCCTGCCGCAAGGCTTCGGCGGGAAGGCTCTCCCGGGCAACCTCGGGCAGCGCCTTCCGCAACAGGTCGACGGCGGCCGCCTCGGTCTGGTCCCAGGCTGCCAGGAACTCCTCGTCGTCCTCGAGCTCCCGCTCCGTCTCCTCGCGATGCTCATTCGGCGCCATGTCGTTCCTCCCGATCTCGCCCCGACCCGCCAGGGGGATCACCGTTCCCGTCCCCTCTTGCATCCCGGGATCGATCAGCGGGGCGTCGTCGAAGTGCGGGGTGAACGGCCACCCTTCGAACGGTTCCAGGACGCGCCCGAACTCCTCCCATATCAGTCTGCGCCCGTCGACCACGACGTCGTAGGGAAGCCCGGACTCGTTCCACTCCATGCGGCCTTCCACGGTGTCGCCCCGGGCGATCCAACCCCCGCTGTCGGGTGCGGCTCCAGCGACGGGTGCGAGAGCGAGCGCCGGATCCGCGCCCGGAGTGCCTCGAGCAGGTGGTCGACACGCGAGTCGTGTTGGCCTATGACCTTGAAGTGGTAGCCCTCTCCGGGCCCACGCTCGGCGTCTTCGGCCTCGGCGACGATCCCGGTCGCGCACGCCATATGCGGTAGCGAACCTGCACGACCTCTCCGTGGGCGCGGTGAACGCCTCGTCCGGGGCGGGTCGGGCAGGATCGGCAGGCCCGTCACCTCCGACATCCTCCGGTCGACGCAGCGGTCGCAGAGCAGCTCGTTGTCCAGATGGACGCGTGCTCCCGGGGTCCCGCACCGCATGCAGCGGCTGGTTGGCGTCGTCTCCATCGTGGGCAAGCCTAGGATGGCGCCGCGGCGCGTGCGACACCCCGGAGCTGGGTGCCCGGCTCGGTTCCTCGATCCGCTCGGCGCTCGATGGCTGCCGGGGCGTCGGCGTGGGATACAGCCCGGAGCCTGGGCGGCACACCTGCTTCACGAACAGCTCGACGGCCGCCTCACCGAACGGGTCGAGGAGCCGCTAGACGGCGATGCCTGTCGCACCCCACCGCCACGGCGCGGCAGAGATCGGCCCGTCCGCGCCGGGATCGGGCCAGCACCCGCCCTCCCGCGAGGCGCGCCATCCACGCTCTGGACCGTCGTGTGGCGAAGGGGTCTCGGTCGACACGAGAGCGACAGCAGGATCGAGGACCGGCTGGACGACTCCGTGTCCGCCGCGGGACCAATGCGGGGCCACGGGCGACCTGATCGTCCCTCTTCGGACCCCGAGGTGGCCCGTGACCTGCGGTTTTAGCTGTGCCCCCGGGAGGAATCGAACCTCCGCACGCGGTTTAGGAAACCGCTGCTCTCTCCACTGAGCTACGGGGGCGGAACCGACAGCCTACTTGGAAGGATATAGAGCCCGAGGGCTCGCCCGCCTCGACGTACTGCGCGAACGACTCAGTTGCTGCGCCATCGGGCCAGACGCTCCATCGCCAGAATCACGACGTAGGCGACCACGATGCTCACCACCGCCACGAGCCAATGAACGAGTGTTGCGCCGACAGGGCTGGGGCCTCCCCAGGACGGGCCAACGCGTCCCTCGAAGCGCCGGCCGGCCGGAACGGTAGTAGCTGGCGCGCCCCAGCGCGAATTCGAGGACGAGCGCCGCGAAGGTAGCCCCGACGGCGGCAGTCAGGCTGATCATCGCGCGCTCGAGCCGTCCCGCTGGACCGCCCTCAGGCGGCGGGATCAGCCCCCCGGGGGGCCGAGGCGGGGACTGGATCCGGTCGCCTCGCGAGGACATCGTGAAGGGATCCCGGTCGGGCGTTGGGAGATGTGGCGGAGCATTTGGGCTACTCGTCTCTGCTCGTGAGCCGGAGCCGGCGAATCCGCCAGATCGCGAGTGCGACGAACACGACCGTGAGCAGGACGAGGCGGACGACCGCGGCGACACCCGTGGGCATCCCCTCCCGCTCCAGCGAGCCGGAATCCGGAACGAGTCCTGCGTACACCATCGTGGCGAGCCACTGCGGAGAGAGCTGCGCGATCCCGGCCAGCACCGCGCCGAGGAGACGTTCGCCGAGCAGAACGATCCCGAGCGACCACCACGCCGCCCGGCGGACGGCGGCGCCGATGAACACGAACAGCGCGATATAGGCGGCGGTCCCGGCGACCGACGCGAGGGCCATCGGGCCGATCGCGTCGGGCGCGCCGGCGATGGCCGCCGACAGCGCCAGCGCGGGCGTCAGTGCGGTGGCGGCCACGAGCCAGCCGGCCGACCATCGGGCCAGGACGATCGTTGGGAACGGCACGGGCGACCGCCACGTGAGGCCGAACGCCCCGGTCCGCACCTCGGCACCCAGCACGGCGTCGCCGACGACCAGACACGCGAGGGGCAGAACGAGTCCGAACAGCGCCCCGCTGACCGTGTTGAACCGGCCCGCGGCTGTCGGGTCGTCGATCGCGTGCGCGAGGAGCCCGAACAGCAGGGCGCCGGCGCAGGGCAGGGCGAGCAGGGCCGCACGCCTGGGGGGCACGCAGATCCGCAGCGTGTACGCGAACGCGGCGACGAACGGCCGGGGGAGCGCACGCTCGGCGGCGGTCGCCGTCACCGGACGAGCTCCCGGAACGCCGACTCCAGCGAGTCGTCCAGTGGCCGCACCTCGACGAGGCGCACGCCGGCCCGACGGGCGACACCCGGCAGCGCCAGAGCGAGGTCGAGGGCGCGCGGCGACGACACGACGACGTCGCCGCCGTCGATGCCGACGCCGCTCACCGCCTCGACGGCGACGAGGGCGGTGGCGAGCAGGCGAGGATCCGACGACCGCAGGAGCACCTGCCGGGGGCGGTCGGCGATCGCGCTCCGGATCGCGTGGTGGTCTCCGGCCGCGGCGAGTCGGCCGCGCACGAGCACGATCTGGCGCCGGGCCAGGCGCTCCACCTCGTGGAGGATGTGCGAGCTGACGATCACCGTGCGGCCCTCGTCGCCCAGGCGGTGGAAGAGCTCGATGAGCGCCTTGCGCTGGACGGGGTCGGCCCCGTTCAGGGGCTCGTCGAGCACGAGGACGGTGGGGTCGCTCACGAGGGCGGCGGCCACCTTCGCCCGCTGACGCATCCCTTTGCTGAAGCCGTTCACGCGGCGATCGGCCACGTCGAGGAGGTCGACGGTCGACAGTGCGCGCTCGGGCGCGGCGCGGTCCCGCACCCCGTGCAGGGCGGCGGCGTAGCGGACGAGCTGCCGGGCCGAGAGAACGCCCGGGTCGGCGTCCTCTTCCGGCACGAGCGCGATCGCCCGCTGGGCCTCGCGCTGCACGCGGGGGTCGAGCCCATCCACGCGGACGGTGCCCGCGTTGAGCGGCAGCATCCCGCAGATGGACCGCATGAGCGTCGTCTTGCCCGCGCCGTTCGGGCCGAGCAGGCCCGTCACGCCGGGGCCGAACGAGCAGGACACATCGGACAGCGCCACCTTGGGGCCGAACCACACCGACGCGCCGTCCAGCACGACCGTGGCCCGCTCGGCGAACGCGGGATCCCCCTGCATCGGCGGGGGGGCGGGCAGGGCGTTCACCGCGCTTCCCGGTACCGGTACACGAGGTAGCCCAGGGAGCCGACGACGACCGCGACGTACACGGCGATCACGCCGAGGCCGGCTCCCTCGACACCGCCGACGAGCGAGGCGGGGTCCACGTGGCCGAGGAACACGAGGTCGGTGATGCGGAGCGGGATCTCCAGCACGTTGAGGAGTCCCCACAGGTTGCCCTCCTCGAAGAGGTTCTCGACGTTCTCGCCGCCGGCGACGACGAGGATCGACGACACCGTCGCCGTGACGAAGACGGTCGCGAGCAGGGCGACGCCGCCGACGATCCGGCGGGTGGTCGTGGCCGACAGCGCCAGAGCGAGCGTCGCCCAGTACAGCGAGAACAGCGCGACGGCCACCGGGACCTGCCACAACACCTCGGCGTTCTCCGTGAGGAAGTCGAGCGCGCCCTCCTCGACGACGAGCATCTGGCCGACGAACAGCACGACCTGGGGCAGGAAGCCGAACCCGAACAGGATCGCGGTGAGCGCCCCGACCTTGGCGAGCACGTAGTCGTTGCCCGTGAGCGGGCGCGCGAAGACCAGCGGCAGGACGCGGTTGCGCCGGTCGGGACACACCAGGTCCGGCGCCGTCACGGCGATGAAGAGCAGGAGCGTGGTCGACACCCCAACGTAGTCGTGGAACGTGATGAGGTCGATGTCGGAGGCGGGGGTGTTCCGGGTGATGTACTTCACGCCGACGTTGATGACGGCCGGGATCGTCGCGATCCCGAGCAACGACCACGGCAGGACCTTCTGGCGCCACGACCGGCGGAGCCCGAGGGCGCGGCGGACCGAGAGCCGCACGAGGGCGGCGCGAGCCGCGCTCCGGCCCCCGCGCTCGCCTTCGTAGGGCCGATAGCCCCGGTCGTAGACGGCGCCGCCGGGCAACGTGCGCGCGCTCACGCCGACTCGTCCAGGAACAACTCGTCGAGGGACGTGCGCCGAGTGGTCATCGCGTGCAGGGCGAGGCCGAGGTCGTCGGCGCCGTCGCGGACGAGGTCGAGCACGCGCCCGTCGTCGTCGCCCTCGACCCGCACGTCGAGCGTGACGTCGTCCACGAGGTCGACGGCGACGCCGGCGCCACCGAGGAGATCGGCGAGCCGCATGGCGCCCTCGTGCACCTCGACCCGGAGGGTGCCGGTGCGGTACAGGAGGGCCTGGGTGGCGGAAGCGTGGCGCAGCTTGCCGCCGTCGATCATCACCACGTGGTTACACACCCGCTGGACGTCGTCGAGCAGGTGGGTGGCGACGAGGGTGGAGATCCCGAAGCCGGCGAACCGGCCGACGAGGGTGAGCATCTCCTCGCGGCCGATCGGGTCGAGGCCAGCGGTGGGCTCGTCGAGGAGCACTACCTGCGGGTCGCCGACGATGGCCTGGGCCAGCTTGGTGCGTTGGCGCATGCCCGTCGAGAAGCCGCCGATCGGCCGGAAGCGAGCCTCGTCCAGGCCGACCAGGTCGAGCACCTCGGAGGCGCGCTGGCGGGCGGCGCGGGGCGGCAGCCCGCCCAGCTCGCCGAGCGAGGCGACGACGTCGGCGGCGGTCTGGTCGGGTGGAAGGCAGTCGTGCTCGGGCATGAAGCCGATATGGGCGCGCACGCCGATCGGATCGTCGGCCACCTTCCGCCCCACGACCTCGATCGTACCGGCGGTGGGCCGGAGCTGGCCCAGCGCCAGTCGAAGAAGCGTCGTCTTGCCCGCTCCGTTGGCGCCGACCAGCCCGACGGAGCCGCGAGGGACGTCGACGGTCAGCTCCTCGAGCGCGAGGGTGCCGCTCGGGTACCGGAAGGAGAGTCCCTCTGCGCGCAGCAGCAGGTCGTCGGCCATGGTGGAGAGCCGCGCCATGCTACCTGGCGGCGTCTCCTCCGTGCGAGCGTGGGACTCACGGCCTCCCGCGCCGAACTCCCGGAAGAGCGACCGCCCTGCCGCTCGGTTACTCGGCGGGGGCCTCCTGCTGCCCCGCCTCCGCCTCGCCATCTGCCTCGGGCTCAGCTTGGAGCTCTGCGATCTGGGCCTCGAGTTCCGTGATCTGCTTCACGAGCTCGTCGGCCTCGGCGCCGGCGGCCTCGCCGCCGGTCCGCTCCCGGTACACCAGGTAGCCGAGCTTCTGCGCGCCCTCGTCGGCCTTGTTGCGCAGGCCGTGGATCTTCGCCTTCGTCTGGGCTGTCGCAGCCCCCTTCTTCGTCGCGTCGGCGACGCCGCCCGCCGCCTGCTTGACCTTGTCCATGAGGCCGGGCATGAGGCCCTCCTTCCGTACGTCCATCCTTGACGCTATCGCGGAACGGCGAAGGCCGTGACCCGGGGGCACAAGGGTGACGCCGAAGCGGTCTGGGAGAACCTCTCGCGCTCGTGTGCGCGGCGGCGGCGCTCAAGGTCGAGACGTCAGAGAGACAGACACAGGGGATCGATGAGTACGGTCGAACGACGCGCAACGCTCAACGCGATGGACGAACGTCCAGTACGGGCAGCAGGCCTCCTCTGACGAAACCATCGCGGGTCGCTCCCGCCACTGAGCCGTAGGGCAGTTGACCGATTGTCGCGACTCTGGGTCGCCGTCACAATCAGCGTCGAGCGAGGCCCCCCGCGCAAGCGGTCCTCCCTCTGCTACGTCGCCCGCGGCGACGCTTCTTCAGCGGAGAGGAGTTGGTGTCATGCAACGCCGGAGTGTGGTTCCACCCGACGTTCCCTCGGCGCGTTCGATCGAGACGTTCACTCGAGCTCCGTCACGGAAGCGGCCGCCCCCTCGCCGCGCCCTGGCGCCGCCGGTCGAACCGAAGGTCGTGATTGGCGACCCCGCGGCCGGGGCATCGCCCGACCTGGACGACCAGGAGTGGACGGGCGCCGAACTCTGGATCGGCTGACGACCGCTCCCCAAGCCCCCAACTACACGTCGACCAGCCCGCACTCGGCCGACGATCGGGATCGCGATGAGGGCGAGCCCGTCCCTCCCGCCAGGCCGTGGGGCAGACCCGAGGTCCGCGCCGCTCGTTCGGGATCCTGACGGCAGTGTCCGCGCCCGCGTGGACGCACGGCCCCAGGTCGGGAAGGTGGCCGATCTCATGGTTGGGGCGGCCCAGGGGCCTTCCGCGAGCCCGGGCGTTCGGCGTAGTCCCGTAGGTCCGGGCCGACTCTTCCCCGCCCGGTCTTGGTCGGCGGCCGCCGAGACCACACGGGGATGCGCCGTGAGGACCATGTGGTCGGGCCCCGGGCGTGCCGATGTCGCAACCAGACTTCCCCCGCCGAAAGGAACGCGGTTCCTGAAGCGGCTTCGGAAGCTCGGCGTGCGCATCGGTGGACGACGCCGGGGCCGGGTTCTCGAGCCTGCGCCACATCGTCCGGCTGTCCCCGGACTTCATCAAGCTGGACGTCACGCCCACCAGGCAAATCGACATCGACCCGGTGCGCCAGGCGCTGGCGGTCTCGCTCTCCTCGTTGCTCAGCAGGTCGGCGCGATCGTCATCGCCGAAGGCGTGGAGACGGCGGAAGCCTCGAGGCGCTGCGGAACGCCGGCATTCGGTACGCGCGGGGGTTCCACCTCGGGGATCCGCTCCCGTTGCCGGCCGCCGACGCCGCCGGCGGGTTCGCGCGCGCCGTCTGAGGCCGGCTATCGCTGCCGTACGGGGAGCGCGGAGCCGCCGACGTGGCGGCGGAGCCACCGGTTGATCGGCTGCGAGTGGCGGAAGAACTCCACTACCCGGTCTTTGGCTCGCGCGGTGCCCAGCCAGGCACCGGCGGGCCACTCCTGCCACGTGATCAGGCCCTTGAAGCGCAGGAGCTCGATGCGAGGGTGATCCTTAGCGAACCCGCGCGGAGCGGTCTTCAGGACGTCGTGTCCCGAGACCTGGAGGCCGGCCTCCCGAGCTCGGGTGACCTGCGTCGCCAGCGCTCGACCGGTCCGGTCCGCGGCCACCGCCTGCCGGTACCGTTCGAGCTGATCGGGGGCCATCTCCCACATCCCGCAGCCGGCGCCGAGCGCGTCGGCGGTGAGCTGGACGTAGCCGTCGCCAACCATCGCGCCGATGTGCGTCTTGTACGGCGACTTGTCGGTGCTGAACCGGAGGTCCCGGTACGGGCGGAAGATCCGCCCTTCGCCCCACTCCGGCTCGAGCTCGGCCAGGAGCTCCTCCATCGGGGCGCGGACGAGCCCCTCGTACTGGTCCTTGTTCCGCACCCAGTAGGTCTTGGTGTTGTCGGCCTCGAGCCCCTCGAAGAACTCGAGCGCCTCGGCCGGCCATCCTCGGAACGCCATCGCCACCCTCGTCGCCGGAACGGCCAGAGCCTAGCCGACCGGGGGTCGCCCGAGCCGCGCGGGACTTCCGATCCGGCCCCCGGGTCCATCGGCCCTGGTGGGAGGGACTTCGTTTCGGGACCCTGGCGGCCCCACCGGCCCCGTCCGGCGGAGAACGCCTCGGGCCCGGCCGTGTACCATTCCAGGCATCCACGAGTCCGGTCGGTGAATCCGCCATGGAACAGACCAAACTCTCCGCCGCCGCCCGCCGCTCCCTCGAGGAGCGGCTCGCCGAGCTCGACGACGAGCGCATCCCTCGCCTGGAGCGCGAGCTCGCCGAGAGCGGCGACCCCGTGGTGGAGGCCGCCCTGCGGGCCACGCGCGACGAAGCGGGGCGCGTCCGGGACGCCCTGTCCCGGGCCACTCCGCTCGAGGACGAACCCCACGACCCCACCGTCGTCGAGATGGGGGACACCGTGACCGTGCGTGAGAAGGGCTCGACCGAGCTCGAGCGCTTCACCATCGTGGGCGAGCTCGAGGCGCGCAGCGACGCGAGCTGGATCTCGGTGAAGTCGCCCCTCGGCGCGGCGCTGCTGGACGGCCGGCTCGGTCAGATCGTCGAGGTGAACGCGCCCGCCGGCCCGCGACGATTCGAGGTGCTCGGCATCGAGCGCTGACGGGTCGTGGCTGGGACGCCGGAGCGACCGGGGGTCGTAGACTCGACAGCTCCATGAAGGTCGTTGAGCACCTTGCCAACGCCGCCAGGCCGCTTGTGAGCGTGGAGATCATCCCCCCGCGCCGGGGCGGGGACGTCCGACGGATCTATGAGGCGGTGGCCTCTATCATGCCGTTCGACCCGCCGTTCATCGACATCACCAGCCACGCCGCCGAGGCGATCTGGGACGAGCTCCCCGACGGGACGTTCCGGCGGCGCGTGACCCGCAAGGCCCCGGGCACGTTCGGGTTGTGCGCGGCGATCAAACACCGGTTCGACGTCGATCCGGTCCCGCACGTGCTCTGCAACGGCTTCACCCGGGAGGAGACCGAAGACGCGCTGATCGAGCTCAACTACCTCGGGATCGAGAACGTGTTGGTGATCCGGGGTGACGGCGAGCCGCGGCCCCCCGTCGAGGGCCGATCGGCGAACGAGACCGGACTGGACCTGGTCCGCCAGGTGAGCGACATGAACCGCGGCGTGTACCTCGAGCCGCTCCTCGAGGCCACGCCCACCAACTTCTGCATCGGCGTGGCCGCGTACCCGGAGAAACACGTCGAGGCCCCGAACCTCGAGTGGGATCTCGCGGTCCTGCTCGAGAAGCAGCGGGCCGGCGCGGACTACGCCGTGACCCAGATCTTCTATGACAACGAGGCCTACCTCCGGTTCATGAAGACCGCGCGAGACCGCGGGATCACGATCCCGATCATCCCCGGGCTGAAGATCCTCCCCCGCGCGAGCCAGCTCCAGCTCGTGCCGAAGACCTTCGGCGCCACCGTGCCCGAACGCTTGGTCGAGGAGGTTCGAGCCGCGCCGGCCGACCAGGCGACCGAGGTGGGGATCCGTTGGGCGCTCGAGCAGACGCGAGAGCTGTTCGAGCGCGGCGTCCCCTCGGTGCACTTCTACGTGATGCAGAACACGGCGCCGCTCGTCAGCCTGATGGATCGACTGGCCGCGCAGATCTGACCGCTCAGCTCCTCGCGATCCCACGCAGGTGTACGGCGATCGCGCTCAGGTCGCGCTCGCCCAACCCGGCCTCGACGGCGGCGCGAACCGCCTGCCGGTTCACCGCGGCCTGTGGCATCGGCGCACCGACCTCGGTGGCCAGGCCCAGGATCAGCTCGAGGTCCTTGTGCACCAGGTCGAGGCTGAACGCTACCGGGGTCTCGTCCGGGCGCTCGTACGCCGCCCGCTTGTACAGGACGAACGGGGCCGCGGCCGCCCCAGACGCGAACACCTCGTAGGCGGTGGTGCGCTCGACCCCCGCGCGTTCGGCGAGCACGAGGGACTCGGCCAGCGCCACGTTCAGCCCGTGGACGAGGGCGTTCACCGCGAGCTTCATCGTGGCGCCGGCGCCGAGGGTGCCGACGTGCAACAGCTTGGCCGACAATGCCTCCAGGACCGGGCGAGCCCGCTCGAGATCCTCGGCGTCGCCCCCGACCATGACCGTGAGCTGGCCCGTCTCGACCAGCGACACGCTGCCGGAGACGGGGGCGTCGAGCACGACGGCACCGGTGCGGGCCATTCGCTCGGCCACGCCCCGCACGGTGGCGGGGGCGATCGTGCTCATCTCCAGGACCACCTGGGGAGCGTGCAGACCCTCGACCGCCTCCTCGTAGACCGCCTCGACGGCGGCGTCGTCGGCCAGGCTGGTGATGACGACGTCGGCGCCGGCCACCGCCTCGCGAGGCGTGGCGGCCACGGTCGCGCCGGACTCGGCGGCCACGCGGTCCACCTTGGTGCGATCGCGGTTCCAGGCGACGACCGCCAACCCGGCGCGCCGGAGCGTTCCCACCATCGCGCCGCCCATTCGTCCGGTGCCGAGGACGGCGACGTTCATCGCCCGGCCGGCCCTACCACGGCAGCGACCAGCCGCCGTCGACCCGGAGCTCCGTCCCGGCCACGGACCGGTTCTCGAGCAGGAAGACCGCCGCGTCCACGATGTCGGCCATCGTCCCCCAGCGCCCGGTCGCGGCTCGGGCCTTCACGGCTTCGAGCGCCTCCGTCTTGCCGCTCCAGAACGGGCTGTCGCCGATGATCCCCGGGTGCAGGGCGTTCACCCGGATCGGCTTCAGTTCGAACGACATGGCCCGGACGAGCCCATCCACGCCGTGGTTGACCGTGGTCACCGTGGCCGAGCCGGGATAGGGCCGCTCCTTGGCCAGGCCCCCGAAGATCAGGATCGACGAGTCGTCGTGCAAACGGTCGGCGAGCGTGTGCACGACCTCGGTGTAGCCGACGAGCTTCTGCGTTACGAGCTCGAGCGCACCGGCGATGTCGTAGTCGCGGACCAGGTTCTGGTCCCGCAGCATGCCCGCGAGGACCAGGCGATCGACCCGTCCGACCCCCGCGAGCGCCGCGGCGATCGACTCGGGCTCCGCGAGGTCGAAGCCGAGCCCGAGTACCCGGTCGCCGAGCTCGGCCGCGGTCTTGGCCGACCGTTCGGGATCCCGTCCCGTGACCACGACGCGCCGCCCTGCCTCGGCGTAGTGCCTCGCCACCCCCAGGCCGAGGCCTGCCGTTCCCCCGATCACCACCACATCTCCGTCGTTCATCAGGCCTCCGTCGTCGTCTCGGCCTCGGACACGATCGTTCCCAGGTAGTCCCAGTCCCGGGCGAACCGGTACGAGTTGCGCGGCGGCGGCGCCGGAGCCTGGGTCTCGAGCCACCGGACCCTCCCGGGGCCGGGGTTCGCGAACCGGTGGACGCAGCCGACGCCGGCCCACGCCACGTCGCCGGACTCCAGCCGATAGGGCGTCCCATCGAACTCCGCGTCCACCGCCCCCTCGAGGATCAGGTAGGTCTCCTCGAGCGGGTGGTCGTGGGCCCCCGTGCCGCCGGCCTCTTGGTACTCGACCATGAACATCGTGGAGTGATGGGCGCCCAGGTCGGAGTCGACCATCATCTTCACGGAGATCCCCACGTAGACGAGCAACGCCGTCCGCATGCTGGCCGAGACCGCGAGGTGATCACGGGTCTGCCTGGCGGGATCCATGTTCTCGGGCGCGATGTGCCCGAACAGGCGGTTCCGAGGATCGCGGACGTCGACCGGCACCGCCTCGTGCTCGCCGAACCGCGGCACGAACTGGGTGTCGCCGCCGTACGCCGGTCGCGGCTGCGGGGAGGACATCGCCGCCCACCGAGCCGGGGACGAGGATTCGTTTCGAAGCGTGTGGGCCATCCCGATCGGGATCAGGGCATAGTCCCCCGGGACCAGGCGCCCCGCCGCCTCGACCGTGCTCAGGACGACCTCGCCCTCGAGCACGTACAGGCTCTCCTCGTACGAGTGGACGTGGGGAGCGATCGATCCGCCCGGCTCCATCCTCCCGATCCCGAATCCCGTGTGCACCGCTCCGGCCGCCTCGTCCACGACGAGCCAGCGGCCGAACCGCTCCGAATGCTCTTCGAGGCCGCGCGGGACCGGGTAGTCGGCGTCGCCGGCTCGTCGGACCAGATGCCGGGGGCTCACGAGCCCTCCGCCGCGGCGGCGGCCCGGCGCTTCTCGAGCGCGTCGACGAGGTAGTCGGTGGAGGCCCGGAGACGTTTGCGCGCCGCCTCCCAGTCGCCAACGAGCCGTCCGTTCCGCTTCTGGATCTTGCCGCCGACGATGACCGTGTCGACGTTCGAGGTGTCGGCGCACAGCACCACGGCGGCGACCGGGTCGATGATCGGCGTGATCCCCACGCTGCTCCCGTCGAGGATCACGACGTCGGCTTCTTTCCCCGGCGTGAGCGATCCCGTCCGGTCCTCCAGACCGGTCACGTGGGCGCCGTCCAGCGTCGCCATCGTCAACATGTCCCGGGCGGTGAGGGCGTCATCGGGCAGCGGGTCCTCGCTCTCCCAGACGGAGTCGTTGCTCCGCCAACGCTCGGCGGCGAAGGCGCATCGCATCTCGCTGAACATGTCTCCCGGGACCGTCGTCACGACGTCGACGGACAGGCTCGGCCGGAGCCCGTAGGAGCGCGCCTTCATCACCGGCGGCCATCCATGGCCCATCTGCATCTCGACCTGGGGGGAGATCGAGATTGTGCCGCGGCTGTCTGCGACGAGCTGCCACTCCTCGTCGCTGAGGTAGCAGGCGTGGATGTACGTGGTGTCGGGACCGAGCAGGCCGAGCCCCCGAAGCTGCTTGACCATGCTCCACTTGCCGGCGAGCTTGCCCATCGCGAAGTGCGTCGTGATGGGGATTTCGAGGTCGCGGGCCATGCCCCACTCCTCACGCACCACGCCGTCCTGGCTGAACCCCGGCCCACGGGTGGCCAGCGCCATCGTCAGCAGCCCCTCGGTCGAGGAGAAATACGTCTTCCGGATCCGCTCGACGTCTTCGCGCGGGATCACGATCGAGCTGTTGAACCAGTAATCGGCGAGCGACGTGTTCGCGCTGCCGTACGCATACACGGCGCGCACGCCCGACTCCGTCAGGCCCCGGATGGCGGCGTCCGGATGATCCGGAGTGTTGTTGATGTGCGACCAGTCCAGGACCGTCGTGATACCGGCGTTGATGCACTCGAGCGCGCCGGCCAGGTTGCTCGCGTACACGTCTTCGGGTCGGTACAGGGGAGCGAAGCTGTCGAGGACCTCGACGAAGTAGTCGTCGAGCGTTGCATTGGGGGCGCAGTTGCGGATCGCCGCCTCCCAGACGTGACGATGGGTGTCCACGAAGCCCGGGATGACGATGTCGTCCTCGGCGTCGACCACCTCGGCGTCGGCGTTCAGGTCCGTGCCGACCTGGGCGATCCTCCCATCCTCGATGAGGACGTCGCCGCCGGCGATGTCTCCCAGCTCCGGGTCCACCGTGAGCACATGGCCACCCTTGATCAGGATCCGTTCGGCCATCGTCCCCCCCTTCGTTCTCTTCCGCACCCCGAGCGAGCGAGGCCGTTCCCGCCCGCGATCGGGCGGAAACTGCTCAATCCATCGTCGCTTGCACTCTCTCCGCGATCGTGTCGGTCGAGGGGATCGCGAGGTCCTCCAGCACGTCCGTGGCCGGCAGCGGGATGTGCGGCGTGGTGATCCGCACGATGGGACCGTCCAGGTCGAAGAACCGCTCCTCGGCCACGATCGAGGCGACCTCGGCACCCCATCCACACAGGCGGGGGGCTTCCTCGACGGTGACGAACCGGCCGGTCTTGTTCACCGAGCCGAGGATGGTCGTGGTGTCGAGCGGGACCAGCGACCGGACGTCGACGACCTCGGCGTCGATCCCGTCCCCGGCGAGCCGATCGGCGGCCTCGAGCGATTTCGGCACCATCGCCCCGAGCGCGGCGATCGTCACGTCGTTCCCCTCTCGGAGCACCTTGGCCGTCCCCAGCCGGTCCACGATCTCACCGTCGGCCACGTCCTCCTTCGATGCGTACAGCACCTTGGGCTCGACCACGATGACGGGATCGGGGTCGCGCACCGCCGCGGCGAACAGACCGATCATGTCGGTGGGCGTGGAGGGGACCACGACCTTGAGGCCGGGGATGCCCATGGCCCACCCCTCGACGCTCTGGGAGTGTTGTGCACCGAATCGCACCCCGCCGCCGTTGGCCGTCCGGATGACGAGCGGCAGGCTGACCTGCCCGTTCGTCATGTAACGCGCCTTCGCGATCTGGTTGGCGATCATGTCCCAGCAGACCGCGAAGAAGTCGCTGAACATCAGCTCGGCCACCGGTCGAAGCCCGTTCATCGCCGCCCCCATCACGGCGCCGACGATGGCCTGCTCCGAGATGGGGGTGTCGCGCACGCGACGCGGGCCGAAGCGCTCCTGGAGGCCCTCGGTGGTCTTGAACACTCCGCCAGCGGCGGCGACGTCTTCGCCGATGAAGTACACGGTCGGGTCGCGCTCCATCTCCTGCGCGATGGCGCGGGCGACCGCCTCACGATAGGTCAGTTCCGCCACGCCGACCCCCCGTCCGCCCAGACCTCGGTCTCCAGGGTCGCCGGGTCCGGGGAGGGCGCCGAGCGCGCCTCCTCCGTGGCCCGCTCCACGAGCTCCTCGGCCGCGCGGTCGATCGCGTCGAGCTCGCCGCCATCCGCGCCGTCGGCGAGCAACCGCTCCCGGAGCGCCGGGATGGGGTCTCGGGCCAGCCAGGCCGCGACCTCCTCGTCGGGCCGGTATTTCCCGGGGTCGGCGCGCGAGTGGCCGGTGTGCCGGTACGTCTTCGCCTCGACCAGCGAGGGCCCGCCCCCGCTGCGGGCCTTGTCGATCGTTCGCACCGCGACCTCGTACACCTCGTCGGCGTCGTTGCCGTCCACGACGATGCTCTCGAGGCCGTAGGCGGACGCCCGGTCTGCCGCGGGGTTCTCGACGGCCGTCACCGAGCCGATCGGCGTGTACTCCATGTAGAGGTTGTTCTCGCAGACGTAGACGACGGGCAGCTCCCAGACCACGGCGAAGTTCAGGGCCTCGTGGAACGCCCCGATGTTGGTCGTCCCGTCGCCGAAGAAACACACGACGACCTGGCCCGAGTCACGCTCCCTGGCCGCCCACGCCGCGCCGGCCGCGATCGGCATGTGGGCGCCGACGATCGCGTAGGAGCCCATGGCTCCCTTCGACACGTCGGTGAGGTGCATCGAGCCGCCTTTGCCGCCGCAGATCCCGGTGGCCCGCCCCAAGAGCTCGCCCAGCAGGGCGCCCATCGGGGCGCCCCGCAGGTACGTGTGCACGTGCCCGCGATACGTGCAGTAGACGAGGTCGTCCTCGCGCAGGGCGGCCGCGAACCCCGCGGCCACGGCCTCCTGGCCGAGGGCCAGGTGGGACGTTCCCTTGACGAGCCCCTGGAGGAACAGGTCGTGCACGCGCCGCTCGAACAGGCGGGCTTCGACCATCATGCGGTAGATGCCCACGCGGGTCGCCCGGTCCGTGGCCGTCTGCACCACCCCACACCCCTCTCAGTATTCGTTGGCGACCATCAGCTCCTCACACGGGAAGAGCGTGATGACGCGGGGCCCCTCGGCCGTGACGACGACCTCCTCCTCGATCCGGGCAGCCGACCGGCCGTCGGTGGCGGGGCAGTAGGTCTCGAGGGCGAACAACATGCCCTCCTTGAGCTCGATCGGCTCGTCGAAGGAGTTCAGCCGACTGATGATGGGGCGTTCGTGCAGGCCGACGCCCACTCCGTGCCCGAACTGGAGCCCGAACGCATCGAACTCGTCCGCGAAGCCGAACTCCTCGGCCTTGGGCCACACCGCCGCGATCTGGTCCGTCGAGTTGCCGGGCTTCACCAGGTCGATGGCCGCGTCCATCCACTCGCGTGACCGAGCGAACGCGTCGCGCTGGGCCTGCGTGGCCCGGCCCACCACGAATGTGCGGTAGTAGCAGGTCCGGTAGCCGTTGTTCACGTGGATGATGTCGAAGTACGCCTGGTCGCCGGGCCGGATCAGGCGATCCGAGAACACGTGCGGGTGTGGGCTGCATCGCTCGCCGGCGATGGAGTTGATCGCCTCGACGAACTCGGAGCCCATCTCGAACAGGCGGGCGTGGGCCAGCGCGACGACGTCGCTCTCGCGCACCCCGGGTTTCAGGAACTCGAAGATGTCCTGGTAGACCCCGTCGACCATCGCGCACGCCTGGGTCAGGAGCGTGATCTCGTCGTCGCTCTTGATCTCGCGGGCGAGCATCATGATCTGCTGGCCGTCGCGGACGTCCAGGCCGGCCGCCTGCAGCTCGAGGAAGACGGAGGTCTCGGCGAGGTCGACGCCCAGGGGCATGTCGCCAACGCCGTCCTCCTTCATGACCGAGCGGATCTCCTGCGCGGCTCGTCGCTGGAGGCCCACGCCGGGGGAGATGGCGCCCTGCAGGCCGGTGTTGCCGCCCACGGAGGTCGACTCGTCGAACCACTGCGGGAGCTGGAGCCGGTGCGCCTTGGCCGCCGAGCCGAAGTCCCAGATGCGGGGCGGGCCGGTCCGGGTGATCAAGGCATACCGCTCACCCTTGTTGAACGCCCAATACCCGATGTGGGTGCTGGTCGCGTAGCGGATGTTGCTCGTCTCGAACAGCAGCAGGGCCCCGAGCTCCGATGCCTCCAGCTGTTCGCGAACCCGGCGCAGTCGGTAGTCGCGGAGCCGGTCGAAATCGACGCGGTTCTCCCAGTCGACCCCGTGAAGGCCGGGGCTCGGCGTCGTGGCGACCGGGAACCCGTTCGTCATCTCACACCTCCTGTTGCTCCGCGCCGCCTCGGGCGGCTGGACAGCGTGACTGCACGGTGTGGCGAGCGGGAATGATACCCCGGGCGCTGGTCCGTGCGCATCCCTGCCCGGCGAGGCGGAACGCCGAGGGTGTGTTCAGTGTCACTTGAAGCCAGGTTCAGTGGGGATTTAGCTCGCCCCTCGTCTTCCGACCGCCCGGCCGGTCGGGGCGAGGGTCTATCCTGTGCTCGGTCTGAAGGGGCGGCATGGCGGGTGAGCTCGGAGACATCGGCTCGCGGCTCCGCCAGGAGCGCGAGCGGGCACGGATGAGCCAGCGGGAGCTTGCCCGTCGCCTCGGGGTGTCTGCCAGCCTGATCTCCCAGATCGAGTCCGGGCAGTCCAAGCCGTCGGTCAGCACGCTCTACGCCATCGTGACCGAGCTCGGTGTCTCGCTGGACCACGTCTTCCAGGTGCACGCGAGCGAGATGCCCGTGGCCGCGGCGGTCGGGGCCGGCGGGGCGGAGCCCGTCCCCGGGAGCGGCCCGGTCGTCCGTCCCTCCGACCGGCACGTGGTCGAGCTCGCTTCGGGGGTTCGCTGGGAGCGGCTGACCAGCCACGAGTTCGAAGACGTGGACTTCCTCCACGTGATCTACGACGTTGGGGGCTCCTCGGCGGCCGACGACCGTCTGATGCGGCACCCCGGCCGCGAATACGGGTTCGTGATCTCGGGACGGCTGGGGGTCCAGCTCGGTTTCGAGCGGCACGAGCTGTCCCCGGGGGACTCGATCGCGTTCGACTCCACCGTCCCGCATCGCCTGTGGAACCTGGGGGACGAACCGGTGCACGGCATCTGGTTCGTGGTCGGCCGCGACGGGTAGGGTCAGTCCTCCTCCCGGGGCAGTGGGTCGTCTGACTCGGCGGGAGGCCCGAGCGCTCCGAGGCCGGCCCAGAACGCGCCGAGCCCGCCGAAGATGATCCCGGCGAGCACCGCCGCCCACATCCCGCGGGCCCCGCTCCGAACCAGACCACGCCGACGACGAGCCCGATCAGACCGCCCACCGCCGGACCGACGAGCAGGCCGATGGTGATCCTGGATCCCACCCGACGGCCCACGCGATCCGATCGTTGCGCTTGTCCCACGATGGGGAGGTACCCGAGTTGCCGGCGCGGCGAGCGTAGGAACGGCGCGGTTCAAACGACCCGGACGACCAGGACGGCGATGTCGTCGCGCTGCGCCTCCGTGGCGTAGTCGGCGACCGCGGACTCCACGGCGTCGGCGATGTCCTGGGCGGGCGCCCCCACCATGGGTTCGAGGACCCGGCGCAGCCGCCTCTCACCGAACTCCTCGCCGTCCGCCCGCTCGTCGGTCACGCCGTCCGTGTAGAGGACCACCGCGTCCCCACGCCGGAGGTCGAGGACCACGTCTTGGAGTGTCGGGTCCTCGAACACCCCGAGGAGCGTCCCCGACTCGCCGCCCTCCTCGACCCGCCCGTCCGAACGAAGGATCAGCGGGAGGGGGTGCCCGCCGGAGCAGATCGTGGCACGGACCGAGTCGTCGTATCGGCGGATCCGAACGAAGCAGGCCGTGCAGAACATCCATTCGGGCATCTGCCGGATGATGGCGTCGTTGAGGGTGGCGAGGAGGCTGCTGGGACGACTCTCCGTCAGGGCCGCCGTCCGGACGGTGTAGCGGGACAGGGCCATCATCGCCGCGGCGTCGGCCCCCTTGCCCACCACGTCGCCGATGAGGACCCCGACGTGTTCGAGGTCGATCTCGAACACGTCGTAGAAGTCCCCGCCGACCGTCGTGCCGGGCGCCGCCGAGCGATACCGCGCCCCCACGTCCAGACCCGGGACTTCCGGGAGGTCGGGCGGGAGGAGGCTTCGCTGGAGCGTGTCGGCGATGGAATGCCGCTCGGCGTACAGGCGCGCGTTGTCCAGCAGCGATCCGGCTCGGCGACCGATCTCCGAGACGAGGTCCAGGTCCTCCGGGGCGAAGGGCGGTGACCCCTCCGTGCGGACGAGCACCAGCACGCCGAGCACGCGCCCATGAGCGGACAGGGGGACGGCGAACCCCGACGAGGCGCGCACCTGCCGCGCGACGTCGCGGAGATCGTCTGGCGGCTCGTCGACGAGCGATGCGGACAGGTGCGGCTCGAAGGCCGCCGTCCCAGTGTCGAGGACGCGAGCCACGAGGCCGGTGCGATCCTCGGGCGCCGGGAGCCGCCCCACCGTCGACCGGCGGGTCCTCTGGGGCACGGTGGGATCGCGGTACGAGGTCACCACGTCCACGAGCCGGCCGGTCAGGTCGACCACGTACGCGGACGCGAGGTCGGCCATGCGCCGCGACGCGGTGCGGACCAGGGCCCGGAGCATCATGCGGGTCTGAAGCGTCGTCGCCATGGCCGCGTCGACCTCCGAGAGGATCTGGAGCCGCTCGCGAACGCTCGCCTCCTCCTGCCGGGCTCGTCGCTCCGCCTCGAACAGGTGCGCGTTCTCGATCGCGATCGCTGCCCGGTGGGCCAGGTCCTCCGCCAACGCGAGGTCGCCGGGCCCGTAGACCCGGCCGGACTCGGTCCAGGCGAACAGCATGGAACCCAGGACCCGGTCGCCGAGGGCGATCGGCACCAACATCATCGAGCGCACCTCGAGCCGCTCGACCAGCTCGGCCAGCCACCGGTCTCGTTCACGCGCGTGCACGAGCAGCTCCGGCGGGATGGTCTCGAACAGCTGCGATCGCCCGGTTCGGATCACCCACGCCGGTCCGGAGGTCGCGTCCGGGTCGGCAGCGGGCTCGCCGAGGCCACGGATCCGGTCCGCGACGACCGGGTCCGCGTGCGCGACGGCGACCGGCCGGATCGCGCCGACCTCGTCCACCATGTCCACGGTGCACAGGTCGGCCAGGCGCGGGACCGTCAGGTCGGTCAACCGCTGGAGCGTCGCGCTCACGTCGAGGGACTCGGCCAGGATCGTGCTCGCGGCCGCCAGGTAGGCCAGCCGATCGCCGGCCCCCTCCAGTTCCCGCCGTGCGGCGATCTCGCGTTGGGTCGCGGCGACCTCGGCCGCTCGCCGCTCGTGGACGTCGACCACCGTCCCCACCCACTCCACGATCCGGCCCTGGTCGTCGCGGACCGGTGCGGCGCGGCCGACGAACCGGCGGAACGCGTTCGAATCGGCGTGCCACAGTCGACCCTCCACCTCGAAGATCTCGCCCGTGTCGCGGACCTCCAGCCATCGGCGCATGGTGAGCTCCCGGTCGCCCTCGTGGATCGCGTCCAGCCATCCGAACCCGCGATGCCGGTCCCAGGGCTGCCCGGTGTAGGCCTCCCAAGACGGCTGGGGCTCGACGAAGGTCCCCGCCGGATCCAGCGTCAGCTCGATGGCCGACGTGGCGTGCACGAGCGATCGGTATCGCCGTTCGCTGCGTTCCAGGCTCCGAGTGGCCGCCGTCTCGATCTCGCGCAGGTCCGCCTGCGCCAGGGCCTGCGCGGCCTGGTCCACGAGCGCGCGGAGGAAGTCGCGGTCGGCGTCCGTCCACCGGCGCGGTTCGGCGAGCTGGAGGGCGACGGCACCCAGCAGCTGCTCGCCTACCGCAAGGGGCAGGGCAGCCAGTGCCCCGCGGAACCCGAGACGCGCCTGCACCTCGGCCAGCTCTCGGTACTGCTCCGAGAGCTCGACCCCGGAGGTGAGCCAGACGCCCGCCCGCGTCCGCGCGGCGTCGGCCAGTGGGCTCGAACCGCTCCGCAACGGTCCGGACCACGGCACCTGCTCCTGCGGCGGATACCCGCGAGCGGCGTCGACCTCGACGCGGCCGTCGCGGTACCGGCCCGCGAGGCAGGCCACGCCGTCGCCGGCGAGCACGAGCTGCTGCGTCAAGACCGACAACACCTCCGCGCTCGTCTCGGCGTTGCTGAGCGCGGTGGCGAGCGCCTGGAGCCGTTCCGTCCGTTCGTGGGCGCGTTCGGCCTCGTGTCGGGCCCGTCGTTCGCTCTCGGCCAGGCGCACGCGTGCCAGGGCTTGGCCGACCAGGCGCCCAAGGCTCTCCAGCAGGCCTCGACCCTCGTCGGTGATGGGCGTTGAGACCGGGAACGTGAACGTGAGCGAGCCGGCGGCCCCTCCGTCCTCCAGGAGCGGCACTGCGGCGGTGGAGGCCTCGACCGGGCGGGGGCCGGCGGGGCCCGTGGCGATGGGCTCGAACATCTCCAGCCGCCCGGTGCGGATCGCGTCCCCCATCGGGGTCGCCAGGTTCACGGGCAGCCGCTCCCAGGCCGAGGCCGTATCCGGAGCCAGGTCGCGGGCCGCGACCAGCTCGAGCCGCCCCTCGGCGTCCAGCAGGTGGAGGGCCGCGGATCGGGCTCCGAGTGCCTGGGGGGCTTCCTCCATGGTGATCTCGGCCACCTCGCCGGGCGAGGCCGCGGTGGTGAATCGTTCGGTGAGCGTTTGCAGGAGGGCCAGGCCCCGCGCTTGGCGGTCGGTGACGTCCCGGTCACGGGCGACCCGCTCGCGGAGGAGGGCGCGGTCGAGGGCGTCCGAACACTGCGCCGCGATCGCGCCCATCAGATCCACGTCCGGAGCCGAGAAGTCCCGGGGGGCGTCGAAGCTGAGCGCCAACACGCCGAACGTCCGATCGTCGAGTGCGAGCGGCAGCGCCGCCCACGATCGACCCACGGCGGGAGCCCCGGAGAGCGCGGGGAAGCGCCGGTCCCGCTCGGCCTCGGAGCCGAGCAAGATGGGGCGGCCCTCCCTGATGGCGGCGGCGGCCGGGACGTCGGCGTTGGCGGGGAAGCTCCGCCACGCCTCCATGGCGCGTTCGTCGTAGCCGCGACTCGCCACGACCCGGACCGATCGGCCGTCCGGATCGAGCAGGCCGACCCCGCCGCCGACGGCTCCGAGCGCCGTGGCGACGTGCTCGAGAACGGACTCGGCGATCTCGGCCACCGGCCGGTTCGTCGCCAGGCCCTTCGCCACGCTCTCGACGACGCGCAGGCGTCGCGCCTCCTCCTGGGCCGTGGCGCGCGCGCGCCGTTCGGCCTGGTGCAGGTCGGCGTTCTCGATGGCCGGGGCCAGCCGGGAGGCCACGAGCTCGAGGAGGACGACGTCTTCGTCCGTGAAGCGGCGCGGCCGCACGCTGCCCACGTGAAGGACGCCCCACACGCGGCCGTGCTGGAGGATCGGGACCCCGACCAGGGACCGCAGCGTCCGACCCAGGAACGGGCTCACCGCGCGGGTCCGGCCGAGGTCGGCCACGACCATCGGTCGCGCCTCCGAGGCGATGCGGCCGGCCACGCCCACGCCGAACGGAACCTCCAGCCGGTGCTCCGCCTGGCGCTCGAGCCCGCTCGTGGCCCGGATGCTGAGCACCCCCTCGTCGTGGTCGAGGAGGAGAACCGTGACCGAGTCCGCGCCCAGGACCTCCCGCAAGCGGCCGAGGAGCTCTTCGAAGAGCTGATCGAGCGACAGATGAATCAAGGCGGCGTCGGTGATCGACTGCAGCTGCGCGATCCTCGCGGCGATCCGCTGGGCCTCCTCCGAGGCGGCCCGCTCTGCGGTGGCCAAGCGCTCCTGCTCGGCCTCGGCCGCCTCGAGCGCCTCAGTGAGCGGGTCGGCGGGCCGCGGGGACAACACCACCACGCGGATGGGCTCGCTGTCGCCAACCAGGACGACCGATCGCGCCAGCGCCTCGACGGTCGACGCGTCCGGACGGCGGAGGCGGATCCGGCCCTGCCAGGTTCCACGGGCGGACGCCGGCTCGCCCTCGACGATCTCGGTGAGCACGATCGGTTCGTCCGGCGTCCGGCCGAGGAGCTCGGCGGCGCTGCGGTTCATGTCGAGCACGGTGCCGCCGGCATCGACGACGATCACGGCGTCCGGGAAGGCCTCGAAGACGCGTTGCCGCGTGTCGTGCTCTCGCAGGAGGGACAGGAGCTCGCCGGCTTCCGGCGACCCTGGGTTGCCGGACGCGCCCGCTGGCCTTCCCTCCGCCATCCTGTCGACCCTCCTGCGACGACGTCCCCCCGTGACGACAGAAGCATATGCAGCCCTTCCCGCCGTTCGGCAAGAGGACGATCGGCCCGTTTGTCGCGCCGAGGCCCCGGGTAGCCCAATGCCGTCCGGGCCCCACCCACCGGCTCAACGTCCGCATGGCCATCCGAACGAAAACATCCACGAACGGCAGATCCCGCTCCGCGCCGCTTCGGCCAACGCTGCCGGAACCCCTGCGCCGGGGCGGTCTGTCCGCGCCGCTGCGGTTGCTCCGCTTCACCGTGCTCGCGACGATCGTCGCGGCGGGGGTGTCCGTGTCGCTCGTCCTGGCGCTCATCGGGTACCTCGGGTTCCGCGCCGCCCGCGTCGAGATCCCGCGAGAGCCGTCCCTGCCGGAAACGACCTTCCTGTTCTCCCGGACCGGTGAGCGGATCGCGCAGCTCCCGGGGCCGGAGCACCGCATCGTGGTCGAGCTCGACGAGCTACCCGGACATCTCGTCGAGGCGGTGGTGGCGGCGGAGGACGAGGGGTTCTTCGACCACGGGGGGATCGACGCGCGCGCCATCGTGCGAGCGGCCCTGACGGATCTCGGGCGCGGCGAGCTGGTCGAGGGCGGCTCGACGATCACGCAGCAATACGTGAAGAACGTGTTCACCGGCGCGGAACGGACGTTCGCCCGCAAGCTCGAGGAGGCCGCACTCGCGATCGAGCTCGAGCGCCGGTGGACCAAGGAGGAGATCCTCGAGGCCTACCTCAACACGATCGCGTTCGGCCGGCGTGCCTACGGCGTCGAAGCGGCGTCCCGGATGTATTTCGGCGTGCCGGCGTCGCGCCTGGGCGTTCGGCAGTCGGCGCTCCTGGCCGGGCTCATCGCGGGACCGACTCGATACGACCCGGTGCGACGGCCCACGCGCGCCGAACGACGCCGCAACTACGTGCTGGCCCGGATGTCCGACGCGGGCGCCCTGTCTTCGGAGCGGGCGCAACGGCTGTCCGCCCGGCCGCTCGGCGTGGACCTGCATCCGGTCGAGTTCTCGGAGGCGCCGTACTTCACCGACGTCGTCGAGCGGTTCCTGTCGGATCGGTACGGGAGCGGTCGAGCCTCGAGCGGAGGGCTTCGGGTGAAGACGACCTTGGACATGCGCTGGCAACGCGCGGCAGAACGCGCCGTCCGAAACGCGCTCGGCGAGCCGGGGGATCCGTCGGCCGCCCTGGTCGCCATCGACCCGCGGTCGGGGGAGATTCGCGCGCTCGTCGGCGGGCGAAACTGGAACCGCTTGGAGTTCAACCTCGCCACGCAGGCGGAGCGGCAGACGGGCAGCGCGTTCAAGCCGTTCGTCCTGGCCGCGGCGCTCGAGGCGGGCATCTCGCCCCTGTCCCTGATGACCGGGCCCTCGCAGCTCACCATCGACGATCCCCGCTGCTCCACGAACGGGGAGCCCTGGGAGGTCGGCAACTACTCCGACGCCGGGTTCGGCACGATGTCGGTGGCCGACGGCCTGGCGCGTTCGGTCAACACGATGTACGCGCAGCTCGCGCTGGAGGTCGGCCCGGAGCGGGTCGCCGCCGTGGCCGAGCGGATGGGCATCGAGGGCCCACTCGCGCCGGTGTGTTCGATCGCCCTGGGCGTCGAGGAGGTAACGCCGCTCGAGATGACCTCGGCGTTCGCGACCATCGCCGCCGGGGGGATCCATCGGGAGCCGACGCCCGTCCGGGCGGTCCGCGAAGATGGAGAGCGGCTGGAGCGGCCGATCGACCGCCGCGGAACCGAGGCCATCTCGCCGCGGGACGCCGCCGTCCTGACGTGGGCGATGCGCGGAGTGGTGGAGCGGGGCACCGGGACGGCGGCCGCGCTTCCCGGCCGCCCGGTCGCCGGCAAGACCGGGACGTCCCAGGAGTACGCGAACGCCTGGTTCTGCGGGTTCGTCCCCCAACTCGCCGCGTGCGTTTGGGTGGGTCACCCGGAGGGGAACGTCCCGATGGCGGGGGTGGCCGGGTTGTCCGGGGTGACCGGCGGCTCGATCCCGGCCGGCATCTGGCAGGAGTTCATGCTCGCGGCGACGGCGCGGATGAAGGTGTTGGAGTTCCCCGAGCCGGATCTGTCCGGCTACCGCTTTCTCCCGCCCCCGCCGATGCCCGACCCGCCCGACGACGAGGAGAAGCGCGACGATGACGACGACGGCGATAGCGACGACGAGGGCGACGGCGATGGCGACGACGAAGGCAACGGCGACGGCGACGGAAACGGCGGGGGTGACCGGGACGACGATGGGAGGTGACGGATGACCGAGTTCGGGTTCACGTTGTCGGCGGAAGAGCAGAGCGGCTCGCAGCTGATCGCGCTGGCGCGGCTTGCCGAGGAGGCCGGATTCGATTTCGCCACCATCTCCGATCACTACCACCCGTGGACGTCGACCCAGGGCAACAGCCCGTTCGCCTGGACGGTCCTCGGCGGGGTCGCCGCCGTCACGCATCGGCTGGAGGTCGGCACGGCGGTGACGTGCCCGCTGATCCGGATGCACCCGGTCCTGGTGGCCCAGGCGGCCGCCACCGCGGCCGAGATGATGCCCGGGCGCTTCTTCCTCGGCCTCGGAACCGGGGAGAACCTCAACGAACACGTGACGGGGGAGCGTTGGCCATCGGCCTCGGAGCGGCGAGAGATGCTCGAGGAGGCGGTCGAGGTCATCCGCGCGTTGTGGGACGGCGGGCAGGTCGATCACCACGGGCGCCACTACCGCGTGGTCGACGCGAAGCTGTATACGTTGCCCGAGGCCCCACCCCCGATCTACCTGGCCGCCGGCGGACCCAAGGCGGTCGAATCGGCCGCCCGGGTCGGCGACGGCATGATCGCCGTGGCGCCGGACCGCGAGCTCACGCGGGCGTTCGAGGAGGTGGGCGGCGCCGGCAAACCCACGCTCGGGCAGCTCACCGTCTGCTGGGCGGAGGACGAGCGAGCGGCCCTCGCCACCGCCATGCAGTGGTGGCCGAACGCAGCCATGAAGGGTGAGCTGGGCCAGGAGCTCCCTCTCCCCCGCCACTTCGAGCAGGCCGCGGAGCTCGTCACCGAAGACGAGCTCGCGAAGGCCGTGGTGTGCGGGCCCGACCCCGGGCGACACGAGGAGGCCGTTCGACGGTTCGCCGAGGCGGGGTACGACCGGGTCTTCATCCACCAGGTCGGTCCCGACCAGGAGGGGGGCCTGCGGTTCTACGCCGAGGAGGTGCTGCCGCGGCTCCGACGGGAGCCGGCGCGCAAGGCCGGATGAGGGTTCAAGCCGGGAGGTCGGACGGGGACGACACGAGGTCGAACACGCGGTCGAGGCCGGTCAGGGAGAGTACCTTCATCGGTGAGCCCGAGATCCCGATGAGGATCAGCCGGCCGCCCCGCTCCCGCACCCGCTTCAGGCACGTGACGAGCGTGCCCAGGCTGCTCGAGTCCATGAACGTCACCTTGGCCATGTCCAACGCGACCCGGACCGGGGGTTCTTCCAAGAGCCCCAGCACGTGGTCGCGGAGCTGCGGTGAGGTGTGGAGGTCGAGCTCGCCGGCGACGCGAACGACGGTCCAGTCCCCGGAGGTGGCATTCTCCAGGGTCAGCTCCATCTATCCCTCCATCGTCGATAATTCGCCCGGCCGGATCGCCACCGGCCGCGACGTGCTCGCGGGAGGTCCAGTATAGGTGGAGCGTGCCGATCACCGCGTCGCGAAGGACGAGGTCCGGGTCACGGTCCCGGCCCGACCGGAGTTCGTGCACGTGTTGCGGGGCGTGGTCGGCGCGGTCGCCGGTCGCCTCCCGTTGACGCTGGACGGCGTGGACGACCTTCGGCTTGCCGTGGACGAAGCGGCCGCGAAGCTCCTCTCGTTCCCCGGCCACCCGAGCGCGCTCCGGCTGGACGTGCGTCCGATGCCGGGACGGTTGGAGGCGGTCGTGGCCGCCGACATCACCTCGACCTGGCCCCCCGACGGGTTCGAGGAGACCCTGTCGTGGAAGGTGCTCCAGGCCCTGACCGAGAGCGTCCGCCTCGAGTTGTGGAACGGCGTGCCGGCGATCCGGATCGTGAAACGCACGTTGGGGAACGGCCGATGAGCCGAGGGTCTCGCCGGTTCGTGGTCGAGGACGTGCCCGAGCGTGACCTCTTCGCCCGGCTGCCCGACGACGAGCAGGCCCGGGAGGAGCTGACCCGTCGCTTCCTGCCGCTCGCCGAATACCTGGCTCGCCGGTTCGCGGGACGGGGCGAGTCGCAGGACGACCTGCTCCAGGTGGCGAGCCTCGGCCTGCTGAACGCGATCGACCGGTTCGACCTGGGTCGCGACGTACAGTTCTCGACGTACGCCGCGGTCACCATCGTCGGGGAGCTCAAGCGGCACTTCCGAGACAAGGGATGGGCGGTCCGCGTGCCCCGCCGGCTCCAGGAGATCGGGCTTCGGATCAACACGGTGTTGCCCGAGCTGTCCCAAGAGCTCGGCCGCTCGCCCACCATCGAGGAGATCGCCGGCCGATGCGGTGCCTCGGCCGAGGAGATCCTCGAGGCGATGGAGGCCAGCCAGGCCTACTCCACGAGCTCGCTCGATGCCCCGGCCAACGAGGAGAGCGCCGCACCGATCGACGTCCTCGGATCCGAGGACCCGTCGATGCAGGTGTTGGACGACTGGGAGAGCATCGCGCCGGCCGTGCGTGGCCTTCCGCAGCGCGAGCGCACGGTCCTGTATCTCCGGTTCTTCCGCGGCCTGACGCAGTCCGAGATCGCGCGTGAGGTCGGCGTGTCCCAGATGCACGTGAGCCGGATCCTGGCGCAGACCCTTCGGCAGCTCCGGGACACGGCCACGGCCGAGCTCGAGCTCGACGAGCCCGACTGATCAGCCGGGTCGTCTCAGGAGGCCCGCCGATCGCTGCGTTCGCGGCGCGCCCGTTCGGGGGTGCCCCGGTCGGGCTCGTCGCGGACCTCCGTCGTGCTCGGCGACTCCGAGACGCCCTCTAGGACCTCGCCCACCGCCCGCTTCGAGGGGTCGGTGACGGCGATGTCGCCGAGCGAGACGATGCCGACGAGCCGTCCGTCCTTGACGACGGGCAGGCGGCGGACGCGGTGCTCGACCATGAGATCTCGGGCCTCCGAGACGTTCATGTCGGGCGAGATGGTCACGAGGGTGGTCGTCGCCACGTCGCCGAGCGTGACCTCCAACGGGTTCCGCCGCTTGGCGATGACCCGCAGGACCAGATCGCGGTCGGTCACGACGCCGACCAGCCCTCCGTCCTCGTCCGCCAAGGGGATGACGCCGACGTCGTATTGCTCCATCAGCCCGGCCGCGTCGGCCACGACCCGGTCGGGGCTGAGGGACTTGGGCGCGTCGGCCATGACGTGTCGCACCAGGATCATCGCGATCGCCTCCGTTGCCGTTTCGGCTCAGGTACCCGTTCGGCTCAGGTACCCGGTCACCCGTCCACGAAACCCGGCGAGGACGTCAGAACGACACGGCCGGCCGCAGCTCGTGCGCGGCCTCGCGGAGGGTCGCGCAGACGGGGATGTCGTACCCGCGCGCGAGCTCGCGGCATGTCGCCGGGTTGTCACGGTCTTCCAGCAGCGCCATCACGCGCGCGAATTCCGTTCGCCACCCGGACGTCCCGAGCACGTACCGACCCCAGCCGTAGACGACCCCGCGCACCTTCGGACCTTTGGCGCCGCGAAGGGTGTCGAAGCCCGGCTCTCGGAACGCGTAGATCCCGCACTCGCACAGCAGGTCCGGAACGCCGTCGTGCCGGCTGCCGGTGCGGGCGTGCCAGATCAACGGGCGAAGGCAGACCGCGCCGAGCGGACGACCGGCCGGCCACACCGTCGGATGGAACAAGGAGCGCAGCCGGGTCGGCCGGGAGCCCTCGCGCCACACGGCCCACTCGCGGTACCCGAGGAGGGGCACGACGCCGTCGGGCACCGAGCCGGACAGCGGTCCCGCGTCGTCGAGCCTCAAGCGGGGACCGGCTCCTCGACCGGATCGGGCGTCGAAGGCTCGATCGTGACCGGGGCGGGTTCCGGGATGGACGGGGGTTCGATGACCCCGACCTCCTCGATCTCGCCGATGAACATGTGACCTCCCCTCCGACCGCGGGCGTCGCATCCGAGTGCACCCACGACCGCCTTGCGTCTACCCGGAGGCGCCCCCGCCTACGCATCGCCCACCTCGACGTTTGCCGGCCCGTCTGCGCGGCCAAGGCGTTCAAACACGGGGTCCTAGTGGACGTGATCTCGCGCTCCTCGGGCGACATCCTGCTCGACGAGCAGATGCTGTCGCGCGCGCGGTCCGTTCGGTTCCGCGGCCGGACGGTTCCGGTCGCCTCGCCGGAGGACCTCGTGGTGATGAAGGCCGTCGCCGCC
>DASUTU010000012.1:0-15077 GCA_036374435.1 Actinomycetota bacterium | reverse complement strand
CGGGCGAACGCGCCGAGAAGATCCGGACCTACAACTTCCCCGAGAACCGGGTGACGGATCATCGCGTCAAGCTCACCGTCCACCGGTTGCCGGCGGTCCTGGCCGGGGACATCGACGAGTTCGTCGACGCGCTGCTGGCGCAGGAGCGCGCCGCGCAGCTCGCGAGCGAAGACGGCAGCGCCTGATGCGCACCACGGAGGTCCTGCGGCGGGCGGCCGACTACCTGGATCGCCACGGCGTCGAGAGCCCGCGGGCCACCGCGGAGCAGCTCCTGATGCACGTGCTCGATACCGACCGCGCCGGCCTGTACACCCTCGACGACGGCCTGGACGCGAGGGAGGCGAGGCTGTTCGGCCGCGCCCTGTGTCAACGCTGCGCCGGGACCCCGCTCCAGCACCTCACCGGCGAGCAGGCGTTCCGGAAGATCCAGTTGGAGGTGCGTCCCGGCGTGTTCGTTCCCCGGCCGGAGACCGAGGTGCTGGTCGAACACGCGCTCGAGGCGCTCGGCGACGCCGAGGACCCCGTGGTGGTGGACGTCGGGACCGGGACGGGCGCCATCGCCCTCGCCGTCAAGTACGAACGCCCCGACACGGTGGTCTACGCGACCGACCTGTCTCCCGAGGCGGTCGAGCTGGCGCGGGCGAACGCCGCGCGCCTGGAGCTCGACGTCCGGATCCTGGAAGGCGCGCTGCTCGAACCGCTGCCCTCGGAGCTCCGGGGCTGGGTGGACCTCGTGGTCAGCAACCCGCCGTACCTGTCGCCGGACGAGTTCGAGGACCTGCCGCTCGAGGTGCGGGCGGACCCGGAGATCGCGCTGGTGGGCGACGTCGCCGTCATCGAGCGCCTCGCCGACGATGCGGCCCGGTGGCTCCGCGACGGCGGCGTCCTGGCGCTCGAGATCGGGGCGGCCCAGGGCCGCGCCGTGACGGACCTGCTGGGGCGCGGCTACGCCGACGTCCGCGTCGAGCCCGACCTGGCCGGCCGCGACCGTGTGGTGTTGGCCCGCCGGGTCTGAGCTCCGTGCCCGATCCGATCGCCGACGCCGCATCCGCCGCCCTGCGCGGCGAGCTCGTCGTGTTGCCCACCGACACCGTGTACGGGATCGGGACGCGCCCCGACGACGCCGCGGCGACCGCCAGGCTGTTCGAAGCCAAAGGCCGGCCGGCCGAGCTCGAGCTGCCGGTCCTGGTGGCCGGGTCTGGCCAGGCGCGGGAGATCGCGAAGCTGGACGACCGAGCGGAGGTGCTCGCCGCTCGTTTCTGGGCGGGACCGCTGACGCTCGTGCTCCCGAGGGCGGCCGCCAGCCGGGACTGGGAGCTGGGCGGCGATCCCGACACGGTCGGCGTGCGGATGCCGCATCACCCGCTCGCGCTGGCCGTCTTAGCCGCCGCCGGGCCACTGGCCGTCACGAGCGCGAACCAGTCGGGCCGGGCCACCCCGGCCGAGTGCCGGGAGGTCGAGCGGACGTTCGGCGACGTGGTCGCGATCTACCTGTGCGATCCGGCGCCGCTCGCCGGGCCGGCGTCCACCGTGCTCGACCTCGCCCACGGCGAACCGCGCCTCCTGCGCGAGGGCGCCGTTGCGGAGGCCGAGGTGCTCGCGGCGCTGACCGGGGCGACCGGCGGCGGGGACCGCGTCCAGGGTCGCTAGACTCCGGCACCATGGCCGCGATCCTCGTCGTCTGCACCGGCAACATCTGCCGGTCGCCCATCGCCGAGGGGTACCTGCGGTCGGCGCTCGCGTCGCGGTTCGGCCCCGGGGCCCCCACGGTCGAATCGGCGGGGACGGCCGGGTGGCAGGGGTCACCGGCCGATCCGGGTTCGGTGGCGGCCGCGGCGGCCCACGGCGTGGACATCTCGTACCACCGGGCGCGCCGGCTCCTGCCCGGCCATCTCGAGGAAGCGGAGTTGGTCCTGGCCATGGCCGGCGAACACCGCGACGCGGTCGCCGCGGGGGCGCCGCAGGTCGCCGGACGGACGTTCACGTTGAAGGAGGCCGTCCGGTTGCTGGAGGAGTTGCCTCCCCCCGACGGTGGCCGCGAGCCGAGCGTCCTGCTCGCCGAGCGGGTCGCCCAGGCGGATCGCCTGCGGCGCCGCGGGTTCGGCGGCAACCCCCGCGACGAGGACGTGTCCGATCCGCTCGGCATGTCCGACGCCGTCTTCTTCGCGGTCGCCGCCGAGCTCGAGGAGTGGTGCGCGCGCCTGGCCGACGGGTTGTTCGGGCGAACGCCGGCGCGAGCTGCCGCCGAGGGGGAGTGATGAGGATCTCGATCAGTTCGGACCACGCCGGTTTCCCGCTCAAGGAGTCCCTCCGGGAGTTCCTCGAGGAGCTGGGCCACGACGTGCTCGACGTGGGCACGGATTCGGAACAGCCGGTCGACTATCCGGGGATCACCGCCGCCGCGGCCCGAGCCGTCGCCGAGGGCCGCGTGGATCGCGCGATCGTTCTCGGCGGCTCCGGGCAGGGGGAGCAGATGGCCGCGAACAAGATCCACGGCGTCCGCGCAGCGTTGTGCCACGACCTCTATCTGGCCGAGATGTCGCGCCGCCACAACGACGCGAACGTCCTGGCGATGGGAGGCCGGGTGGTCGCCTCCGCCCTGGCCAGGGAGATCGTGCGGGTCTGGCTGGAGACCCCGTTCGACGGCGGCCGCCATGCCCGGCGAGTCGAGCAGCTCGGCGAGATCGAACGCGGCGAAGGCTGACGAGGCCTCCCGCCTGGGCCCTCCCCGGCGGGGGTAGCATCGCGAGGCGACGTGGTTCGTTCGTATCTCCTCGTGTTCGGCGCCAGCGCCGGCGTGACCCTGGTGGCCACGCCGCTCGTCCGCTGGGTCTCGTTGCGGCTGGGTTGGATCGACCACCCCTCGGACCGGAAAGTCCACCCGAAGGCGACGCCGACCGTGGGCGGCCTGGCGATCTTCCTCGGCGTGGTCGCCGGCCTGGTGGCGACGAGGTTCGTGCCCCTGCTCCAGGGGTTGTACGAGACGACGTCGGACCTGGACGCCGTCGCGGTAGCGGGCACCCTCATCGTCGTCCTCGGGGTGGTGGACGACACCCAGGGGGTGTCCGCGCTGGGAAAGCTGACCGGCCAGGTGCTGGTGGCCGGCGTGGTGGTCCTCCTCGGCGTGCAGCTCCTGTTCTTCTATTTCCCGGGGCAGGGGGTGCTGTCGCTGTCGCCGGACCTCGCCGTGCCGTTCACCATCGTGTGGGTGGTCGCCCTGGTCAACGCGGTGAACCTGATCGACGGGCTGGACGGCCTCGCGGCGGGGATCGTGGCGATCGCGGCGGCGGCGTTCTTCGCGTACATGGTTCGCTCGCCCGGAGGCGACGTGCAGGCCTCGACCGCGGCGGTGCTCTCGACCATCGCGGCCGGGGCGGCGATCGGGTTCCTGCCCTGGAACTTCCACCCCGCGAGGATCTTCATGGGGGACTCGGGCGCGTTGCTGCTCGGCCTGGTCATGGCCGTCGCCACGATCTCGGGCGCGGGCCGGAACCTCGAGGGGCCGACCGGCGGCGACCTCGCCGTGATCGCGGTCCCGGTGCTGCTGCCGGCGTTCGTGCTGGCGGTGCCGTTCCTCGACGTCGTGCTCGCCATCGCTCGCCGGATGCGAAAAGGGATCGGCGTCTCGCACGCGGACAAGCAACACATCCACCACCGGCTGATGGACATCGGCCACTCGCATCGCCAGGCCGTGATCCTGATGTACGTGTGGTCCGGGTTGATCTCGGGGTGCGCGCTCGCCGTCGCGTTCATCGACGGGCGACTGCGGGTGGCGTTGATCGTGGTCGGCGCCGTGATCGTGGCCACGGTGCTTCCCTTGCTCATCCGGAACCGATCGCCGCGCGGAAGCGACCGGGCGGGCGTGGTCCAGGAGGGGGCCGGCGCCGGGCCGGGACGGTGACGAGAGGCCAGCTCCCCGGGGGGACGCCCGCGCCGCTCGCGCCCGCTTCTTGAACCACCCGGGCCCCCATCCGGCGCCGTTGTCCATCGCGTACAAGACCTCTGGGGGTGCTGGTGTGGCCGGTCGCTCGCGCTCCACGGGCGGTCGCGGGTGATAATCCACGGGGCGTGGAGCATAATCGTGCCCCTCGACGGGGTGCATGGATGGAAGCGGCATCCGCTCCGCGGATAGAAGCGAAGGGGGGCATGTGGCCGAGGTCGACGTTCGGCTCGACCGGGTGACCAAGGAGTTCAGCGGCGCCGTGGCCGTGGACGACCTCTCGGTCGACGTCGCGGAGGGGGAGTTCTTCAGCCTGCTGGGGCCGTCGGGCTGCGGCAAGACCACGACGCTCCGGATGATCGGCGGCTTCGAGGAGCCAACGCGGGGCACGATCTATCTCGGCGGCCGCGACGTGACCGACCTTCCCGCGTACAAGCGGGACGTGAACACGGTGTTCCAGTCCTACGCCCTGTTCCCGCATCTGAACGTGTACGAGAACGCGGCGTTCGGGCTCCGCCGTCGGAAGGTGCCCAACGAGGAGATCCAGACCCGGGTGGCCGAAACGCTGCGCCTGGTCGACCTGGTGGGCTTCGAGAAGCGCCGGCCCGGCCAGATGTCCGGGGGGCAGCAGCAGCGGGTGGCCCTGGCCCGCGCCCTGGTCAACCGCCCGAAGGTCCTCCTGCTCGACGAGCCCCTGGGCGCCCTCGACCTCAAGCTCCGCAAGCAGATGCAGCTCGAGCTCAAGCGGATCCAGCAGGAGGTGGGGATCACCTTCATCTACGTGACCCACGACCAGGAAGAGGCCATGACGATGTCCGATCGCCTGGCCGTGCTGCGGATGGGCCGGATCGAGCAGATCGGGCCCCCCGAGGCGGTCTACGAGCACCCGGAGACGGAGTTCGTCGCGAGCTTCCTGGGCGCCTCGAACCTGCTCGACGGCGAGCTGAAGGAGCGGAGCGACGGCGTGGCCACCGTCCTGCTCGCCGGGGGCGACGTCGTGCACGTTCCTACGGACCAGGCGCCGTTCGAGATCGGAACGAGCGTCCGGGTGGGCGTCCGTCCCGAGAAGATCAACGTGGTTGCCGAAGGCGCCGAGCCGGCCGGCACCGGCTGGAACAGCGTGTCGGGGCTCCTCCGGATGTCGACCTACATCGGCGTGAGCCATCAGTACAAGGTCGAAGGCCCGCTGCAGCACGAGCTGACCGTCTGGGTCCAGAACCTGGGATCCCGGCCGGCTCCCCGCCCGGGCGACCGCGTGCGCCTGTCGTGGCGATGGGAGCACACGTTCGCCGTGCTCCCGCAGGAGGGTCTGTCCACCGAAGAGGAGGAGTTGGCATGAGCGTGGCACGGCATCGCGGGATCGACGACCGGAGGTTCAACGAGCTGATGCGTCACCGCCTCACCCGCCGAAGCGTTCTCCGCGGGGCCGGCGTCGGCATCGCGGGCTTCAGCCTCTCCTCCTTCCTCGCCGCCTGCGGCGGGGACGACGGTGGAGGGACGGGCGGCGGAGGGAACGGCGCCAACGGAGGGAACGGCGCCACCGCAGGCGGCGTGGACCTCGACGAGATCTACGGCCGCGAGGCGGGCGACACCGTCAACTTCGCCAACTGGCCCTTCTATATGGACCAGGCCAAAGACGATGAGGGCCAGGTCTATAACCCGTCCCTCCGGCTGTTCACCGAACAGACCGGCATCAACGTCAACTATCAGGACGTCATCAACAGCAACGAGGAGTTCTTCGGTCGGCTGCGGCCGCAGCTCCAGGCAGGCGACAGCACCGGCTGGGACATCATCGTGATCACGAACGGGCGGTACTTCACCGCGCTCACGGTGAACGGCTGGGTGTACCCGCTCGACCCCAGCCGGCGGCCGAACTTCGACGCGAACGCGGCCAGCTGGGCCAAGGACCCGTTCTTCGATCCCGGCAACGCCCACGGGATGTGCTGGCAGTCCGGGATCACGGGCATCGGGTACAACTCCGACCTGACGAACGGGGAGATCACGAAGCTCGACGATCTGGCCAACCCGGACAAGGTTGGGACGAGTCAGGTCGGCATGCTCGAGTTCGACATGCCCGACTTCGTGATGATCAACCTCGGGATCGACCCGGAGACCTCGGGCCCGGACGAATGGCGGGCCGCCGCGGAGTGGCTCCAGATGCAGAAAGACTCGGGTACGGTCCGCGCGTACTACGGCAACGACTACCTGGGCGAGCTCCAGAACGGGAACCTGTCGGCCTGCATGTCGTGGTCGGGCGACGTGTTGTACTCGAACATCTGGCTCGGCTACCCGAACCTCCAGTTCAATTTTCCCGAGGGCGGTGCGCTGCTCTGGATCGACAACATGATGATCCCGGCCGCCGCCGAGAACCCCGTCGGCGCCATGCAGGTGATGGACTTCTACTACGACCCCGAGCCGGCCACCATGGTCCAGGAGTGGGTGCTCTACATGTCGCCGGTCGCCGCGACCAAAGACGTCATCCTTCAACACGCCGAGGAGGCGAGGGAGGAAGGCCTCCCCGGGCGGGCGAACAAGCTCCAGTCCACCGCCGAGAACCCGTACCTGTTCCCGGACGACGAGTTCCTGTCGAGGACCTCGTTCGGGTTCGCCGACTGGAACGACGAGACCGCGGAGGAGTGGGACTCGATCTTCCTCCCGATCTCGCAGGGGTAGGGCGAGGGATCCCGCAGGTGGACGAGGGCGGAACGGCCGAGGTCTTGTCCACGGCCTCGGCGCGGCACCGCCCGGGTGTCCGCCGGCGGCTGGTCCCGTACGGGTTGCTGTCGCCCGCCGGTCTGTTCCTGTTGGTGTTCTTCCTCGTCCCGCTCGGGATGATGGTCTACACGTCGCTCCAGAGCGGCGGCCTCTTCACCGCGTTCCGATTCACCTGGGAGTTCGGCAACTACGCGGACGCCATCAGCGGATACCAGCCACAGCTCATCCGATCCGTCGTCTATTCGCTGATCGTCACGTTCGCCGCGCTGCTGCTCGCCTACCCGATGGTGTACTGGATCGCCTTCTACGGCGGACGGTGGAAGGCGTCGCTGCTCCTGCTGATCCTGCTGCCGTTCTTCGTGTCGTTCATCATCCGTACGGTGCAGTGGCGGTTCATCCTCGGGGACAACGGGCCCATCCTCCACCTGCTGAAGACGATCGGGCTGCTCCCGGACGACTTCCGCGTCCTGGCGACGCCGTTCGCCGTCATCGCCGGGATCACCTACAACTTCCTGCCGTTCACGGCCCTCCCCCTGTACGTGTCGCTCGAGCGGATCGACAAGCGGCTGATCGAGGCCGCGAAGGACCTCTACGCGACGCGGTGGCAGGGGTTCCGGAAGGTGGTCTGGCCGCTGTCGCTCCCCGGGGTGTTCGCCGCGTTCCTGTTGACCTTCGTTCCGGCCACGGGGGACTACGTGAACGCGCAGCTCCTGGGTGGTGCCGGGACCCGAATGATCGGCAACGTCATCCAGACGAAGTTCCTGACCGAGGCCGACTATCCCCAGGCCGCGGCCCTCTCGGTGATCCTGATGGTGGCGATGTTGATCCTGGCGAGCATCTACGCCCGGATCCTTGGAACCGAAGAAGCGACGAGGGCGGCGGCGGCGGCATGAGCGCGGTCGTCACCGCCGAGCCCCAGGCAGAGCCTCGGGAGCTGCCGCCCCTGAACGCGCCCACCGGGCGATGGACGCGGTTCATCCTGCCCACGTACACGATCGTGATGATCGTCTACCTGGCCAGCCCGATCCTCGTGATGATCCTGTACGGGTTCAACGACGTCCAGGGGGTTCGGCCTTCACAGACCCCGAGGTTCTGGGGCTTCACGCTGAACTGGTGGCGGAACATCTTCGCGCCACAGGGGCTGTCCGAGGCCTTCAAGAACTCGTTGATCGTGGCGCCCGTCTCCGCCGCCGTGGCGACGATCCTCGGCACGTTGTTCGGACTGGCCATCGGTCGATATCGGTTCCGTGGGCTCGTCGCGGTCGACTTCGTCATCTTCCTGGCGATCGCGGTGCCCGAGATCGTCCTGGGATCGTCGCTGCTGTCGATGTTCGTCCAGACCGAGTTCCCGCTCGGTCTGGCGTCGATCCTGCTCTCGCACATCGGGTTCTCGATCGCGTTCGTGGCGGTCACGGTCCGGGCCCGCGTGCAGGGCCTGGATCGCTCGTTGGAGGAGGCCGCGCAGGATCTGTTCGCGTCCCCGATCGTCGGCTTCATCAAGGTCACCCTGCCGCTGATCGCGCCCTCGATCATGGCGGGGTTCCTCTTGGCGTTCGCGCTCTCACTCGATGACTTCGTGATCACGAACTTCGTGGCCGGTCAGACCAACACGTTCCCCCTTTGGGTCTGGGGGGCGCAGCGGATCGGCATCCCGCCCCAGGTGAACGTGATCGGCACGATCCTGTTCGGGGCGGGGATCGTGGCCGCGCTGGCGAACGTCTTCCTCCAGCGCCGCCGCACCGGCGAGGGCCTTCGTCCAGCGCCGCGGCGCGTGCCCCCGGCCGCTCACGTTGGGGCGCGGGACCGACTCTCGTGAAGCTTTTCACAAGCGGCCGTGGGCCGGGCGAAAAAGGGCCATCTACCTGCGAAAACACCGGTCCGCGGTTTTGACGGGCCGAAGCGGCGACGACTATACTGCCGCCCCCATGGCCGGCCGCGGGGATGCATGGAACGGGATGGGCGCGGCCTGGGCGATGACCGGAACGTTGCTTGCCGGCATCCTCGTGTGGGGCGGCGTCGGGTACGTCGTGGATCGGATGGTGGGGTTCCGGTGGCTCTTCCTGCCGATCGGCATGGTCGTCGGCGTGTCGGCGGCGATCTACGCCGTCTATCGGAGATACGGGAGCGATGAGCGACACGAGGCCTGAACGCGAGATGGCCCGGCGGGCCCTGGTGCCCGCCGCGATCGCGTTTCCGGTGGCGTTCGGGCTCGGGGCGGCCGCGGGAGGCCCCACGGTCGGATGGTCGGCGGCTCTCGGGGTCGGCGTCGCGTTCGCCAACTTCGCGGTCCACGGCCTCTCGCTCGCCTGGGCCTCCGGGATCTCGATCGGCGTCGTGCACGCCGTGGCGCTGGGCGGCGTCGTGCTCCGGCTCGGGGCGATCCTGGCGGTGCTGTTCGCGTTGAACGCGACGAGCTGGTTCTCACCGGCCGCCTTCGGACTCGCCGTCGTGCCGGGAACGCTCGGCCTGCTCGCCTACGAGGCCAAGCTCATGCTGGGCGGAGTGGGCGCCGGGCTCCAGATCCCGCCCGATCCCGCGGCCACGGAAGCCGCCGAACGGCTCGTATCGAGGCAGGCCTGAGGTGGTCGTTCCCGGGGTGCTCGCGGTCAGTCTGCCGCCCGACGGATTCGAGCCCCCGGGCACCGAGATCTTCGAGACCCCCTGCCTGATCGGCTCGGGCGACCTGTGCTTCAACCGGGTCTCGTTCCTGATGATCCTGGCGGGACTGATCGTGATCGCGTTGTTCCTCGTGGCGTTCTCGAGGCCGACGCTCGTTCCGCGCGGTCTCCAGAACGGAATGGAGGCGATCGTCGAGTTCGTCCGAAACGGCATCGTGATGGAGGTCATGGGGCCGAGCGGCCTGCCGTGGGTCCCGTTCCTCACGACGATGTTCGTGTTCATCTTCGTGAACAACATCTTCGGCATCCTGCCGTTCGTGAACTTCCCCGTCACGTCGCGGATGGCCATCCCTGCGTTCCTGGCGGTGTCGGTGTGGATCCTGTTCAACATCGCCGGGATCCGAGCGCAGGGTGGGGTGCGCTACCTGAAGAGCAACCTGTTCCCGCCGGGGGTGCCGGCGGCCCTGTACATCCTGGTCACCCCCATCGAGTTCGTCTCGACCTTCCTGGTCCGGCCGCTCACGTTGTCCGTCCGACTCGCGGCGAACATGATCGCCGGCCATCTGATCCTCACGATCTTCTTCATCGGCACCGTCTATCTCGCCTGGAAACCGGCGACGCTCCCGTTCGCCATCCCCGCGTTCGCCCTCTCGCTGTTCCTCGTGGCGTTCGAGACCCTGGTGGCCGTGCTCCAGGCGTACATCTTCACCATCCTGACTGCGGTCTACGTGGGGCTCGCCACCCACCCAGAGCACTAGGAGGAGGAAAGGATGCTTCGTCAACTGGTCGGCGTCCTCGCGCAGGTCGAGGGTGACGTGGGGGTGATCGGCCGGGGCCTGGTCTTCGGACTCGGCGCGATCGGCCCTGGCATCGGCATCGGGTTCCTGGTCGGCAAGGCGGTCGAGGCCATGGCCCGGCAGCCCGAGGCGGCCGGCATGGTGCGGACCACGATGTTCCTGGGTATCGCGTTCACCGAGGCGCTGGCCCTGTTCGGCTTCGTGCTGGCGTTCATCATCTGAAGGAGGCAGGCGTGATCCATCTGCTGGTGCTTGCCCAAGAGACCGCCGAACACGAGCCGCCCAACCCGATCCTGCCCGAGACGGTCGAGCTGATCGTGGGTGGCATCGTCTTCCTGATCGTCTTCGCCGTGATCGCCAAGTTCGCCTTCCCCCCGATCAACAAGATGCTCGCCACGCGCACCGAGAAGATCCAGGGCGACCTCCGGCAGGCCGAGGAGGCGCGAACCTCGGCCGAACGCGAGCTCGCCGACTACCGGCAGCAGCTGGCCGGGGCACGGGAGGAGGCCAACCGGATCATCGAGGAGTCCCGGCGGACGGCCGACCAGCTCCGGCGCGACCTCCAGGTGCGAGCGGAGGAGGAGGCGCAGGCCACCGTGGCCAGGGCCCAGGAGGAGATCCGGGCCGAACGCGACCGCGTCTTCCAGGAGCTCCGGGGTCAGGTCGGCCAGATCGCCGTCGAGCTGGCCGGGCGCGTGGTCGGCAGCTCGCTCGACCCCGAGACCCACGAGCGGCTGATCGAGGAGTACATCGACGGGGTGGCTGGGGACGCGCAGGTGGCTGGGAACGGACGGAGCTGACGTGGCCGAACGCGACGCGCTCGTCCGCCGGTACGCCGAGGCGATGTTCGCCGTGGCCGAGGCCGAGGACGAGCTCCAGCCCGTCGAGGACCAGCTCTACGCGTTCGCCAAGCTCGTCGAGTCCGAGCCGCGCATCCGCGAGGCCCTGCGCGATCCGGCGCTTCCGGCGGAGAACAAACGCGGGCTGATCCGCGACGCGCTGGGCGAGCGGGCCAACCCGATCGCCCTGAACCTCCTCGGGCTGCTGGTCGAGCTCGACCGCGCCCGTGAGCTCGAGCGCATCGTCCAGGAGCTCGCCGACGTGGCGGCGGAACGCCGGGCCCACGCGCTGGCGGAGGTCCGCAGCGCCGTGCCGCTGGACGCGGAGCAGCGCCGCCGGCTCGCCGAGGCCCTGTCGGCCGCCACGGGCCGGCAGGTGGAGATCAAGGTCGTGGTCGACCCTGGCGTGATCGGTGGGGTGGTGGCGCGGGTCGGGGACTGGATCTTCGACGGCTCGGTGAAGAGCCGGCTGGACGAAGCGAAGCAGCATCTGGGCGTGGAGAGGGAGTAGCGCATGGCTGTCGACGAGATGGAGTTCGACCCCAAGCAGATCGCCGAGGCGCTGCGCAAGAACGTGGAGAGCTGGCGCCCGTCGGTCGAGCGGGAAGAGGTCGGCCGGGTGATCGAGGCCGGCGACGGCATCGCCCGCGTCAAGGGCTTGCCCAACGCCATGGCGAACGAGCTGCTCGAGTTCCCCGGCGGCGTCCTTGGGCTGGCGTTCAACCTGGACGAGGACCTGATCGGCTGCATCATCCTCGGCGAGTCCGATCACATCGAGGAGGGCGGCCTCGTCAAGCAGACCGGGCGCATCCTCTCCGTCCCGGTGGGGGACGGTTTCCTCGGTCGGGTCATCGACCCGCTCGGCGGCCCCATCGACGGCAAAGGCCCCATCGCGTCGGAGGAGCGGCGGAACCTCGAGGTCCAGGCGCCGAACGTGGTCGACCGGCAGCCGGTGAAGGAGCCGCTCCAGACCGGGATCACGGCCATCGACGCGATGACGCCGATCGGCCGCGGCCAGCGCGAGCTGATCATCGGCGACCGGCAGACCGGGAAGACGGCGATCGCGATCGACGCGATCATCGCCCAGCGCGACAACTGGACCAGCGGGGACCCGAAGAAGCAGGTTCGGTGCATCTACGTGGCCGTCGGGCAGAAGGAGTCCACCGTGGCGGAGGTGGTCGAGACGCTCCGCGAGAGCGGCGCGCTCGACTACACGGTCGTCGTGAACGCCTCGGCGTCCGACCCCGCGCCGTACCAGTACATCGCGCCCTACACGGGAGCCGCCCTCGGGGCGCACTGGATGTACGAGGGCCGGCACTCCCTCGCCGTCTACGACGACCTGTCCAAGCAGGCCACCGCGTACCGGACGTTGTCGCTGCTCCTGCGCCGGTCACCGGGTCGTGAGGCCTACCCGGGGGACGTCTTCTACCTGCACTCGCGGCTGCTGGAGCGGGCCGCGAAGCTCTCGGACGAGCTCGGCGGCGGGTCGCTCACGGCGCTGCCGATCATCGAGACGAAGGGCAACGACATCTCGGCCTACATCCCGACGAACGTCATCTCGATCACCGACGGCCAGATCTACCTCGAGCCCGACCTGTTCTTCGCCGGGGTCCGGCCGGCCATCAACGTCGGCATCTCGGTGTCGCGGGTGGGCGGCAACGCTCAGATCAAGGCGATGAAGAAGATCTCGGGGCGGCTCCGGATCGACCTCGCGCAGTACCGGGCGCTGGAGGCGTTCGCGCAGTTCGGCTCGGAGCTCGACAAGGCCTCCCAGCGCCAGCTCACGCGCGGGGCGCGCGTCGTCGAGATCCTCAAGCAGCCCCAGTACCGGCCGGTGCCGGTCGAGCGCCAGGTGGTCGCGATCTGGGTCGGCACCGGCGGATACCTCGACGATCTGCCGGTCGAGGACGCTCGGCGCTTCCTCGATGAGTTCACCGACCGGCTGGCCTCGGGCACCGACGTCCTGGACCGGATCCGCGACTCCGGCGACCTCGACGAGGAGACGGAGGCCGCGCTGAAGCAGGCGGTCGAAGACTTCACCGAGACGTTCGTTCCGAGCGAGGCGGCGCCGGGGAGCGAGGCCGCGGCCGGCCGCGGCGGCCCCACCGGCGTGATGCAAGAGGACGTCGGTTGGGACCGGATCTCGGCCGGAGACGAGGACCGTTCCCCTGGGGACGAGGCCGAGGCCGACACCGACACCGAGGAGATCGCCGGGCGGACCTCGGTCCCGAAGACGCCAGAGGAGGAGCGGACCGAGACCGAGGAGAGAGCCGGTCCGATCTCCGACAGCGACGCGCCGGCGCCCGGATAGGCCGTGGGCGCCCAGCTCCGCGTCGTCCGTCGACGGATCCGCTCGGTCCTGTCGACGATGAAGATCACCCGGGCCATGGAGCTCATCGCCGCCTCGCGCATCGTGAAGGCCCAGCAACGGGTGCTCGAGGCCCGTCCCTACGCGGGCCTCCTCACGGCGGCGATGGAGGACGTGGCGAGGCAGACCGGGGCGATCGTCCACCCCCTGCTCGAGGAGCGCGAGCGGCCCGAGCGGGCCGGCGTCCTCGTCGTCACCTCCGATCGCGGGCTCGCCGGCTCCTACAACGCGAACCTGCTCAAGCGCGCGGAGGCCGTGCTGAGGCGGACCCGCGACAACGGGATCGAGCCGATCGTGTACGCGGTGGGCAAGAAGGGGATCGGCTACTTCCGGTTCCGCGGGACGCCGGTCGAGGCGTCCTGGTCGGGCTTCTCCGAGGTCCCGAACTATGGAGCGGCCGAGGAGATCGGCGAGCGGCTGATCGAGGACTTCGGCTCCGGCCGGATCGACGAGCTGGTCGCCGTCTACACGGACTTCCGCTCCGCGTTCACGTTCCGGGCCACCGACAGCCGGTTCCTGCCGATCCACCCCGAGGAGGTGGGGGGCACCGCGGTGGGGCGGCCCCACGCCGAATACGTCTTCGAGCCCGCGCCGGCGGAGATCCTGGACGACCTGCTGCCGCAATACGTCATCACGAAGATCTTCTTCGCGTTCCTGGAGTCGGCCGCCTCCGAGAACGCGGCGCGCCAGCGCGCCATGGCGGCGGCCACCGACAACGCGGAGGAGCTGATCAAGGTGTTGACCCGGCAGGCCAACCGGGCACGCCAGGACGAGATCACGACGGAGATTATGGAGATCGTGGGCGGCGCCGAGGCGCTCGCCCAGGCCTCATCAAGGGAGTGAAACGATGGCCGAGACCGAACTCGCGAACGGACGGGTGGTGCGGGTGATCGGGCCAGTGGTGGATGTGGAGTTCCCGCCGGAGCACCTTCCCGAGATCAACACGGCCCTCACCATGGACCTCACGCTCGACGGGACCACGCAGACCATCACGTGCGAGGTGGCCCAGCACATCGGCGACGGCGTCGTCCGGGCCATCGCGCTGCGTCCCACCGACGGCCTGGTCCGGGGGGCGCCGGTCCACAACACGGGGGCGTCGATCACCGTGCCGGTCGGCGAGGGAGTGCTCGGCCACGTCTACAACGTGCTGGGCGAGCCGCTGGACACCGACCCCTCGAACATCCACGCCGCCGACCGGTGGCCGATCCATCGGCAGGCCCCGCCGTTCGAGGAGCTCGAGCCGAAGCAGCAGATGCTCGAGACCGGCATCAAGGTCATCGACCTGCTCGAGCCCTACGTGCAGGGCGGCAAGATCGGGATGTTCGGGGGCGCGGGCGTGGGCAAGACCGTGATCATCCAGGAGATGATCCGCCGCCAGGCGCAGCAGCACGGCGGCGTGTCGGTGTTCGCCGGTGTGGGCGAGCGCACCCGCGAGGGCAACGACCTGTTCCTGGAGATGACCGAGTCCGGCGTGATCAAGAACACGGCGCTCGTGTTCGGGCAGATGGACGAGCCCCCCGGCGTGCGCCTGCGCGTCGGCCTGGCCGCCCTGACCATGGCCGAGTACTTCCGCGACGTCCAGCGGCAGGACGTGCTGCTGTTCATCGATAACATCTTCCGGTTCGTGCAGGCGGGGTCCGAGGTCTCCACGCTTCTCGGGCGGATGCCGAGTGCCGTCGGGTACCAGCCCACGCTGGCCGACGAGATGGGCAAGCTGCAGGAGCGGATCACCTCGACGAGGGGGCGGTCGATCACGTCGATCCAGGCTGTCTACGTGCCGGCCGACGACATCACCGACCC
>DASUTU010000011.1:0-27165 GCA_036374435.1 Actinomycetota bacterium | reverse complement strand
GATCGGAAGCTCGCCCGCCGAACGTCGAGCATCACGATCCGCCCGTCGTCGTGGCCGGCGCAGGGGCGGGCGCCGGCGCGCTCCCCGCCGAAGGCGTGCTCGACGAGGCTGCCGGGACGTACACGTAGCGAACGGGTGCGTGGACTGGTGCGTCGTGGATCACCACCCGGCGGGTGATCCGGCGGATCACGAGCTCTCGCGATACTCGCTGATCCGCCTGCACGGCCCCCCCGCGGAGCCCTCGGCGAGCGCCCCGAACGGGGCGAGGAAGGCCAGCCCGCCCGTGACCCAAGCCCAGAATCGGATCGCGGAACGAGACGCTCGCCGACGGGACGGGCGCGATGCCGGCTCAGTCATCTTCGGCCCTCGTGCTCGTCCTCGTCGTCGTGTACGTCCTCGTGATCCTCGTCGTCGCTCTCCTGCTCGAACTCGTCGTCGTGGTCTTCGTACTCGTCGTCGGACCATTCATCGGACGCGCTGGTTGCCACGGACGTTACGACCGCCGATCCGGCTGCCGAAGCCGCGACCGTGCGGACCACCGGCGTCGAATCCGTCTTCGCCTCCTTGTGCACCGTGACCGTCCGCTCGATCGTGCGGACGCGCGGCGCGGGAGGTGATGCCGCAGATGCCGCCGAGGTCGCCGAGGTCGTCGCGGTCGTTCCGCCGGTCAGGCCGAGTGACATCGCCGCTGTGCTGGCCAACACGACGAGGGCGAGCCCGCCGGCGATCGCGAACGCCGATCGCTTCTTCATCGCTGCTCCTTCCGCCGATGGTGAGGCGAAGGTACGAGCGGGGGGGCCAGTGGGATGCCATCGCCAGGTTAAGGGCCGGCAAAGGACTGAGGTCTTCCTGCTACGAGCCCGTCTATGGGTCGAACGCGGGTCCCAGGCAGTCGGTGCGGAGCGGGAGGACGTCGGGGGGTCTCGGCTCCTGGTCGAAGTCGAACGCCGAGAGCAACGGCGTAGCCGACTCGTCCCGGTGGGTGAGCTGCGTGAGGCCCCAGTTGTCCTCCATGAACCGGAGCACGCTGGAGAACTCGCCGAGCTCGCTGGTGACGAAGCCCTGCTTGGCGTACGGCGAGATGATCAGCAGGGGCACGCGCACCCCGAACCCGAAGTCGTCCACCTGGGGCGGCGGGACGTGGTCGTAGAAGCCGCCGTAATCGTCGTAGGTGATGAAGATCGCCGTGTCCTCCCAGTGCGGGCTCTCCATCACGGCGTTCACGATCTCGGTGGTCCAGTTCTCGCCGTGGCACATGCTGTATTCGGGGTGCTCGGACAGCTCGAACCGCGGCGTCACCCACGTCACCGGCGGCAGTGTCCCGGCCCGAGCCTGCACGACGAAGTCGTCCACGGGGAAGATGTGGCTCTGCCAGATCTCGGTGTCCTCGCGGATGTGGCGGACGGCGTCGTAGGCGGACCAGAGGTACCCGTTCTGCTCCTGGGTCGCCGCGTAGTAGGCCCAGGGGATCCCGGCCTCCATCAACAGGTCGGCCTCGGTGAGGAAGTCGAAGCACGGCGGGACCTTCTTCGAGACGCCTTCGCTGTCGTAGACGGGGACGTACGCCTCCGGGATGGAATCGCAGCCCCACGCCTTGAACAGCCCGGTCTCGCGATGTCGTTCGCGCAGCAGGTCGAGGTCCTGCGTCGGATTGTCGTGCGCGCCGCCGGACTGGGCCGCGATCGTGTACAGGTGGTTCGGGAACGAGGGGCCGTGGGCGCTGGCGAAGAAGTTGTCGCCGAGCACGAACTCCTCGGCCCAGCGCCAGTAGTTCGGCAGGTCGCCGGGCTGGAACTGCGTGTAGGCGAACTCGTCGGCGGCCTGGCTGATGGTGGCGAAGCCGTCCATGGCTCCTTCGTTCCAGGCCTGGAGGGCGCAGTGATAGCAGTGTTTGATGTCCTCGGGAAGCTTGTCGAGCGCGGGCGTGAGCGCCCGCGGCTCACCTCGGTCGATGCCGACGCTCACGCCGTTCGCCCCGGGGAACAGGCCGAACATGTTGTCGAACGTCCGGTTCTCCTTGATGACGAACACGACGTGTTTGATCGGCGTGGTGGTCTCGAGCGACGCCGCGTCGAACGTCACCGGCTCCGTGCCGTAGGCCAGCGGCGGCAGCGGCTCCCAGGTCGGTTGTTCCTCGTTCCGGCAGGCCGCGGCCACGAGCGCCGCCAGCGCCGCCAGCGCGAGGACCTTGATCACGCGAGAGGTCATGCCGTGGCCCGCCCGAACGTCATGAGGCCGAGTCTTCGCTTCCGGCCCTCGGCACCGCGATGATGCATCGGATCCACGCGGCGGACGAGGAGGGCAGGGGGATGCGACGCGTGTTCATGGTGCTGTTGGTCGTCGGCGTCGGGGTGCTCGCGAGCGGTTTCGCGAGCGCGATCGCGGCGACCGGGATCGCCCAGGAGGAGACGATCGTCTTCGGCGAACACACGCTGAAAGGTAGGTGCTCGACCTGGCGGGCAAACCGGACGATTTCGTGCCCGGCGACCGGTACGTCTTCCGGAGCCGGCTGACCCAGGGGACCATAAAGGCCGGGGCGTTGTACGTGGACTGCTCCGTCCACTTCGGCAAACGCGACACCTGCACGCAGGTGTACGACGTGAAGGGGCGAGGCACGGTCGTGGCAACGGGGCTCATCCCGGTGTCCCAGCTCGACGTCGGTGGGACGTGGAACCTGGCCAACACCGGTGGGACCGGCGAGTTCGAGAACGTGGGCGAATCGGTCGCGGTCGAGATCGTGAGCCAAGCGGGAGACAGCGAGCACACGCTCCATCTGCTCCCCTGAGTTCGATCGACGAACGCCGTCGAGGTCAGACCGGCTGGAGTTCCTTGTCGTGCTCGCGCGCCAGGAACTCCCGCCAGTAGGCTCGACCCTCCTCGGGAAGCGTGGGGATGGGGTCGTAGTAGGGGTACCCACGAGTGAGCGCTTCGGGGTCGTCGTGCTCGATGCCCGTCCGATAGTTCTTCTTCCAGTACGTGATGCCTTTGATCCGGTCGTAGCCGCTCGTCATGTGGACCCACCGCTTTCCGACGAACGGCACGTCGGCGACGAACCTCGGCGTGGCGAAGCCGGGAAGGTACCCCATGATCGCGAACTGGAGCTCCTGCGCCTCCCACACCGCGAGCCGCCAGTGCTCGCTGTTGGGGATCATGTCGCACAGGTAGAAGTAGTATGGCATGACCTTCGCGTGGTCCAGGAGCATGAAGCAGAGCTCAAGGATCTGGTTCGGCGTCGTGTTCACCCCTCGAAGGAGCACGCCCTGGTTCCGCACGTCGCGGTATCCCATGTCGAGCAGCTTTCGGACGGCCGTCCCGACCAGCGGGGTCACCTGCTGGGCGGCATTCACGTGCGTGTGGATCGCGACCTCGACGCCGCGTTCGTGCGCTCGCCGGGCGATCTCCTCGTAGCCCCGGAGGACCTCGTCCTGGAGGAAGTGCTGCGGGATCCCCATGAGGCCTTTCGTGGCGATCCGAACGTCGCGAACGTTCTCGATGTCCATGAGCTGGAACAGCCAGTCGCGGAGCCGTTTGATCGGGACGTTGGCCATGTCTCCGCCGGAGACGACGACGTCGCGGACCGACGGCGTCCCTCGGAGGTAGTCGAGCATGGCGTCCCACCGCTCGTTCTGCTTGGTCTCGAACTTGTACTTCAGGATTTGGGAGGTGTCGTTGCCGACCAGGTCCATCCGGGTGCAGTGACCGCAGTACTGGGGACAGGTCGGGATGAGCTCGGCCAAGACCTTCGTCGGGTACCGGTGGGTGAGGCCCTCGACCGCCCACATGTCGGCCTCGTGCAGCGAGTCGCGTGACGCCATCGGATGCGAGGGGAACTCTGCGTCTCGGTCGGTGAACGCCGGGGCCATGTACCGGCGGACGGGGTCCGCCCGCAGGTCGATCTCGTCCATCGTGTTGACCATCTGCGGGGGGATCAACATCGACATCGTGGCGCGCTCGTGCTGGTCACGTTCGATGTCCTGGTAGAGCTCGTCGGTCAGGAGATCGCCGAGCGCCCGCTTGAGCTCGACCAGGCTCTTGATCGTGTGTGCGCGTTGCCACTGCGCCGACTCCCACTGCTCCTTCGTGACGTCGGCGAACCCGGGCAGGCGCCGCCAGTCCGGCTCCACGTAGGGGCGCCGCAGCGGGTAGTCGAACGGCTGATCGCCCGCGTGGGCCAGGCCGATCTCGCGCCTGGGCCGCTGTCCGGTGGGGCGCTCGTTCGCCGCCTCGCTCATCGCGATCCCTCCGATGGTCCCGATCTCATGACGAACGGATCCCTCTCAGAAGCCATTGTAGCCCTCGGGCGTTCTGGGAAACCGACCCGATGCCGAAGGATCTTCGGCAGGGTGACCGAGAGTTCGGGGTCAGCGGCGGCCGCGGGGACCGCCGCGGAAGGACCCGTCGCGGCGGGGGCGGCGCTCGAAGCGACCCTGGTCCTTGTCGGGGCGGGGCAGGCGGAGCCGCAGCGGGGTCGGCCCGCTCCGCTCGTACCGGACCCAGACGTGGTCGATCTGCGGCTTGCGCTCGACCTCGCGCCAGCCGGCGGTGAGCAGGTGCCGATGGCGCCCGGCGGCGTTCTTGCGCAGCTTGTCCGTGTTCGGCACCTTCAGGTAGAGGCGTTCGACCCGGACCTCTTTGTAGTCGGCCATGGCCACCAAGGGTAGCAGGCGCCACGGGCGGGACCGCCGGCACGTATCCTGCCCGCGAGATCGGGTACAACGACACGAAACGTTCGGGAGGCGACGACGATGCAGGATCGGATACGGGAGTGGAACGAGTTGGCGGCCCAGCTCGCCGTGGATTCGATCCGCTGCTCGACGGCGGCAGGCTCGGGTCATCCGACCTCGTCGCTGTCGGCGGCACAGCTGCTGGCGGTGCTCTACGCCGACCATCTTCGCTTCGACGTGGCCGACCCGGCCTCGCTCGCCAACGACCGGTTCGTGTTGTCCAAGGGCCATGCCTCGCCCCTGATGTATTCGGTGCTGAAAGCCATCGGCGCGATCACGGACGAGCAGCTGATGTCGTTTCGCACCTTCGGGTCGCCCGTCCAGGGCCATCCCGTCCCGCTTCCCGACATGCCCTGGATCGACGTGGCGACGGGATCGCTCGGCCAGGGGCTGCCGATCGCGCTCGGCATGGCACTCGCGATGAAGATGGACGGGATCCCGGCCAGGGTCTGGGTCCTGGTCGGGGACTCGGAATCGTCGGAGGGTTCGGTGTGGGAGGCCGTCGAAACGGCGCCGCACCACGGAGCCGACAACCTGGTCGCGATCCTCGACATGAACCGGCTCGGCCAGCGCGGCCCCACCATGCTCGAGTGGGACGGAGATTCGTACGCTCAGCGAGCGCAGTCGTTCGGCTGGCACACCATCCAAGTGGACGGCCACGACGTCGAGGCCGTCGACGCCTCGTACCGCGAGGCCGAGGAGTCCGGCAGGCCGGCGCTGGTGATCGCGAAGACCGAGAAGGGCCACGGCGTCTCCTCGGTGGCGAACCTCGAGGGCTGGCACGGCAAGCCGCTGCCCGAGGAGGAGGCCGAACGCGCCGTCGCCGAGCTGGGCGGACGACGCGACCTCCGGATCACGCCTCGAAAGCCGGAGGCGGGAGTCGCGCCCGTGGCAAACGGCGACGTGGTGACGCTCCCCGCCTACGACGAGGGGATCCCCACGCGCAAGGCGTTCGGCGAGGCGCTGGCCGCGTTGGCCGCGCGCCCCGACGTGGTGGCGCTCGACGGGGAGGTCTCGAACTCGACCCACACGGAGGACTTCCAGAAGGTCGCGCCCGAGCGGTTCGTGCAGAGCTACATCGCGGAGCAGAACATGCTCGGCATGGCCGTGGGCATGCAGGTCCTCGGCAAGACGCCGTTCGCGGCGACGTTTGCCGCATTCCTGACGCGCGCCTACGACTTCGTCCGGATGGCGGCGGTCAGCCGCGCGAACCTCCGCCTGTGCGGCTCGCACGCCGGCGTCTCGATCGGCGAAGACGGGCCGTCGCAGATGGGCCTCGAAGACCTCGCGATGATGCGCGCCGTGCAGGGTTCGACGGTCCTGTATCCCGCGGACGGCAACGCCACGGCGAAGCTGGTGGGCGCCATGGCCGATCTCCGAGGTATCTCGTACCTGCGGAGCACCCGCGAGAAGACGCCGAAGCTCTACGAACCCTCCGAGGGATTCCCGGTCGGCGGGAGCAAGGTCCACCGCTCGGGAGAGGACGACCGAGTCGCGATCGTCGGCGCGGGCGTGACCGTGTTCCAGGCACTCGAAGCCGCCGAGGCGCTCGCCGCCGAGGGCATCCCGGCCCGCGTGATCGACTGTTACTCGATCAAGCCGATCGACGCGGAGACGCTCCGCAGGGCGCTCGAAGAGACCGGGCTCGTGGTGACCGTGGAGGACCACTGGGCCGAGGGCGGTCTCGGCGACGCGGTGCTCGAGGCGCTCGCGGCCGGCGGCGAGCTCTCGGGGCGCGTGCACAAGATCGCGGTCACCGAGATGCCGGGATCGGGGTCCCCGGAAGAGCTCCGCGACTGGGCCGGCATCTCCGCGTCGAGGATCGCCAAGACGGTGCGGAGGCTGCTGAGCGGGCAGATCCCAGGCTAACGCGCCTCGAGCGGGACGAGCTCGAAGCGGTCCACGTCGATCAGGCCGCGGTCGGTGAGCTTGAGCTCGGGGACGACCGAAAGCGCCATGAACGACATCGCCATGAACGGTGAGGGCAGCGTGACGCCGAGCGTCTCGTGCGTGACCTGCTCCATGTGGTGGACCGCCGCCGAGACCTCCTCGACCGGCAGGTCCGACAGCAGGCCGCCGATGGGACAGGGGACCTCGGCCAGGACCCGGCCGTCCGCCACGGCGACCTGACCGCCGCCGACCTCGCGCAGGCGGTTGGCCGCAGCCGCCATGTCGGCGTCGTCCACGCCGACGACGACCACGTTGTGGGCGTCGTGGGCGTGGCTCGAGGCCAGTGCCCCTCGGCGCAAGCCGAACCCGCGCACGAATCCGAGCCCGATCCGGCCGGTGTCGCGGTGCCGTTCGATCACCGCCATCTTCGCCAGGTCGCGCTCCGGATCGGCCGCCGCCGAGCCGTTTCGCCGCCCGGGCTCGTCGACGAGCGCTTTCGTGACGATCGAACGCGGCTCGACCCCGATCACCCGCACGGGCCCGTCGGCCGTGACCGTGAAGTCGGGCGGCGCGAGCTCCCGGACGTGGATGCTCCCGCGCATCCAGTCCGGGGCCATGACCTTGGGGATGTCCACGGCACGGCCTCCCTCGGCGACGAGGCGGCCCCGTTTCCACACGCGTTCGGGCCGGAAGCCCTCGAGGTCCGGGACGGCCGCGACGTCGGCCAGGTACCCGGGGGCGATCGCCCCGTGTTCGTGGAGTCGGTGGTACCGGGCCGCGTTGAGCGTCCCCATGATCACCGCGTCGGCCGGCGGGCACCCGAGCCCCACGGCCTTGCGGACGATCTCGTTGATATGGCCTTCCTCGAGGAGATGGTCCGGCTCGCGGTCGTCCGTGCAGAGCAACGTGTTCGCGGGACCGTGCTCGAGGACCAGTGGCAACAGCGCCTCCAGGTCCCGGGCGGCGGAGCCCTCGCGGATCATGATCCACATCCCGAGCCGGCGTTTCTCCAGCGCCTCGTCGTACGTCGTGCACTCATGGTCGCTGCGCACCCCGGCCGCGAGGTAGGCGTTCAGCGCCCGCCCGGTCAGGCCCGGCGAATGTCCGTCGATCTGCCGCCCGCCCGCGGCCTCGATCTTGGCCACGATCTCGGGGGCTCCCCGGACCAGCCCGGGGAAGTCCATCATCTCGGCGACCCCGATCGCGTTGGGCTCCTCGGCCAGGAACCGGGCCATCTCCTCGGCGGTCACCGTGGCCCCGCTCGACTCGAACTCGGACGCGGGGACACAGGAGGACACCATGACGAACACGTCGATGGGGACGTCCGCCGCGTGCTCGAGGAGCGATCGGACCCCGTCGAGGCCGAAGACGTTCGCGATCTCGTGCGGGTCCAGAACGACGGTGGTGGTGCCCCACGGCAACGTGGCCCGGGCGAACTCGTCCACCATCAGCTTGGTGGATTCCAGGTGCATGTGCCCGTCGATGAACCCGGGGAGCAGGATCAGCCCCGTGGTGTCGGCGACCTGATGCCCTTCGTAGCCGGGTCCGACCCCGGCCACGTGTTCCCCGGCGATCGCGACGTCGGCCTCCAGGAGCTCGCCGGTGAAGACCGACAGGACCCGCCCGCCTCGCAGCACGAGGTCCGCGGGCTCGTCGCCGCGGGCCACGGCGAGCCGTCGGGCCAGGTCGCTCCCCATGGCCGAAGGGTAGCGGACGGGGCGATACGATGGAGGCCGCATGGCCGCCCTCTCGCTTCCCAAACCTCGGCTGCGCGGCCGCATCCACCAGGTCGCGTTCTTCGTTTCGATCCCAACCGGGGTGGTGCTCGTCGCGCTCGCCGGGGGAGCGGCGGCCACGGCGGTCGCCGCGGTCTACGCGGCGAGCCTCACGGCCGTTTTCGGGGCGAGCGCCGCGTACCACCGAGGGTCGTGGTCCGAGCGGATGCTCGCCTGGATGAAGCGGCTGGACCACTCGCTGATCTTCGTGCTCATCGCGGGGAGCTACACGCCGGTGGCCGTGCTCGTCCTGAGCGGGCCCTGGGAGGTCGTGCTGCTCACGACGGTCTGGGCCGGGGCCGCGGTCGGGATCACGCTGAAGATGGTGAAGCCGCACGGGTTCGCCATCCTGACCGGGATCCTCTACCTCGCGCTGGGCTGGGTCGCGTTGGTGGCCCTCCCGCAACTGGTGGACGGCATGAGGGTCCCCGAGCTGACCCTCATGGTCGCGGGGGGATGTCTGTATACGGCGGGCGCGATCGTGTTCGCCTCGCGCCGCCCGGATCCCCGTCCCGAGAGCTTCGGGTACCACGAGGTGTGGCACGCGTTCATGGTGGCCGCGGCCGTGTGCCACTACGCGATGATCGCGCTGGTCATCCACGGCTCGTAGGGGATCGTCTGGTAGGCTGACGATCGAGGAACGGCCACGTGCCGTTCCGTGAGGTTGTTTCTCCTCGTTCCTCCTTCCGGCGGTCTCGGGGCAAGGCCAACCTCCCCGTGACCATCCCGCGGCTCGGAGACTTCTGGGCGCGGCAGAACGAAGGAGTCGAACATGACCTCCAGCTTCACCGATCTCGGCGTGTCGCGCCGGGTCGCCGACGTCCTCGCGGCGCGAGGCGTCACCATGCCGTTCCCCGTTCAGGCCCTCGTGCTGGGCGACGCGATGGCCGGCACGGACGTGCTGGCGCGTTCGGCCACCGGCTCGGGCAAGACCCTGGCGTTCGCCTTGCCGATCGTCGAGCGCCTGAGGCCAGAGGATCGCACGCCGTCCGCGCTCGTCCTGGTCCCCACCCGCGAGCTCGCGCAGCAGGTCGCCGACGAGTTCGACGACATCGCGGAGGCCCGCGGACTGCGGGTCGGCGTGGCCTACGGCGGCGTCAGCGCTCGCGAGCAGGCGCGAGGCAACGCCAAGGCGCACGTCCTCATCGCCACCCCCGGCCGCCTCCAGGACCTGATCGAGCGCCGGTCGATCACGCTTGATCGGGTTCGGATCCTGATCCTCGACGAGGCCGATCGGATGCTCGACATGGGATTTCAGCCGCAGGTCGATCGGATCGTGCGCCGGCTTCCCAAGGATCGCCAGACGATGTTCTTCTCGGCGACGCTCGACGGTGCCGTCGGCAACCTGGCCCGCGCGTACACGCGCACCCCGGTCCTCCACGAGGTCGAGTCGCCGGGCGAGACGGTCACCGGCGTCGACCACCGCTTCGTGTCCGTCTCGGCGCAGGGCAAGGTCGAGGCACTCTTGGAGCTGCTCGGACACGACGACGGGCTCACCCTCGTCTTCGTGCGGACCAAACGTGGGGCCGACCGCCTCGTGCACAAGCTGAAGGCCAAAGGGATCGCCGCCGAGTCGCTCCACGGCGACATGAGCCAGCAGGCCCGCACCCGCTCGCTCGCCCGGTTCGAGACCGGCCGGTCCCGCGTGCTGGTGGCGACCGACGTCGCCGCACGTGGGCTCGACCTGGAGAAGATCAGCCACGTCGTGAACTACGACCCGCCGAACGACGACAAGGGCTACGTCCATCGCATCGGTCGGACCGCTCGGGCCGGCAGGACCGGCACCGGGATCACGCTGGTCACGGCGGATCAGCAGGGAGACGTCGGACGGATGGCCGCCCGACTCGACCTCCACCAGGCGTTCGAGAGCGAGGGCATGAAGGTGGCGCCGCCGCGCGTCGTTTACTCGGCATCGGCGTCTGGTCGCCGCTCCGGGCTCCGCTCGCCGCGGCGCCGGTCGCGCTGACCGGAGCTCCTGCCCGGTTACGTCACCTCGAAGGCGGTTCGCATGCCCTCGGCGTAGTGAGCCTCCTGCTCCTCTTCGTCGTAGATGTTGCAGATGAGCACGTAGTCCCCCGTCTCGAGGTCGAACGTTGCGGACTCGGCCTCCCCGACCGGGAACTCCTCGATCTCGCCGATGACCTCGATGCCTTCTCCGTTCTCGTCGACCGCCCCGTTCTCGTCCGTCGGGAGGGCGGTCGGGTCGAGGTCGGTGCGGATGACGACGAGCTCGTGGAGATCGTCAGGGCCATCGTTCGTCGCATCGAACGTGATGCTGCCTGCCTCGACCGAGCTGGAGGCCGGGATGACCGCGAACTCCTGGAGGGTGACGTCAACCGTCGACTCGCTGTCCCCGCCACAGGCCGGCAGCACGAGCGCGATCGGGACGACCAGCCAGGCCAGGCGGCGTGGCGCGGAACCGCGAGCCTCGGAACGGACCATGGGCGTTCCTCCTTCGCGGGCACAGGCCTCCGGGACGACGCCGCAGTGTAGGGGTCGCGATCCCACAGGTGGCGGGTGTGACCGGAGCGTCATCGATCGGTCATCGGATCGTCAGACCGGGGGAGAGCCGTTGATGACGAGTTCGTCATCGACCCGCTGCGAACCTCGACGTGTCGGCCTAGGATGCGACGGTGACTCGGGTCCTGGTCGTCGACGACGAGCCTCGGATCACGAGCTTCGTCGCTCGGGCGTTGTCCGCGGAGGGGTTGCAGGTAGACGCGGCGCAGGACGGCAGGCGCGGGCTCGAGCTGGCCCGCTCCGGGCGCTACGGCCTGGTCGTGCTCGACCTGCTGCTCCCCGGGATGGACGGGGTGAGCCTTCTTCGGGACTTGATGCGATCCCGCCCGGATCAGCGGGTGCTCGTCCTCTCGGCCCTCTCCGACGTCGAGTCCAAGGTCGAGTGCCTGGAGATCGGCGCGTCCGACTACCTGCCCAAGCCGTTCTCGATCGCCGAGCTCGTCGCGCGGGTCCGGGCCCGACTCCGCCAGCCGGCGTCGGGACCAGGCGAACGCCACCTCCGGCTCGGCGGCGTGCAGCTCGACCTGGTCCGGCGCGTGGCCGACGCCGGCGCGGGGGAGATCCCTCTTCCCGAACGCGAGTTCCTCCTCCTGCGGCACCTGATGATGCTCGGCGGAGAGGTCGCCGGCCGACAGCGGCTGCTCGACGAGGTCTGGGGGTACGGCTTCGATCCCGGGAGCAACGTGGTGGACGTGTGCGTGGGCCGTATCCGGGCGCGGCTCGGCGCCGACGTGATCGAGACGGTGCGCGGTGTCGGCTATCGGCTCGGGCGTGTCTAAGCGCTGGCCGGAGGTGCTCTGGGGGGCGTTCGCGCTCGCCAACGTCGCCGTGATCCTCGTGCTGGCCGACTGGGAGACCATCCCGTTCCATTTCGTGTGGGTCAGCCTGACGCTCCTGTACGGGTTCCGCGTCTGGTCGCTCCGGGCCACCGGCATCCTGCTCGTAGCCGTCATGCTCGCGACGGGCGGCGCCCTGACGGTCGCGATCGTCCGGGCCGGCGACGGGTTCGACGAGCTTGCCGAGGTGCCGCTGATGGCCGCCATGTTCCTGGCAATGGTCTGGCATGCTCGCCGGCGTCAGGCAGCGGTCGAGGATGCGAAGCGGATGGCCGAGACGGAGCATCGGCTCCTCGAGCGGCAACGAGAGTTCGTCCGAGATGCGTCGCACGAGCTGCGGACCCCGATCACCGTGGCGCGCGGGCACGCCGAGCTGGTGTTGGCGTCGGCCACGGATCCAACGACGATGGGGGACGCCAGGATCGTGATCGACGAGCTGGGGAGGCTCTCGAGGTTGTCGGAGCGCCTCTTGCTGCTCGCCGCCGTCGAGGACCGCGACCTGATCGCCCTCGAGCCGCTGGACGTCCGGGAGCTCGTCGTGGGAATCGGCCGTCGCTGGAGCGCGACCGCGCACCGGAGGTGGCGGACCCTACCGGAGGCGTCAGGAACCATCCTCGCCGACCCTGATCGGTTACGCGACGCGGTGGACGCCCTGGTCGAGAACGCCACCCACGCCACCCGCCGAGGCGACGCGATCACGATCACTGGTCGCGCCGAGGGCGATCGGTTCGTGCTGGAGATCTCCGACGAGGGCTCGGGCATCGACCCCAACCGGCTGCCCACGCTCTTCGAGCGATTCTCGCGAACGGATCCGCAGCGGAGCCGTCGCGGCGGGGGCACCGGGCTCGGCCTGTCGATCGTGCGGGCGGTCGCCGAGGCTCACGGCGGCTGCGTCGACGTCCTGAGCTCTCCCGGCGCGGGCGCCACCTTCCGTATCGTCCTGCCGGGTCTCACGCCGCACTCGGCGCCCCTCGCTCGCGAGATCGCAGAGGTCTGAACCCGGTCAGCAGCCGTGCTCGTCTGGGAGGAGCGGCCGGAAGACCAGGCCGACCTGCTCTCCGTCGCTCGTCCAGGGGGTCAGCTGGTTCGCGTCCTCGGCCAGAGGCAGCAACGCGTCGAGGTCCTCAGCGCTCACGACGCCGCAGCGGTAGTCGGGAAGGGTCTGGTCCGGCTCGCCGAACTCGGCGGGGGAACCCTCGAGGGGCCATTGGATGGGCTCCTGCTCGAGCTCGGGATCGGCTCGGTAGGGCGTCACGTACAGCCGCATCTCCTCGGGCACGAACGGCTCGGTCTCGCCGATCGATCCCTCGGGGAGCCAGCTCTCGAGGTCGCCGAGCTTGGTCCAGAACTCGGTGAGCGCCGCCCGAGCATCAACGTCGACGTCCGGGCAGTCGCCGGTCATCTGGTCCTCGAAGCCGAGGGCGTAGGCGGAGACCGTGTGCGTCCGGCCCTCGGCGGTCACGGTGAACGTGGTCGTCGGGAGGTCGGTGACGCACGGGTAGTCGTAGCTGGCGTCGCCCTCCAGCAGGCCCGCCCGCTCGGCCTCCTCCAGGATGGCCTGGACGCCCTCCTCGCTCAGGCGGATCTGTTGGAGGTTGGGCAACGCCGGCCCCGGATAGATCTCGATCACGGGGCCGGTGATGATGGCCCGGCCGTCGCCGAACAGGGAGAAACCGGGGATCTCCTGGAGCGTGAGCTCGATGGGTACGAACCCTCCGCCGGAGTGAACCCGGAGCACGAGCTCCTCGGCCCCAGTTGAGTGGTCGATGCCCTCGCTCCCCGAGCCCGATCCGTCCTCGTCGCCGACGCCGCCGCAGGCCGCCAGGAGCAGCCCGACGAGGACCGTGAACGCAGCGATCTTGACCTTCATGGGATCCTCCGCAGTCTGGGTGGTCTTGGACGGTGCCGGTCGTCCTCGGGGTTCCGGTCGGACCGGCCCGGGGTCGGGTAGGGCCGCGCGGGGTACCCTGCCGCACGATGGGCACGATGCGCGCCCTGCGCAAGACGTCGAAGGGACCGGGCGCCGATCTGGTCGACCTCTCGATCCCGGAGCCCGGCGAGGGTGAGGTGCTCGTCCGCGTGCACGCCGCCTCCATCTGCGGGACCGATCTCCACATCTACGACTGGAACGAGTGGGCCGAGGGCCGGATCCCTCGGGTGCCCATGACCTTCGGCCACGAGGTCGCGGGATGGGTGGAGGCGGTCGGGCCCGAGGTCCATCACCTCCAGCCCGGGTCGTTCGTCGCCGTGGAGACCCATATCGCGTGCGGGCAGTGCTCGCCCTGCCGGACCGGCCGGGCGCACATCTGCCGGAACTTGAGGATCCTCGGCGTGGACACCGACGGGGCCTTCGCCGAATACGTGGTCGTCCCGGCCGCCAACGCCTGGATCGTCGGTGAGGGGATCCATCCCGACCACGCCTCGGTGATGGAGCCGTTCGGCAACGCGGTCCACGCCGCGTTCGGGACCGAAGGCGGGGAGGACCTGCTCACGAACCCCGTGGCCGTGCTGGGGTGTGGGCCGATCGGGCTGTTCGCCGTGGCCATCGCCCGGGCACTCGGCGCCTGGAAGGTGTTCGCCGTCGAGCCGAACCCCGACCGACGGACGCTCGCCGGGAAGATGGGAGCCGACCTGTTGATCGATCCGCGTACGGACGACCCCGTCGAGACCGTCCTGCGCGAGACCGACGGCGAGGGAGCGGAGGTCGTGCTCGAGATGTCGGGGAACGCCACCGCCATCGACCAGGGGACGAGGATGGTGGCGCGTGGCGGGCGCATGTCCCTGCTCGGCCTCCCCGACGGGCCGGTGACGCTCGACCTGAACGACCAGGTGATCTTCAAGGAGGCGCGGATCCTGGGCATCACCGGACGCGAGATGTTCCGGACCTGGCAGCAGACGACGACGTTGCTGTCGACGGGCCGGGTGGACATCTCGCCGGTGATCACCCACCGGCTGCCGCTCGACCGGTTCGACGAGGCGTTCCAGACCGCCGCCTCCGGTCACGCCGCGAAGGTGATCATGTTCCCGAACCAGCACGATGGAGCGTGAGATGGGGGCGCTGGACTACCTGAAGGACGAGCTCGCGGAGCTCGAGGCGCAGGGGCTGGCCATCCATCCCCGAACGCTGGAGGGGCCGACCGGCGCCCGGGCGCGGTTCGACGGCCGGGATGTGATCAACCTGGCGTCGAACAACTACCTGGGGCTGGCGAACCACCCCCGAATGAACGCCGCGGCATCCCGGGCGGCGCTCGAGCTCGGCGCCGGGTCGGGGGCGGTGCGATCGATCGCCGGAACGATGTCGCTGCACCGTGAGCTCGAACGGCGCTTCGCCGAGTTCAAACACGCGTCGGATGCGCTGATGTTCCAGTCGGGGTTCACCGCGAACGCCGGAACCGTGGCCGCCATCCTCGGCAGGGAGGACGTGATCGTCTCCGACCGTCTGAACCACGCCTCGATCATCGACGGCGCACGCCTGTCGCGGGCGGAGATCAAGGTGTTCGACCATCGCGACGCCTCCCACGCGGACGCGCTGCTGGCCGAGACGGCCCGGCCGGGTCGGCGGCAGCTCCTGATCACCGATGGGGTGTTCTCGATGGACGGCGACATCGCGCCGCTCCCCGATCTGGTGGAGGTGGCCGAGCGCCGGGGGGCGATCATGATGATCGACGATGCCCACGCCTCCGGCGTGCTCGGTCGAGGCGGCGCCGGCACGGTGGACCACTTCGGCCTCCACGGCCGAGTGGACGTCCAGGTCGGAACGCTCTCGAAGGCCATCGGCGTGCTCGGCGGGTTCATCGCGGGGCCGCCCGAGCTGATCGAGTGGCTGGTCAACCGGGGGCGCCCCTACCTGTTCTCGACGAGCCCGCCGCCCTCGGTGACCGCGGCCTGCCTCGAGGCCCTCGACATCCTGCGGGACGAGCCGGAGCGGCTCGAACGACTCTGGGACAACACGCGGGCGTTCAAGGAGGGGCTGCACGCCCTCGGCTTCGGCACCGGCGAGAGCGAAACGCCGATCACCCCCGTCGTCACCGGGGACGAGGAGGCCACCCAGGCGTTCGCGCGGCGGCTGTTCGAGGAGGGCGTGTTCACCCCGGCGATCGTCTATCCGACGGTGGCGAAGGGCCGAGCCCGGGTCCGAACCATCGTGACCGCCGAGCACACCGAGCAGGACCTGCGCGAGGCGCTGGAGACGTTCGAGCGGGTGGGCAAGGAGCTCCGGATCCTCTGAACGGATCCTCTGGGAAGACCCGAGCCGGCGCCACGGAGGTTGCGAAAGGACTCTTTCGAAAGTATCCTTTCGCATATGGCGAACCCGGGCGCAACCACAACCGCGCCGACGACTCTCCGCCTGACCGAACCGGCCCAGATGCGGGCGCTCACCCACCCGCTCCGCCTGCGCCTGCTCGGGCTGCTGCGCATCGAGGGGCCGGCCACGGCCACGGCGTTGGCCGAGCGCTTGGGGGTCTCGCCGGCCCTGGCGAGCTACCACCTGCGGCAGCTCGGGACCCACGGGTTCCTCGAGGCTGCCCCCGAGCTCGCCCGGGACGGCAAGGAGCGCTGGTGGCGTGCCGCCCACGAGCGGACGAGCTGGTCGACCGTCGAATGGCTCGACACCCCGGAGCGGGTGGCGGTGGAGGAGGCGTTCGGCCGCGAGGTCGTCCGGGCGGTGGCCGAGCGCGGACTCGAGTGGGTGTCGGGCGCCGCGGCCTGGCCGCCGGAATGGGTCGACGCCTCCGACATGAGCGACTGGTTCCTCGAGCTCACGCCGGACGAGGTCCGCGAGCTTCGCGAGGAGCTGCACGCCGTCATCGAGCGGTGGACCGACCGGGCTCGCCGGCCGGGGACCGAACAGGTGACCGCGGTGGTGCAGCTCCTCCCGCGCCGCAGGGGTGAGCGATGAGCATCCACGGCCATCGGGACCGGCGATCCCTCCTGGCGATCTTCGGGGCCAACGCGGTCTCGTTGACGGGAAACGTGGCCGCGCTCGTCGCGATCCCGTGGTTCGTGCTCGAGACGACCAACAGCGCGAGCAAGACGGGGATCACCGCCGCCGCCGCCCTGCTCCCGGTGGTGTTGTCGGGATTCTTCGGCGGCGCGCTGGTGGACCGACTCGGCTACCGGCGCACGAGCGTGCTCTCGGACCTGGCGAGCGCTGCCGCGGTCGCGGCGATCCCCTTGCTCCATTCGACGATCGGCCTGGAGTTCTGGCAGCTGCTCGCGTTCGTCTTCCTGGGCGGCCTGCTCGACGCCCCCGGGGGCACGGCCCGGACCGCCCTGCTCCCGGAGGCGGCCACGCGGGCGGGGTGGAGCTTCGAGCGCGCCACCGGGATGACCGCCGTGGTCGAGCGCGGCTCCCGGCTCGCGGGCGCGCCCCTGGCGGCCCTGCTGATCGCGGTGGCCGGGCCGACGAACGTGTTGTGGATCGACGCCGCCAGCTTCCTGGTCTCGGCGCTCCTGATCGCGATCGGCGTGCCCCGACCTCCCCACGCTCCGGCACGGGAAGGCACCTCGTACGTCCAGGAGCTCCGAGAGGGATATCGCTTCCTCCGGCGAGACCGGACGCTCGGGACGCTCGTCGTCGTGGTCAGCGTGACGAACGCGTTCGACGCCGTGACGATGGTGGCGCTGCCGGTGCTCGCGCACCGCGTCTACGGCAGCGCGACCAGTCTCGGCCTCATGATCGCGGTCGGAGGAGCGGGCGCGGCGATCGGCGCGCTGGCGTTCGCCTCGGTCGGGGAAGGCCGATCCCGGAGGGGGCTGTTCACATGGGGGTTCATCGTGCTCACGGTCTCCTACCCGGTGGCGGCCCTGTTCCCGCCGCTGTGGATCCTGCTGGTGGCCAAGGCGGTCTCGGGCCTGGCGGCCGGCCCGATCAATCCGGTGATCGACACGGTCTACCTCGAACGCGTCCCGGCGGGAGCGCGCGGCCGGGTGTTCGGCGTGACCCACGCCGCGGCGTGGATCGCGATCCCGCTCGGCGTGCTCGTGGGCGGATCGATCATCGATCTGCTGGGACTTCGGGCGACGCTGCTCGTGACGGGGGCGGCGTATCTCGCGGTGACGGTCGCCGCGCGGTTCAGCGACGCGCTGCGCGGGCTCGACCGTCGCGTTCCGGGCGAGCCGGTCGCGGAGACGGCGTCCGCCGCGTAGCGGCGCCGCGTCCGCGCTTGGCCTCCGCCTTCGAGGCGAGCCCGCGGACCATCAGATCGAGGCCGAACTCGAACTGTTCGTCCGTGTCGCACTCGACGAAGTACTTGAAGCACTCGACCAGGTGCGTCAGGCCGACGTCGCCGAGCGCGCGGCCCATCTCCTCATGCTCGTCGGCGTGGTCGGTCTTGCCCTGCCCCGGCATCAGGCCGAGCTCCATCATGACGAAGCCCATGATGTAGCCGCCGAGCGCGTTGAACGCCTGAACGGCCTCGCGCGCCGACAGCCCGGCGCTCCGAAGCACTCCGAGGGCGGCGTCCATCGGTCGGTAGACCGCGATCCCTTCGAGCGGCTTGTGGCGTTCGGCCAGGAGGCGGAGCACCCCGGGGTGCAGCGACAGGAGCCGGCGCCACTCGCGAGCCATCGTGTGGACGTCTTTGGTCCAGTCGCCGGTCGCCGGCGGGAACAGGAACTGGGACATGACGGATTCGGTCACTCCGTCGAGGATGTCCTCCTTGTCCCGGACGTGGCCGTAGAGCGACATCGCCTCGACGCCGAGCTCGCGCCCGATCCGGCGCATCGTCACGGCCTCCAGACCCTCCTGGTCCATGATCCGGAGGGCGGCCTCGATCACCCGTTCCCTGGTCAGCGGATCCCGCCGGGCCCGGGTCGCCTCGTCGTCCAGCACCTTTCGAACTGGGGGTGTCACGTTCGTCTCCCGTTCACGGTCTTTCTCGGTGACGATCCCGGAATTCGGGTTGACGCCTTACATCGTATGCCTATACTCGTACGCTGTAAGCGTACAACGTAAGTATAGCCGGCCGACGACAGGTGGAGGGGGACGCGGATGAGGGTGAACACCGAGACGATCGCCAAGGCGAGCGGCCGGCACCCCTGGCGGGTGGTGGCGGCGTGGTTCGTGATCCTGGTCACCGGCGGGGTGCTCTCGGCCACGATGCTGGGCGATGCCCTGACCACGGACTTCAACTTCACGAACGAGCCCGAGTCGGTCCGGGCCGACGAGCTGATCGAGGAGCGGTTCCGACTGCCGGAGCAGACGCCGCAGTCGTTCATCGTCCACTCGGACTCGATGACCATCGAGGATCCCGAGTTCCAGGCCGTCGTGGGCGGCATCACCGAGGGCCTTCGGGCGCTCGGCCCCGACGTCGTGTCCGAGATCGGCACGCCGCTCGAGGAGACCGCGCCCGTGTCCGAGGACGGGCACACGGCGCTGATCCAGATCCAGATCCCCGGCACCGCCAACGACGCCGACCAGCACATCGAGGAGCTCCACGAGGTCGTGGCCGACAACGGCGGCGAGAGGGACGGCTTCCAGACCCTCCTGTTCGGGGCCCCCTCGATCAACGAGGACTTCCAGACGGTCTCGGAGGAGGACCTCCGGGTCGGCGAGTCGATCGGGCTGGTCACGGCGCTGGTCGTTCTGGTCGTGGTGTTCGGCGCGATCGTCGCCGGGCTGGTCCCGATCATCCTGGCGATCTTCGCCATCTCGGTGGCGCTCGGCGTGGTCGGCCTGATCGGGAACTGGTGGAGTTGGACGTTCTTCGTTCCCCAGATGATCTCGATGATGGGCCTGGCGGTCGGGATCGACTACTCGCTGTTCATCGTGTCGCGGTTCCGCGAGGAGCGGGCCAGGGGCCGGGACAAGCTCGACGCGATCCGGGCCTCCGGGGCGACCGCCAACCGCGCCATCTTCTTCAGCGGCCTCATGGTCATGCTCGCGCTGACCGGCATGTTGTTCGTGCCCACGACGATCTTCCGCGGGCTGGCCGGGGGCGCCATCATCGTGGTCTTCGTCTCGGTGGCCGCGTCCATGACGCTCCTGCCCGCCGTCCTGTCTCTGCTCGGCGATCGCGTGAACTCGCTGCGCGTATTCCGTCGCAAACGCGAGGCCGAGGCCGGCGAGCGGCGCGGCGGCTTCTGGGACCGGGTGAGCGGCGCGGTCATGCGCCGGCCCGTGGTCAGCCTGGTCGCCGCGGCGGGGCTGCTGCTCGTGTTCGCCCTCCCGTACTTCGTCCAGCCGCACCCGGAGGACGACGGGATGGGCATCAAGACGGGGATGTCGGGCGTGTCGACACTTCCCTCGGACATCGAGACCAAGCAGGCGGCCGACGTCTTGTTCTCGCAGTTCCCGGAGTTCGGCCAGGTCGAGCTGCAGATCGTCGTCGACGGTGACGTCGCCGACCCGGCGGTCCAGGCCGGCATCGGTGAGCTCCAGTCCTCGCTCCAGTCGGATCCGGACCTGGGGCAGCCGCCCGCGGACTCGCCGATCGCTTCGAGCCCCGACGGCTCGCTCGGCCTCATGACGATCAACCTGACCGGCGCCGCGGCCGCCGACGGCTCCAGCGAGGCGGCGACCCTGGCGATCGAACGCCTGCGGTCGGAATACATCCCGTCCGCGTTCGACGGCGTGGACGCCGAGGTGCTGGTGACGGGGGAGACGGCGTTCATCGCCGACTTCTTCGACATCTCCGACCGGTACACGCCGCTGATCTTCCTGTTCGTCCTGGGGCTGTCGTTCGTGCTGCTGACGGTCGTGTTCCGCTCGCTGGTCGTGCCGGCCAAGGCCATCGTCATGAACCTGCTCTCGGTCGGTGCCGCTTACGGGCTGATCGTCCTGGTGTTCCAGGAAGGTGGGTTCGGCATCGGGAAGACGGTCGCGGACGCGCTCGGCTTCCAGCAGGTGACGGCCATCGAGGCCTGGCTGCCGCTGTTCCTGTTCTCGATCCTGTTCGGCCTGTCGATGGACTACCACGTGTTCCTGCTCACGCGGATCCGCGAGCAGTACGACAAGACCGGGGACAACGCCGAGTCGGTGGCGTACGGGCTGCGCCGGACGGCCGCGATCATCACGGGCGCCGCGTTGATCATGGTGGCGGTGTTCAGCGGGTTCGCCGCCGGACGGCTCGTGGCGCTCCAGCAGATGGGCTTCGGCCTGGCGGTCGCGGTCTTCCTCGACGCCACCGTGGTCCGGTCGGTCCTGGTGCCGTCCACCATGAAGCTGCTCGGCGACCGGAACTGGTACCTGCCTCGCTGGCTCCAGTGGCTGCCGAAGCTCGACGTCGAGGGGCACGAGGCCGCGGAGGAGATCGTCCTGCCGGAGCTCGAGCCCGTCGGCAACGGCCGAGTCGGCGCCACGGTCGAGGCCGCGCCGATGCCCGAGGAGCGCTGAGCGCCGACCGGCGTCGGGAGCACGTGACGAGGGGTTCCGGATCGGAACCCCTCGTTCGTGTTCCCTGGTAGGGTCCGACGGCGATGGAGGAGGCGAGCGACCTCGATCGTCGGAACCAACGGGACGCGCTCCGTGAGGTCCTCGGCCGGGTCGGCGTGTGGAGCTTCGCGCTGGAGGCGCAGTCGGCAGCAGAGGAACGGGACGCGGCCGCCGAGATCGAGTCGATGGGGTACCGGGCGATCTGGTTTCCCGAAGCCGTCGAGAGCCGCGAGGTCTTCTCGCATGCGGCCTGGCTCCTGTCCTCCACCGAACGGATCGTGATCGCGAGCGGCATCGCCAACCTGTGGGCCCGCGATCCCACGGCGACGGCGAACGGCTGGCGGATGTTGACCGACGCGTTCCCGGGCCGGTTCGTGCTCGGCCTCGGCGTCAGCCACGCGTCTTCGGTTCGGCGCCGCGGGGCGTCCTACGTTCGGCCGCTCTCGGCGATGCGCGACTACCTGGACGCGATGGACCGCGTCTCGTCGTCGGCGCCCGAGCCGGAGGAGGATCCCCGCCTGGTACTGGCGGCGCTCGGACCGCGCATGCTCGAGCTCGCCGCCGAACGGGCCCTCGGGGCGCATCCGTATTTCGTGCCGGTCGAGCACACGGCGTTCGCCCGGCAACGCCTGGGCGCCGGACCGGTGCTCGCCGTGGAGCAGACCGTCGTGCTCGAGTCCGATCCGACCGAGGCCCGAGCCGTGGCCCGCCAGTTCGCCGTCGGCTACCTTCAGTCGCCGAACTACGCGGCCAACCTCAAGCGGATGGGATGGACGGACGCCGACGTGGGCGGTCAGGGTTCGGACGCCGTGATCGACGCGGTCGTGGCCTGGGGCGACGTCGACCGGATCGCCTCTCGCGTTCGCCAGCATCTGGACGCCGGCGCGGACCACGTGTGCGTGCAGGTCGTGACCGACGACGACGGCGACGTGGCGCTCCCTCAGCTCCGCGAGCTCGCGACCGCGCTGCTCGAGCTCTGAGCGTTCCTGGTCGAGATCCGCGTTCAGGACGCGCGGTCGAACCGCTCCAGGACCGCGGGGCTCTCGAGCTCGCGCAGGGCGTCCGCGGCGATCCACCGAGCGGCCCGGGAGTCGAGCGCGCGGATTTGCCGGGCGGTGGCGACGGCCCGGCGATGCAGCGCCGGGCTCCGTTTGCCGATCTGGCGAAGGGCCCAGTTCACGGCCTTCTTCACGTGCGTTCGCTCGTCCGTGGCGTGGGCCAGGATCAGCGGAAGGAACGCGGCGAAGCGTTGGTCGGGCTCGTCTTTGCGATGGACGGCGGCAACCGCCATGAGCGCGAAGCCGGCGCGTTTGACGAACTCCTCCTCTCGCCCGCTCCATGCCTCGGCCAGCTCGAACGCGTGGGGGGTCCGCTCGAACAGGTTCAGGCAGGCCTGGTCGCCGAGGTCCCAGGACGCGACGTCCCGGATCCACCGCTCCATCTGCCTCCGGCTCACCAGGGCGGGGTCGTCCACGATCGTGGCCAGGATCCGGGCCTCGTGCACCCCGGAGTCCCACAGGGCGGCGGCGAGCTCGTGATCCCTGCCCAGCGTCCTGGCGAACGCCCGGAGCTCGGTGACCGTGACGCCGAGGGCGCGCCGCGTGTCGATCCCGTACCGGGCCATCCCCTCCAGCCGGGCCGGATCGGCCATCGCCCGCAGCGAGCGGAGCACCTGGGGCGCCGTCGGCGGGCGGGCGGTGCGGTCCTTCGCGGTGGGCGTGGCTAGACCTCGTCGCCGAGGGAGCGCTGTCCCGGACGCGACTCCACGTCGTGCGCGTCGCGCCGCCGGCGGGCCAGGTCGATGCGAGTCTCGAGGTCGCGCTGGAACCGCCGCATTCGCCGTTTGGCGTACCAGACGGCGATCCAGAACAGCAGCACGATCGTCAGGACCAGCGACAGGACGATAACCAGCGTGGCCTCGAGGACCGCGCCGAGCACCCCGGCCGCCGCCGCGATCAGGAGCAGCAGCAGGATGACGACGAGCACGTCTCCATCCTACGCGCGGGCGGCGTCAACGAGCGGGCGGCGTCGACGGGCGCGCCGCATCGACGGGCGGGCGGCCGGCGCGCTACGAGCGGGCCGCCCCGGCGATCCGGCGCGCCAGGGCCTCGGGCCGTTGCAGCGGCAGGTCGTGGATGCCGTCGATCCACTCGAACCGCACCGGGCCCCCGATGGCGCGGACCTCGGCCGCGGCAGAGCGCCGATCCGGGTCGTGGCGGTCGGTGGACCCCGGCGAGGCCCGAACGGCCAGGACCAGGGTGGGTACCCGAACCCGCCGGAGGAGCTCGATCGGGTCCTGCTCCCAGAGCGCCCGCAGGATCCGCAGGTGGTTTGCCCGGGACAGCCGGGGGCGGATCCGCCCTTCCCGGTCGACGTGCATGACCGACAGGACGACGTCTTCGATCTCCGGGGTCAGCCGCAGCGAGCCGCCGTGGTGCGCTCGCATCCGGGAGCGGAACTCGGTGACGGGCATCCCGGCGACCTCCGGCGGGGCGAGCGCCCGGCGGGCCGACGGCCAGTCGAACCGGTCGGGCAGCCGGATGAAGCCGCCGTCCACCAGCACCATCGCGCCGACCAGGTCCGGACGGCGGACCGCGAGGTCCAGGGCGACGTTCGCGCCCCAGGAGTGGCCCGCGACGACCGGCCGCCGAAGACGAAGGGCACCGATCACGGCCGCGGCGTCGGCGCCGGTCCGCTCGAACCCGTACCCGCGGGCGGGTTTGCTCGACCGGCCGTGGCCACGCTGGTCGACCGCCGCCGCGAACACGCCGCGCCGGGCGAGCCTCGGCGCCACGAGGTCCCAGATGTGGGAGGTGGAGGCGAGGCCGTGGAGCAGCAGCGCGTCGGCGCGTCCGCGGCTCGCCGGGCTCCAGGTCCGCACCGAGAGCGTCACCCCGTCGCCGACGTCGACCCGGTGGTCGGTCACGACCGGCAGGGTAGTCTGAACCACGGTTCAGCGATGCCCGGGGAGGCGAGATCGTGGCGGATGCGCTGCAGAACTACATCGACGGACGCTGGGTGGACGCCGCCGACGGCGAGCGGTTCGACGTGTTCGATCCGGCCACCGGCGAGGTGATCGCGACGGCGCCGAGCTCCAAACGCGCCGACGTGGAGGCGGCGGTGGCCTCGGCCCGCCGGACGTTCGACGACGGCGAGTGGTGGCCGGGATCGGCGGCGCGCGAGCGCGGGCGGATCCTGCTCCGGGCCGCCGAGATCGTCCGGCGCGAGCACGAACGGCTGGCGTCGCTCGAGTCGCTCGACTCGGGCAAGCCGATCGGGGACGCCCGCGAGGACGTCGCCGAGGTGGCGTTCATGTTCGAGTACTACGGCGGGTGGGCCACCAAGATCGAGGGCGACGTCCACCACCTGTCCCGCGACGCCATGTTCATGGTGTGGAAGGAGCCGATGGGTGTGGCCGCGGGCATCACGCCGTGGAACTACCCCATGATGATGGCCACGCAGAAGCTGGCCGCGGCGCTCGCGGCCGGGTGCACGTTCGTCCTCAAGCCGCCCGAGCAGACCCCGCTCACCTGCCTCGAGCTGCCGAAGGTCCTCGAGGAGGCCGGGCTGCCGACCGGCGTGTTCCACGTGGTGACCGGGTTCGGCGAGACCGCCGGCGCGGCGCTGGTCGAGCACCCCGGGGTGGACAAGGTCGCGTTCACGGGATCCCGGGAGGTCGGGAAGATCATCATGCGCTCGGGGGCCGACACGCTGAAACGCGTGACGCTCGAGCTCGGCGGCAAGTCGCCGAACATCGTGTTCGCCGACGCCGACTTCGACCAGGCCGTCGAGGGTTCGTGCAACGGCGTGTTCTGGAACCAGGGGGAGATCTGCTCGGCCGGCACGCGGGTGTTCGTGGACCGCGGGATCTACGACGACGCGCTGAACGCGTTCGTCGATCGAGCCAAGGCGGTCCGGCTCGGTCGAGGCCTGGACGAGGAGACCACGATGGGCCCGCTGATCAGCGACGAGCAACGGGAGCGCGTCGAGCGCTACATCGAGGTCGGTCAGGGGGAGGCCACGCTCGCCGTGCAAGGCTCGACGCCCTCGGATCCCCAGCTGGCGAAGGGCTATTTTGTCCCGCCCACGATCTTCGCCGACGTCGAGAACGACGACACGATCGCGCGCGAGGAGATCTTCGGCCCGGTGATGTCGGTGATCCCGTTCCGCGAGGTCGACGAGGTCGTGCGAATGTCGAACGACAACGAGTACGGGCTCGCCGCGGCGATCTGGACCAACGACCTGAAGAAGGCGCTCACCACGGCGCAGGCCCTGCGAGCCGGGATCGTGTGGATCAACGACACGCAGCCCGCTCCGACCGAGATGCCGTGGGGCGGCTACAAGCAGTCGGGCACTGGGCGCGAGCTCGGCAAGGAAGGCGTCGAGGACTTCCTGGAGAAGAAGTCCGTGTACGTGAACTTGGGCTAAGGCGCGGCCGACGGATTTGAACAGCCATGCAATCCTTCGCCGGGTCGGGTATCCTCGGCGCCTCATGGCCGGGGGAGAGGTTGTCCTCGTCGATCTCGTCAAGCGGTTCGCGGACGTCACGGCGGTCGCTGGCATCAGTCTCGCTATGCCTCCCGGGGAGTTCTTCTCGCTGCTCGGCCCCTCCGGCTGCGGGAAGACGACGACCCTCCGCCTGATCGCCGGGTTCGAGCGCCTGGACGAGGGCCGGATCCTGCTCGACGGCGTCGACATGGCGCAGACGCCGCCCCACAAGCGCCACGTCAACACGGTCTTCCAGAATTACGCCCTGTTCCCCCACCTCAGCGTCGCCGACAACGTGGGCTTCGGCCTCCGGTACAAGAACGTGACCAAGCAGGAGGCGCGCACGAAGATCGCCGACTCGCTCGCACTCGTGCGCCTGCAGGGGATGGAACGCCGGCGACCCTCCCAGCTGTCGGGGGGCCAGCAACAGCGGGTCGCCCTCGCCCGTGCGCTGATCCTGAACCCGGCGGTACTGCTGCTCGACGAGCCGCTCGGTGCGCTCGACGCCAAGCTCCGCAAGGCCCTGCAGCTCGAGCTGAAAGCGCTCCAGGAGGAGGTCGGAATCACGTTCATCTACGTGACGCACGACCAGGAGGAGGCGCTCACGATGTCCGACCGGCTGGCCGTCATGAGCAACGGCCGCGTCGAGCAGGTGGGCACGCCGTCGGAGGTGTACGAGGAGCCGACCACCACCTACGTGGCCGATTTCCTCGGAGTGTCCAACCTGATGGACGCGCGCGCCGCCGGTGCTGCGACGGACGGTCGAGCGATGCTGCGTCTGGGGGACTTCGATCTCGTCACCGCGCGGAACGACGCGGACGCCAGGGGCGACGTGAAGGTGGTCATCCGGCCCGAGCGCGTTCGACTGGAGGAGTCGGGCTCGACGGGCGAGAACCGCGTGCCCGGCATGGTCGAGCGCGTCGTCTACGTGGGCTCGACCATGCAGGTGTTCGTCCATCTGGCCCCGGGGCAGACCCTGCAGGCTTGGATTCCGAACCGCGGGGAGGAGCTCCCGTACGCTCAGGGCCATCCCGTCGCGGTACATCTGCCGGCCGAGGCTCTCCGGATCCTCGTGGACACAGGGGCCCCGACGCCGGCCGATGAGCTCCTGCCCGAGCCAGAGGGCCTCAGACCTGCGTGAACACCTTCACCCCCTCGCCGCGCTGACCACGGGTCGTGTATCGGTACGCCACGTAGCCGAGCACGACGACGAGGGTCGTGGCGAACAGGAGGAAGGTGGCGGCGGCGTTGATCGCCGGGGTGGGCGAGCCCCGGGTGAAGTTGTAGATCTTCACAGACAACGGCTCGCTGGTCGCCGGCCCCGATAGGTAGCGCACGGTCACGAAGTCGTCCAGGGAATCGGCGAACACCACGGTGAAGCTCGCCAGGATCGCCGGGTAGAGCATTGGCAGCAGGACGCGGCGGACCGCGTGTCCCGGCGGGGCCCCGAGGTCCATGGCGGCCTCCTCGTACTCCTTGCCGATCGAGAGCAGTCGCGCCCGCACGATGATCACCGGGTAGGAGAGCTGGTAGCTCACGAGCCCGACGATCTGCGC
>DASUTU010000010.1:0-5398 GCA_036374435.1 Actinomycetota bacterium | reverse complement strand
TGCGCCTAGCAACACGGCAGCCAGATCGATGTGGATCTCGTCGAGCAGCCCGGCGTCCAGGCACTGCTGGATCGTTTGGGCGCCGTGCACTCCCACGGACTTCGGGCCGGCAGCCGATTTCGCTTGAGCAACGGCGCTTTCGATGCCGCCGGTGACGAACTGGACTGTCGAGCCGGGCCGTGGCCAGCCGTCGGGCACGTGGTGGGTGACGACGAAAGCGGGCACATCCCACGGGTGGTGGCCGCCCCAGCCGTCGGCGACCTCGAACGTGCGCCGACCGGTGAGCATGGCGCCGACCTCAGCCTGCAAGCCCCTCAGGTGGTCGGCGCTCGGCGCCGAGACGTGGAACGTCATGCCCGATCTCGTGCTCGCTGTGGAGACCTCGACGTCGCCCGAGAAGTACCAGTCGAACACTTCGGCGACCCCGTCGTTCGCGTCGGCGACGTACCCGTCGAGAGACATCGACATGAGTGCGACCACCTTGGTCATGGTGAAGCTCCTTTCGCGACAAGGGCGCGGCAAATTAGAAGCGGCCACGCGTCGATGACGAACGACACTGTACGCACGAATGCAAGCGTAGTCGCCGCGCCGTGGGCGAGCGAGACCTCTCCGGGACGCAGGTACGTCGAGCCACCGCCGAGGAGGGCCGCGATCGACACCGTGTGGTGCGGCGAGCGGAAGGGACGTTCGGCGACCAGCCCGCCGCCGGCGAGCAGGCCCGCCACCGAGTGGAGCTGGGTCACCTCGAGCGCCTCGGATCGCGACATCTCGGGCAAGATCGTGGCCAGGCGGCGGGCGAGCATGGTCTTCCCGGCGCCGGGCGAGCCGATCAGGAGCAGATTGTGGCCACCGGCCGCGGCGACCTCGAGCGCGCGACGGGCCTGAGCCTGGCCGCGGATCTCGGCCAGGTCGACGGCGTGCCGGCCGTCGTCGCTCCGAGTCGCGGCCGTCACGGCAGACGGTCGCCACGTTCCGCGGAAGAACCCGACGACGTCGGCCAGCGTCGGCGCGGCCACCACCTCGACCCCCTCCACCAGGCTCGCCTCGGCGCCGTTGGCCTCCGGGACGACCACACCGCGCAGACGGTGACGCAGGGCCGCGATCGAGACCGACAAGATCCCGGGTGTCGGGACGAGCGCTCCCCGAAGCGAAAGCTCGCCCGCGAACGCCCATCCCTCGACCACGTTCGCCCGGGCCTGCCCGGTGGCCGCCAAGACCCCCATGGCGACGGGGAGGTCCAGACCCGGCCCCTCCTTGCGGAGGTTGCCCGGCGACAGGTTCACCACCACCCGCCGCAGCGGCCACTCGAACCCCGCGCTCTCGACGGCGGGACGGATACGATCGCGCGCGTCCGAGACGGCAGCGCCGGGCAGTCCCGTCAGCGTGAGGGAGGGGAGTCCGCGACCGACGTGCGCCTCGACCGAGACGATCTGCCCGCGCACGCCGACGACGGTGACCCCCACCACTCGCCCGTACACGGTCGCCGAACCGTAGCGCCCGCCACCGACATCAGAACGCGTCCTCGAACACCTCGACGTCGGCGCGGTTGGGGCCGAGCCACACGCTCGCCACGTCGAACCGCACGCCGTCGTGCCGCCCGGGGTTCGCCGCGAGGAACGCCTCGGCCAGGTGGCGCAGCTTCCGCCGTTTGGACCACGTGACGGCCTCGTAGCCGCCCCCGAACGCCGCGCCCGTCCGGGTCTTGACCTCGCACGCGACGAGCACGCCATCGCGCTCGAGCACGAGGTCGAGCTCGCCGAGCGGGCACCGCCAGTTCCGGGCCACCAGCCGGTACCCGTGTCGCAGGTAGACGCGGAGGGCGGCGTCCTCCCCCTCTCTGCCCCGAGCGGGCCGACGATCGACGGTAGAGCTCGCCACGTCTGGACCGTAGCCGGAGCCACCGACACGACAGCGCAGCGTGTTCGGGTGGCACCACCGGCGGGCGTGGTGGCCCCACCCTTCCCCCGCTCGAGGCACTGGGGGAAGAATCCCCTATGGATCGGCGCAGGAGCCGCATCCTTGGCTCGGTCGCTCGCGGCCGCCGGGGCATGCCCCGCTCGGTCGGCGACCCCGCCGTCGCCGCACGCACGTCCCTCCAAGGGGCGGTGAACTCATGACCGCCCGGACCGGGAGGGTCGCGGGTTGGACGCTCCTGGCCCTGTCCCTGGTGCTCACCCTGGCGAGCTTCGTGCTGGTCGTCGGAGTACCGGAGCGGACCGTGACCGTCCACTCCTCGTTCGAGAGCTACGCGACGCCGGCCGCGGTCGCCGCCTTCGGGGTGACGCTGCTCACGTTCTCCGCGGTCGGCGCGCTGATCCTGTCCCGGCGGCCGCGGAACGGGATCGGATGGCTGTTCGCGATCGACGGCGCCCTGATGGCCCTGATGTCCGTCGCGTCGGCCTACGCGGTCGCCGCCCTGGCCGACGGCCGGAGTTCGCTCCTCGGCGAAGTCGCCGGGTGGATCCCCGACATCCTCTACCTCCCCCTCCTCGGGACGCTCACGGCCTTCCTGTTCCTCCTCTTCCCTGACGGGCGCTTGCGAACCCGGCCCGAACGAACCGCGGCGGTGGTCACGGCCGCCGGGGTCTCGCTGGGTGCGCTGGCGGTGCTGTTCGAGCCGAACCTCTACTCCTTCCCGGACGTCGAGAACCCCCTGGGGATAACCGGGCTGGAGACCGTCTACCTGGCGCTGGCGGGGCTCGGTGGAGTCCTGCTGTTCGGTGGCCTCATCGCCTCGATCGCCCTCCTCGTGGGACGTCTTCGGCAGTCCGCGGGTCGTGAGCGCGACCAGCTCCGCATCCTGGTCGCGTCGGCGATCGTGGCGACGGTCCTGATCGTCCCCGTGTTCTTCGCGCCCGACCCGGGGCTCATCCATCTCGTGGTCTCGGGGGTCGGCGTCCTCTTGATTCCCGTGTCGGTTGGGTTCGCGATCCTGCGCCACCGTCTGTTCGACATCGACCTGGCCATCAGCAAGACCCTGGTGTTCGGGCTCTTGGCCGCGTTCATCGCGATCGTCTACGTCGGGGTGGTGGTGGCGATCCCCGCGGCGGTCCTCGGCCGGGGCGGGGAAGGGGTCGACGTGCTCCCGTTCGTCGCGGCCGCCCTCATCGCCCTCGCCTTCCAGCCGGTTCGCGAGCGCGCCCGGCGGCTCGCCGCCCGGCTCGTCTACGGGGACCGCGCCAGCCCGTACGAGGTTCTGTCGAGCCTGGCGGAGAGGATGGGCGAGACGTACGCCGCCGACGATCTCCTGCCGAGGATCGCTCGGTCCCTCGCCGAGGGGGTGGGCGCGGATCGCGCCGACGTCTGGCTGCGGATCGGCGACCAGCTCCGGCCCGCCGCGAGCTGGCCCTCCGACGGCACCCACTCGTCCGTCGCCCTCGCCGGGGAGGAGCTGCCGAACCTCCCGGCGCAGCGAGCCGTCGCCGTCCGACACAGGGGCGAGCTCCTCGGTGCCCTGACCGTCGACAAGCGGCCCACGGAGCCGCTCTCCACGGCGGAGGACCGGCTCCTGGAGGACGTGGCCTCCCAGTCGGGCCTGGCCCTGCAGAACGTCCGGCTCACCGAGGAGCTCCGCGGCTTGATCGAGGAGCTCCGCGCCTCTCGCCAACGGCTCGTCAAGGCCCAGGACCAGGAGCGTCGCAAGCTCGAGCGGGACATCCACGACGGAGCCCAGCAACAGCTCGTGGCCCTTCAGGTCAAGCAACGTCTGGCGGAGCAGCTCGCCGGGCGGGACCCGGCCAAAGCACAAGAGCTGTTGCGGCAGCTCCAGGCAGAGACCGGCCAGGCGCTGGAGGAGCTCCGCGATCTGGCCCGGGGCATCTTCCCGCCGCTGCTGGCGGACCAGGGGCTGTCGGCGGCGCTTCGAGCCCAGGCCCGAAAGGCGACGCTCCCCGCGGAGGTGCACGCCGACGGCGTTGGTCGATACCCACAGGAGGTCGAGGCCACTGTCTACTTCTGCTGCCTCGAGGCTCTCCAGAACGCGACGAAGTACGCGGGAGCCTCGTCGGTCCGGATCACGCTCGAGGAAGGAGGCGGCGTGCTCACCTTCGAGGTGGCCGACGACGGCGGGGGGTTCGACCCATCCGCCACGGCCCGCGGCAGCGGGCTCCAGAACATGGCCGACCGGCTCGAGGCCGTCGGCGGCTCGCTCGAGATCCGGTCCGGGCCGGGGACGGGGACGACGATCGCCGGCCGGATACCCGTCCGGGAGGTCGCCACAAGGTGAGTCCTCGCATCGCCCGTCTCTCGGGGTGGGGGCTCCTCGCGATCACCGGCGGCCTCTCGGGAGTGGCCGTCGTGGTCGGCGCGACCGGCTACGGAGGTCCTGCCGTGACCACGGTGGTGGTCGCCCTTGGGATCGCGATCTCGCTCGCGTGCTCGCTCATCGGTGCCCTGATCCTGTCACGGCGCCCGAACAACGGCCTCGGATGGGTGTTCGCGTTGGGGGGCGTCGCAGCGGCGGCCACATCCATCACCCAGCAGTACGCGGCGGACGCCTTGGCAGCCTACGACGGTTCCCGGACCGGCCGGGTCTCCGCTTGGCTCACAGACATCACCAATCCGGTGTCCATCGCCCTCCTGACCGTATTCGTGTTCCTCCTCTTCCCGGAGGGGAGGTTCGAGGGCCGATCCCGACGGCGGACGGCGGTCGTCGCCGCCGCAGGCATCGTGCTCGCGATGACGGGGGCGATTCTCGAACCCACGCTTCAGGACTACGGGGATACCCCGTCTCCGTTCGCGCCGGCGATGCCGGCGGCGATCCCCTGGGGGCTCCTGGCGATCGGCTTCACGCTCATGGCCGGGACGCTTCTCGCCTCGATCGGCCTCCTCGTCCGCAAGCTTCGTACCGCCGTGGGGCGGGAGCGGGACCAGCTGCGGCTGCTCGCATCTGCCACAGCGGTCGCAACGGTCCTCCTGATCCCGGCGCTCGTGGCGCCTCCCGGCGCCTCCTGGACGCAAACGACGTACGTCGTCGGCGGCCTCGGGTTGCTCCTGATCCCGGTCTCCGTCGGCGTCGCCATCCTGCGCCATCGCCTGTTGGACCTCGATCTCGTCATCCGGCGCACCGTCGTTGTAGCCATCCTCGGGGCGTTCATCACCTCGGTGTACGTCGGCGTCGTCGTCGGGGTGGGAACAGTTGTCGGCCGGTCCGGCAACGCGGCGCTCTCGGCGGTCGCCGCGGCCATCGTCGCCGTGGCCTTCCAACCGGTGCGTCGGCGGGCACAGCACCTGGCGAACCGGCTCGTCTACGGGAAACGAGCCACCCCCTACGAGGTGCTGCACGAGTTCTCGGAGCGGGTGGCCGGGTCGTACGGCACCGACGACGTCTTGCCGAGGATGGCGGCGATCCTCGGCGAGGGCACGGGGGCGGAGCGGGCTCAGGTCTGGCTGCGGTTCG
>DASUTU010000009.1:0-19319 GCA_036374435.1 Actinomycetota bacterium | reverse complement strand
CCGGCGGGAGGTCCGGCGATGGGAGTGGGAGACCTGCTTGCCGAAGAACGGCTTCTTCCCGCAGATGTCGCAGACGGCTGCCATAGCCGTGGAAGGGTAACAGAGGCCCCGCCCGCGACCTCGAGGTTGCGTCCGGGAGCGTTGCGGAGCAGAGTTACGGATCGGCCGCCGAGGCGCGAGCGGGAGGGCAACGATGGCTATGAACGACGACGACCTTCACTTCCACGTGTTCTCGCACGCCGAGGACCGCCCGCCCGGCCAGGTCGTCGACGACGTGGCCCAGAAGGCGGAGCTCGGCGTGGACTTCGTGGGCCAGTTCCTGGGGTCGTTCCAGGTCTATGCGCACCTGCGCGTCCCGCCCGGGGACGAGGCGTTGGGACAGGCGCAGCAGTTGGTCGAGGATCTGTGGCCCCAAGGGCTGCGGACGGAGACCTCGTTCGAGATCCGGACGAGCCGCATCATGGCGCCGAAACGCCGCAGCCCCGACTTCTGCGCGCTGGTTCGCATCCGCCCCGACGACGACCCGTTCGTCGTGCTCGAGCGGCTGGACGACCACTTCGAACCGCTGTTCGACGAAGACACGTTCTGGTACGGGGCCGCCGTGGTGACGGGACGCTACGACCTGCTGGTGGACCTGGGCCGGCCTTCGTTCGAGGAGCTCGTCCAGGCCGTCCGCGGCCAGCTGCGGGAGGTCCCGGGGATCGGAAAGACCGACACCGCGCTGGCCGACCTGCGGAAGAAGTCCTTCCGCCGGCCTTGACGCCGAGGCCCGGGCGGCGATGAGCGACCGCCGGCCGGTCCAGCCGCACGGCGAGCGCAAGTTCGTCTCGATTCTGTTCGCCGACCTCACGGGATACACGAAGCTCTCGGCCAGCCTGGACCCGGAGGAGGTGTACCGTTTCCTGCGCCCCGGCGTCGTCGAGCTCCAGCGGATCGTCGAGGGGTTCGGGGGAACGGTCCCGCAGATCCTCGGCGACGGGTTCATGGCGGTGTTCGGGGTGCCGGTGGCCGGCGAAGACGACGCCGAACGGGCCGTTCGAGCCGCCTTCGCGGTACGCGACCACGTCCGTTCCCTCAACGCCGGCCGACGCGGGATGCGGTTCCCCGAGGTGCACGCCGGGGTGAACTCGGGGGAGGTCATGGTGGCCCCCTCCGAGGAGGCCTCGGGGTTCGCCGTGATCGGTGACGCCGTGAACACCGCCTCGCGGATCGCCGATCTCGCGCCGAGCGGTGTCGTGTTGGTGGACGAAGAGACCCGACGTCGGACGGCGGGCGCGATCCGGTACGGGCCACGTCGTGTCCGGCACGCCAAGGGGAAGCCGCGCCTGGCGGTGCACGATGCCCTCGACGTCCTCCCCGAGCCACGCGGCCGCCGTGAGGGCCCGTGGACCGCTCGTCGGTTCGTCGATCGGGTCGGGGCGATCGCGCGGGTCGAGGCCGAGCTGGCGGACGCGGTGACCTCGGGCAGGGGTCGCCTGCTCCTGATCCTCGGAGAGCCTGGCGCCGGCAAGTCCCGGCTCTCGGCCGAGCTCGTCGGCAGGGTCGAGGGAAGCGTGCTCACCGGGCGTTGCGCGCCGTTCGGCCAACGGCTTCCGCTTCAGGCGCTGGCCGACGCCCTGGCTCCCGCGCTGGGCGTGGCCCCGGGCTCGTCCCCGCAGGAGGCGCGGCGCCAGATCCAACGGTTCGCCCGCACCGCCGCCCCCGGTGAACGCGGGCGCGCCCTCGCCGGCGGGCTTCGGCTCCTGCTGGGACTCGGAACCGAAGAGGGTGATCCCCGGGAGCGGGTGGTCCAGGCCGCCCGGGCGGCTCGCGGGACCCTCGAGGCGTTCGCGGACCGGGGGCCGCTCGTCGTGGTGCTCGACGATCTGCAGTGGGCGGACGACGACCTGCTCGACCTGCTGCGGGACCTGCGGGGCTCGCCGCTTCGGGGCCCCGCGCTCGTGCTCGGCCTGTCCAGGACGGACCCGCGGCTCCGAGGGGTCCCACGGGTGGAGCTTCGGGCCATGGAGGCCGACGACATGCGTTCGCTGGTGGCGCAGGTCCTCGGGCCGGACCTCGACGAGGCCGCGCTGCGCTCGATCGTGAGCAGGGCCGAGGGGAACCCGCTGTTCCTCGAAGAGAGCATGGGGATGTTGGTCGAAGCCGGGATCCTCATCCGTGAGGAGAGCGCCTGGACGGTGGCGGACCCCGAACGACTTCGGGCGGTTCCCACGACCATCCGGCTGCTGATCGGGGGGCGGATCGACGGTCTCCCGGACGACGAGAAACGAGTGCTGCAGGACGCGGCGGTATCCGGCGTCGTGACGTGGGACCGGCTGATCGAGGACGTCTCCGAGGTCCGCAATCCGCAGGCGGCGCTTCGGTCGCTGCAACGCCGGGGCCTCATCGGGCGTCGCCCCGAGAGCCGTGTCCCGGACGCGGCCGAGCTCGAGATTCGCCACGCGCTGATCCGGGACGTCGCCTACGAGCAGCTCCCGCGTGCCGAGCGCGCCCGTCGGCACCTCGCGATCGCCGAATGGCTGCGTGCCCGCGAACGGACATTGCCCCGCAGGCCGATCGAGACGATCGCCCATCACTACGAGCGGGCGTGGGCGCTGTCTCGTTCTCGAGCCGCCGCCCCGAGCCTGGGCGAGGCCGTTTCGCGGCGCGCCGTCGAATATCTGCTGCGATGGGCCGACCAGGCGATCGTGTACCAGGCTCGGTCGGCGGCCGATCTGTACGAACGCGCCGCCCGTGTCGCGCGCGGTGCCGACCCGGGGGTCCCGGGGGCGCTGCGGGCACGGGCCCTGATCGGCCTGGCCGAATGCCTCGTGGAGATGGGGCGATACGAAGAGGCCCAGGAGACCGTGGCCGAGGCCCGACGCGCGGCCGACGCCTCCGGCGATCGGCGGCTCCGGGGCCGGGCCCTGCTCACGGCGGGGAGGCTGGCGTCGGACCTCGGCAGAGACGCCAGTCGCATCGCGGCGATCCGACGACAGCTTCGCCGGGCCCTTGTCCTGCTCCGCGAGGAGGGTGACCTGCGCGGCCAGGCCTGGGCCCACCATCGCCTGTCCGAGACCTGGTCCTGGACCGACTACCGCCGGGAGATCGACGAGCTCCGGGAGGCGCACCGTCTGTTCGTTCGGGCCAAGGACCGATGGGGCCGATCGGTGGTGGCCCAGGATCTCGCGTTCCTGTTGAGCACCGAAGGCGGCGCCGAGTTCGAGCGCTGGTACTCCGAAGCCTGGCGGCTGGTGAACGACGAGCAGGACCTGCGATCGCGTTCGGGCATGCTCCGAACGTGGGGGTACGTGTCCTTCTACCGGGGCGAACGCCGAGAGGCGATCCGGGCCATGCAGGAGGCAAGACCGCTGGCGTTGGAGGCGGGGGACCCGTACGTCGAGGCCGACACCTTGCTCATCGAAGCCGCCGCAGCGTGTTCCACGTCGGCTCCGAGCGAGGTCGAAGCCCTGGTGCGCCGGCTGCTCGAGATCGCGCGGAGTACCCCCTCAACCCGGCTGCACGCGCTCACGCTGTTGGTGGGGGCGCGATCCGCCCTGCGCTCGGGCAAGGTCGATCTCTCCGAGGAGCGGCTTCGCGAGGCCACGGCGATGTTGCGGGAGCGGGGCGTCCGGCTCGAGATGGCCGAGGCGCACCTGGCGGCGGCCGAGCTCCACCTCGATCGGGGCCGGTTCGCCCGAGTGGGAGCCGAGGCGCACCGAGCGGTCCCGGTAGCGACGCGCAGTGGCTGGGCGTTGTGGCAGCCGATCGCTCCGCTGCTCGAGGGCCGTGCCGCGCTGGGGGCCGGCCGGTCCCGCGACGCCGTGAGGCTCCTTCGGGACGTGGTGGGAAGCTCCTCTGCCCTGCGGGCAACCGGGATGATGGATTTCGCGTCGGGCTTGCTGGTGCAGGCGCACCTGCTGGCCGGATCGGAGGCGCCGTCGACGCCGACCGGGTCGGCCGCGGACCTGGAGGTCGTGGCCGTCGGGCACGAGAACGAGGGTCTGCGTGCCCTCGCGGCGGGTGATCATGAGAGGGCACTCCACTCGCTCACCGAGGCCGAGCAGGCTCGCGCCACGATCGGCCAGACGGTGTGGCTGGCGCGGACGTTGGGGTGGCAGGCCGCTCTTCGGCGGGTCGGAGGGGACCGGCGGTCCGCGGTTCGGCTCGAACGACGGGTCGAGGCCGTGCTCCGGTCGGTCGGTGCCCCCTCCCGACTCGCGAGCCGGATCCTCAGCCCGCCGTGGACGATCAGCGATCGAGGATCGCGATGATCCGGGCGTCGAGCTCGTCGGGAGGGATGGGCCCGACCCAACGGTCGACCAGCTCCCCGGACGCGTCGTAGAACAACGTCACGGGCTGACCGAGCAGCGACAGGCCGTCCCGGATGGCCGCGGGCGGGTCGAACACGCTCGGGTACCGCCAGTCGAACTCGGCGATGAACTCGCGGGCGCTCTCGCGGGCGTCGAGGATGTCCACGCCGAGGAACTGGACGTCGTCGCCGAACTCGCGATGTGCCGCGGCCAGCTCGGGGGCCTCGTCTCGGCACGGTCCACACCACGACCCCCAGAAGTTGACCAGGACGGGGGTGCCCCGGAGTTGGCCCAGGAGCTCCTCGTACGTGGCCAGGTCGAACTCCGGGAGCGCGGCGACGTCGGTGGGGAGCAGCTCGGCGGAGGCGGCGTTCCCGGCAGCCGTCGCCGGCCCGACAGGTCGCCGGTCCGCTCCCTCGTTCGAACCCTCACCCCCGCCACAGGAGGCGGCGACGAGGGCGAGGGATAGCAGCAGGAGTCGGCGGAACGTCACCGCGCGCATGGTAGAACCCACGCATGGTGTACGACGCCGTGCCGGGGGCGGTTCGGCGCCGGTGGCGCTGACGCTCGACTCGCCGATCGAGGCGATCGACCGACGGCTGGCCGGCCGTCGGACGGGGGTCCGAACGAAAGGACCGCCGGCGGTCCAGGTGCTCGCCGGCATCGAGATCGAAACGGTCCGGGACCTGCTGCACCACTACCCCCGTCGCTACCTCGACCGTTCCACGGTGGCCCGGATCGGCGGGTTGCACCGGGAGCCCGGGCTCGGCGGGCACGCCACCGTGATCGGCCGCGTGACGAAGGTCGAGACCCGGCGGACCCGCCCGCGCGGCCGTCAGCCCGGTCGCCCCATGGTCACGCTCACGCTGAGCGACGGGACCGGGACGCTGAAGCTGGCCTTCTTCAACCAGCCGTGGATCACGTCCACGTACCGAGAGGGATACGAGGTCGCCGCCTCCGGCCTGGTCCGGCTGTACGGCCGGGACCTCCAGCTTGCCAACCACGAGGTCGAGCTCCTCCGGGGCGAGGACCGCGACCTCGTCCACACCGGGCGGATCACCCCGATCCATCCCGCCAGCGAAGGCATCTCGACCCGAACGATCCGGGAGCTGACCTGGCGGGCGCTTGAGCAGCTCGGGCAGATGCCCGACCCGCTGCCGGAGGAGGTGCTCCGGGCCGAGAGACTGAGCTCGTTCGACCAGGCGATCCGGCGGATCCACTTCCCGGACTCGCCCGATGAGCTCGGAGCCGCCCAGGAACGGCTGAAGTTCGACGAGCTGTTCGTCCTCGAGCTCGGCGTGGCCTTTCGCAAACACCGTGTCGAACGCGCGGAGCGCGGGGTGGCGCATCGATCCGACGGCGAGCTCACGGAACGGCTGCTGGCCACGGTCCCGTTCGAGCCGACCGGCGCGCAACGTCGGACTATGAGCGAGATCGGGGAGGCGATGGGCCGACCCCGTCCCATGAACGTGCTTCTCCAGGGCGACGTGGGATCCGGCAAGACCCTGGTGGCCCTTCACGCCGCGCTCATCGCGATCCAGAGCGGGCACCAGGCGGCCGTGATGGCGCCGACGGAGGTCCTGGCGGGCCAGCACTACCGATCGATCGACGCGCTTCTCGGTCCGTTCGGAGCGGTCCCGTACCTGGAGGCCGAACGATCATCGACCGGCCAGATGCGGCAGGTGTCGCTGCTGGAAGCCGTCGAGGAGCCCAAACCGGCGGCCGTCACCTACACGTCGTTGACGGCGTCGGTCACCGGGCAGGACAGGCGCCGGATCCTCGAGGGCATCGAGCGCGGAGCGGTCGACCTCGTCGTCGGGACGCATGCCCTGGTGCAGGAGGGCGTGGCCTTCGCGGACCTGTCGCTCGTGGTGATCGACGAGCAGCACCGGTTCGGCGTCCACCAGCGGATGGCGTTGAAGGGCAAGGGCGCGTCGCCGGACGTGCTGGTGATGACGGCGACGCCGATCCCGAGGACGCTGGCCCTCACGTATTACGGCGACCTCGACGTCGTCGTCCTCGACGAGATGCCTGCCGGCCGTCAGCCGGTGGAGACGAGGATCGCCCGAACCGCGGCCGAACGCCGGGCCGCCTACGACCTCGTTCGCCGCGAGGTCTCGGCGGGACGACAGGCCTTCGTCGTGTGTGCCGCCATCGACGAGGCCAACAAGACCGAGGTTCGGGCGGCCGAGGCGGAAGCCGACCGCCTGGCCACCGAGGTGTTCCCCTACCTGTCGGTGGAGCTGCTCCACGGCCGGATGCGCCCCGCGGAGAAGGAGCGGCGCATGGACGCATTCCGCTCGGGAGAGCACCACCTGTTGATCTCGACGACGGTGATCGAGGTGGGTGTGGACGTCCCCAACGCCACCGTCATGCTCGTCGAGAACGCCGAGCGGTTCGGGCTGGCCCAGCTCCACCAGCTCCGCGGCCGGATCGGCCGGGGAGGCCACCGAGCGTTCTGTGTGTTGTTCGACGAGAGCCGCGCGGACCGCGTCGAGGCACGATCGCGGCTCGAGGCTATGGTGGCGACCACCGACGGGTTCGCGCTGGCCGACGAGGACCTCCGGCTGCGGGGTGAGGGAACCCTGTTCGACGTCCGGCAGGCCGGCCTGCCGGATCTCCGCCTGGCCCGCCTGGCCGAGGACCTGGAGCTCGTCCGCCGTGCCCGGGCCCGGGCCTTCGAGACGATCGAGGACGACCCCGAGCTCGACCACCATCCCACGCTCCTCCGGGAGCTTCGGAGCCGTTTCGAACGCTCGATCGACTGGTTGTTCCAGGCGTGATCACGGAGCCCGATCACGCCCCTCCCACCGCCCATCAATGCAACCCCGGCGCGTGCCGAGGAAACCGGAGGGAGGATCCGATGGCCGACAGCCGATCGTCCGAGGGCACGCCCGTGCGCGCGCTGCGTCGTGCCGCGTTCACCGCGGCCGGCGCGTTCGCCGTTCTCGGAATCGCATGGATCCTGCTGTCCGACACGCTGGTGTCGATGATCGGCAACCCCGCGATCCGTGCGCACGGTCGAGAACCACCGCGCGAGCGTGATGCGAAAGCTCGGCCTGCGGACACGGGCCGAGCTCGTCCGGCACGCGAACGAGGCCGGGCTGGTCTGAGCCGGCCGACCAGGCGCCTCGCATGCGCGTGATCGCGGGCTCCGCCAAGGGGGTTCGGCTCGCCCCGGTGCCCCCCGGGGTGCGGCCGGTGTCCGACCGCGCTCGCGAAGGACTGTTCTCGAGCCTGGGGCAGACGGTCCGAGACGCCGTGACGCTGGACCTGTACTCGGGGACGGGGGCGCTCGGCATCGAGGCGCTTTCGCGCGGGGCGGCCCGGTCGACGTTCGTCGAGCGGAGCCGCTCGGCGCTCGCCGTTCTCCGAGAGAACCTGGCCCGGACCCGTCTGGACGACCGGGCGGACGTCGTGGCCTCCGAGGTAGCCCGATTTCTCATGAGAGATGACGACGGCGGACGCACCTTCCATCTCGTCCTTGCCGACCCGCCCTACGATGCGGCCCCCGAGGAGGTCGATTCCGTGCTCGCGAGCCTGGCCGGCGGGTGGCTCCGGTCCGGCTGGGCGGTCGCCCTGACCCGCCGCCGGGGGAGTTCCATGCCTGTCATTCCAGTAGACTGGGCCGTCGCGAGACGTCTCGAGTACGGCGACACCGCCGTGCTGATCTTCCGGGAGGCATAGATGGGCTTGACCGCCCTGTGTCCGGGGACGTTCGACCCCGTGACGAACGGTCACCTCGACATCATCGAACGTGCTGCTCAGCGCTTCGACGCGCTGATCGTCGGTGTGCTCGACAACCCCGCCAAGGAACCCCTGTTCGGTGCCGAGGAACGGGTCGGCCTGCTGAAGGAGGTCACCCAGGGGTTGCCCAACGTCGAGGTGGACGCTTTCTCCGGATTGCTCGTGGAATACGCAACTCGCCGTCGGGCCGACGTCGTGGTCAAGGGGCTGCGCGCGGTGACGGACTTCGAATACGAGATCCAGATGGCCCAGATGAACCACTCGCTGGCCGGCATCGAGACCCTGTTCATGACCACCGCCCCGCAGTGGTCGTTCCTGTCGTCCTCGCTGGTCAAGGAGGTCGCCGGATTCGGCGGGGACGTCGCCGGCCTGGTGCCCCCCGTCGTTGCGGAGCGCCTGCGCGAGCGGCTCGGGGGTGATCGCTAGATGGACCTGATGGGCCGGATCGCCGAGCTCGAGGACATGATCCGCGACGCCAAGTCGATGCCGCTGTCGTCTTCGGCGCTGCTCAATCGCGACGAGGTCCTGGACCTCATCGTGCAGATGAAGGAGACGTTGCCGGACGAGATCAAGCAGGCCCGGTGGATCGTCAAGGACCGGGAGGAGCTGCTCGCCAAGGCCCGTCGGGACGCGGAGGCGCTCGTGGAACAGGCGCGAGAGGAACAGCTGCGTCTGGCCTCACACGAGTCCGTGGTGCAGAAGGCGAACGAGGAGGCGGAGCGCATCGCCCAGGATGCTCAGGACGACGCCCGGCGGCTGCGCCTGGAGGGCGAGGACTACGTGGACGCCAAGCTCGCGCAGCTGGAGAACCAGCTCCAGCGGATCCTCGAAGACGTCATCTCCACCAACCAGTCGCTGACCCGGACGATCGACCAGGTCCAGGCGGGGCGAGAGAAGCTTCGCGGAGCCGTCCCGACGACCGGCGTCGACCTCGGTCCCGAGGTCTCGCTCTCGGAGGCCGAGGGGGAGGAGGCATGATGCGCGCCATCGACATCCGCGATCTCCTCCAGCACCCGGGGTCGGCCCGCACCGTCCATCTCGGAGAGACGGTTCCCGACCTGCGGACGGAGCTCGCCGACGTCGCCGAGGACGCTCCGCTGGAGGGCGACCTCACGCTCGAGAGCGTGGTCGACGGCATCTTCGTGCACGGCAGCGTCACCGGCCGGTTCTCCATGCGGTGCGCGCGGTGCCTGAAGGAGTTCGACCGGCCGTTCGACGTGACGATGGAGGAGCTGTACGCGCGCGAGCCCGGCCCCGAAGACGACTACGCGCTCACGCCCGAGCTCACGTTGGACCCCGAGCCGATGGTGCGCGACGCCGTGGTGCTCGAGATGCCGTTCTCGCCCCTGTGCCGCCCCGACTGCCTGGGCCTGTGCCCGGTGTGCGGCGGAGACCGCAACCTGGGCGAATGCCCCGGGCACCTCGAGCGCGACCCTCGGTGGTCGGTGCTCGACGACCTGCTCGATGCGCGCGACGCGGACGACCCCGCGACCTGACCACGACGACACCGAACCGAAAGGACGATCGCGATGCCGGTCCCGAAACGAAGGCAATCCCACACCCGCAGCGCCAAACGAAAGGCCAACTGGAAGGCGCAGCCGTCGACGTACGCCGAGTGCCCGCAGTGCCACCAGCCGAAGCTGCCGCACCGCGTCTGCTCCAACTGTGGCTACTACGCCGGGCGACAGGCGATCGAGGTCGAGTGAAGGCGTGAGCCAGGACGGCATTCGGGGGGACACGAAGGCGCTCGACCGCGTCCTTCGGGTCCGGTTCAAGGATGCCTCCCTCCGAGAGACGGCGCTGACCCACCGCTCCTACGCGTTCGAGAACGGCCTGGCCACGAACAACGAACGGCTGGAGTTCCTCGGGGACGCCGTGCTCGGCATCGTCGTCACCGACATGGCGTTTCGCGAGTTCGACGAGCTGCCCGAAGGCGAGCTGGCCAAGCTTCGCGCCGCGATCGTGAACATGGGAGCCCTGGCCGAGGTGGCCCGAGATCTCGGGCTGGGGCGATTCATCCGTCTCGGCAAAGGTGAGGAGATGAGCGGGGGCCGGGACAAGAGCAGCATCCTGGCGGACGCGCTCGAGGCGCTCCTCGGGGCGATCTACCTGGATCGCGGGCTCCAGACCGCCTCGAAGATCATCGTGCGCCTGTTCCGCCCGCGGATGGTGGCGTACGCGCGGGGCGAAGGCACGCGCGACTACAAGACCATCTTGCAGGAGCTGGCGTCGGCGGACCTGCACGCGCTCCCCGAGTACCGCCTCACCGAACGCGGGCCCGACCACGAGAAGGAGTTCACGGCCACGGTTCACCTTGCCGGCAAGCAGTGGGGGACGGGGATGGGCCGTTCGAAGAAAGAGGCGGAGCAGCAGGCCGCGCACGAGGCGTACGTCCGGCTGTCCGAACGGCAGCCCGCCGAGGTGACCCGGGCGAAGGGAGCATAGTGGAGCTGCCGGAAGTCGAGGTAATGCGCCGCGATCTCGAGAAAGACGTCGTCGGGCGCAAGGTCGCCGAGTCCGAGGTCCGCCCGTCTCGAAACGCGATGCGCGTGATCCGGCGGCACGGCAAGCGCAAGGAGTTCACGGAACGGCTGGCCGGTCGGAAGTTCACCAAGGCGGAACGGCGCGGAAAATACGTCTTGCTTTCGATGGACAACGGCGACGTGCTCGTCGTGCACTTCGGCATGAGCGGGCAGTTCATCCGGGGGAACAAACGGGTCGCGCTCCCGCCGCACACTCACGTCGTCATCACGTTCCAGCAGGGCGGCGACCTTCGGTTCGTCGATCCGCGGACGTTCGGGGAGCTGTTCGTGACGGCGGCCGACGAGCTCGGGAAGGTCAAGGAGCTGCAGCACATCGCGATCGACCCGCTGGACCACGTATTCACGTGGAACGCGTTCGGCGGCGCGCTGGCCGAGCGAGCGGCAAAGATGAAGCAGCTGCTGATGGACCAGAAGTTCGTCAGTGGCCTCGGCAACATCTACTCGGACGAGGTGTTGTTCGCGGCCGGGCTTCGCTACGACCGGATGTCGGACTCCCTGTCGTCGCAGGAGGTCCGCCGCCTGTACCGAGCCATGCAGGAGGTTCTCCAGGAGGCGATCCGCTTCCGGGGGACCACGCTGGACGACGAGGCCTATCTCGACCTGTTCGGCAAGCCGGGCGAGTTCCAGAACGAGCTGAAGGTCTACGGGCGGACCGGGCTGCCCTGCCGCCGATGCCGGACGCCGGTCGAGGCCGTCAAGATCTCGGGGCGCAACTCGTACTTCTGCCCGCAGTGCCAGAGCTGACGGGAGGGCGGGAGCTCGAGAAGGCTCAGACGAGCTCGGTGCCGGCCTCGGTGATCCTGGCGAACGCCCGGTCGCCGTCTCCGGGTTCGAGGTCCACGGCGCGCACCGCCTCGCGTAACACGCTCGTGTGGTGGCCGAGCCGGCGAGCGTCCATCACGGTCTCGACCACGCAGTAGTCGGTGGCGAGCCCCGCGATCACCACCCGCGTGAGACCGCGCTCCTGGAGCAGGGACTCCAAGCGGGTCGCTTCGACGTCGCCGCTCTGGGGATCGCGCACGCTGAAGGCCGAGTACCCGTCGCGGCCGTCCGTCCCCTTGCGGATGATCGGGGCGTCCGGCACCACTCGCAGATCGTGGTGGAACTCCGCGCCCCAGGACTCGGCCACACAATGCACCGGCCAGATGCCGCCGTCCGTCTTGAAATGCGGGGTGACCTCCGGGTGCCAGTCCTGCGTGTAGATGACGGTGGCTCCGGCGGAGCGTGCCCGCTCGATCTCCTCGTTCACCAGGGGGATGATCTGCTCGCCGCCCCGCACGTACAGCGACCCCCGGGGGTGGGCGAAGTCGTTCTGCACGTCCACGACCAGGAGCGCGGTGGAGGGGTCGTAACGGACCACGCTCCTAGTATGCCGATCGTGAAGCGCGTTCGCGTGGTCGTGACGGGTCGCGTCCAGGGAGTGTTCTTCCGGGCCACGTGCGCAAGGCTCGCTCGGGATGCCGGCGTCGGCGGGTTCGTCCGCAACCGGCCGGACGGGGCCGTGGAGGCGGCGTTCGAAGGTTCGCCGGAGGTCGTCGACGGGCTGGTGGCGTGGTGCCGCCACGGCCCGGACCTGGCCAGGGTGGACGGCGTCGAGGTCGTTGCGGAGCAGCCTCTCGGAGACGTCACCTTCCGGGTCAGGGGGTAGAACCGGGCCCGTTGTCGCGGGGGCTACCGCTCGCTGACGGCTCGCTTGTTGAGCCCCGCACCCCGGCGAGATCTTCGCCTCGAGATGCTCGGTTGGGACCCGGGCCACTGTTAGCATCGATCAGCATGTTCCTCCGCTCCCTCCAGATCCGAGGCTTCAAGTCGTTCGCCGACAAAACGACCTTGGAGTTCGCCCCCGGCATCTCCGTCATCGTCGGGCCCAACGGGTCGGGCAAGTCGAACCTGGTCGACGCGATCAGCTGGGTGCTCGGGGAGCAAGGTCCCCGAGCCCTCCGCGGCGGCCAGATGGCGGACGTGATCTTCGCCGGCAGCCCGCAGCGGCCGGCGCTCGGCATGGCCGAGGTCAAGCTCGTCATCGACAACTCCGCCGGCCTGATCCCGGTGCCGATGAGCGAGATCGAGATCGCCCGGACCATCTTCCGTTCGGGCGAGAGCGAATACCGGATCGGCGGCCAGGTGGTCCGCCTGCTCGACGTCCAAGAGCTCCTGTCCGAGAGCGGCATCGGTCGCGCCCTGCACACCGTGGTCGGCCAGGGGCAGCTCGAGGAGGTGTTGACCGCGCGCCCCGAAGACCGCCGACGGTACGTGGAGGAGGCCGCCGGGATCGCCAAACACCGCAAACGCAAAGAGCGTGCCGAACGCAAGCTGGCGGGCCTCGATCAGGATCTCCTGCGGCTCCAGGACGTCCTGGCCGAGCTCCGGCGGCAGCTCAAGCCGCTCAAACAGCAGGCGGAGATGGCCCGCCGCCACGAGGAGCTCACGTCGCAGGCCGAGGGGATCTCGGTCAAGCTCGCGGCGGCCCGTCTGCGGGACCTGTTGACCGAACGCGGCCGACGGGCCGCAGGATGGGACGAGGGGCTGGCCCGCCGGGCCCGGGCCCGTGAATCCCTGGACGCCCTCGACGAGCGGGTCGGGGCGGCCGCCGACGCCCGGGCGCGGGCCGTGTGGGCGCTCGGTGAGGCCGACGCCGCCGTCCAGCAGGCCCGCAGAGACACGTCGTCGGCGGAGCTCGAGCTGCGTACGGCGATCGAACGCGAGTCCGAGGCGCGGCAGGCCCTCGCCGCCGAGGCCGGCCGGGACGCCCGGCTCCGAGCCCTCGACGAGGACCTCGCCCGGATCGAGGGGCGCCTGGAGGAGGTCGCCGGCGAGCTGCTGGTCCGCGAGGAGGAGCTGACCGCGGCCGAGGAGACCTTCCGATCGGCCGCCGACGCCCGGGGCGCCGCCGAGGACGCCCGCCGGCTCGCGTCCGAGGAGGCGGCGGCTCGCCGGGCCGAGGCGGAGACCCTGCGGCGTTCGCTCGCCTCCTACGAGCGGGAGCGATCGCGGCTCGAGGAGTCGGTGGCCCAGATCCGCGATCGGCGCGAGGCGATCGAACGCGAACGGGAGGAGCTGGCACGCGACGTCGAGCGGCTCGATGCCGAGACCGCCCCTCTGGCCGAGCGGCAGGCCGAGCTGGCACGCGAACGCCACGGGCTGGCCGACCACGTGGCCGAGCTCGAAGACGCGCTCCGCCGTCACGAGCACCGACGCGACGTCCTGGAGGCGCGGCTGGCGGATCTGGAGGAAACGCCCGGGTTACGGTTCCTCGAGTCGCATGGGGATCGAGCCATCGGCCTGCTCGGCGGGCTGGCGCGGGTGCAGCCGCGATGGGAGCGGGCGCTCCGCGCCGGGCTGGGGCCGTTGGCCGACGCCGTCGTCTACGAAGACGAACGCGCCGCGATCGCCGACGCGCCCGAGGGCGACGGCGCCACCCTGTCCATCGCCGGCGGCGGCCCGACGGGGACCGTGATCCGCGGAGAGCGGACCCTGCTGTCGATCGTGGACGCCGACCCCGCCGTGCGGGGTCTCGTCACGACCGTGTTGGCCGACCTGTACCTGGCCGACACGCTGGAGGAGGCGGCCGACAAACACGCTCGGCATCCATACGCATCGTTCGTCACGCCCGACGGCGTCCTGATCGGCCCCGCCGTGATCCGCACCACGGCGCGCGAGGACTCGCGGGCCGGGGAGATCCGTCGCGAGCTCGCCGTGGTCGAACACGACCTCGCGCAGACCCGGGCCGCGCTGAACCCGCGGCGTGGGCGGCTGGAGGAGATCGGCCGGGAGCTGGCCGAGCTCGGCGAACGCGTCGAGGCCGCCGACTCCCAGATCACCCGGGCGGCCGAACGCATCGCCCGGACCGAAGGCGAGCTGTCTTCGATCGGCAAGGAGGACGAGATCGTCTCCCAGCGCCTGGCCGGGCTGGACGACGCCGCGGCCGCCTGGCGCGACGGGCTCGCCGCGGCCGCGCCCGCCGCGATCGAGCTCCCCACGCTTCCGCGCGTGCCCGAGCCGCCGATCCAGGCCCGGGTGGCGGTGGAGACCCTTCGCCGGGACCGGGAGCGCCTCCAGGGGCGGCTCGCGGCGGTGCGGGCGGCCCTGGAAGAGGCGGCGGCCACCGACCCCGACGCGCTTCGAGCGGCCGTCGAGCGGACGGAGGCCGACCGCGCCGCGGCCGAGCGGCACCTGGCCGCGACCGACGCCGAGGCCCGGTCCGCGGAGGCGGCGCGCGCCGCTTCCGCCGAGGCCGAACGCGAGGCCACCGAAGAGGAGGCGGACGCCAACCGCCGGTGGCGCGAGGCCTCGAACGAGCTGGCTCGGCTCCGCGAGGAGTACGAAGACGAGGACCGGCTGCGCGGCGAGCTCGAACGGCGGATCCGCGACGCCGAACGCCTGCTGCGCGAGGGCTACCAGCGCGAGCCGGAGGAGGCCGTGGCGGAGCTCGGCGACGACGACACCGTCCACGGGCTCGAGCGCAAGGCCGAGCTCGTGCAGCGGCGGCTCGGCCTGCTGGGCCGGGTGAACCTGCTCGCCGGCGGGGAGTTCGAGGCCCTCCAGGAGCGGCACGACTTCCTCCAGCGTGAGCTCGAGGACGTCCGCAAGGCCCGGCGCGACCTCCTCGAGGTGATCCAGCGGGTCGAGACGGAGATCGTGGCCACGTTCGAGGCCGCCTATCGGGACGTGGCCGCCGAGTTCGAGCGCCTGATCAAGGAGCTGTTCCCCGGCGGCGAGGGGCGCCTGATCGCGACCGAGCCGGGCGACCTGTTGAACACGGGCATCGAGATCGAGGCCCGTCCCGGTCGCAAGCGGGTGAAGCGGATCAGCCTGCTCTCGGGCGGGGAACGCGCGTTGACCGCGATGGCGTTCCTGTTCGCGATCTTCAAGGCCCGCCCCAGCCCCTTCTACCTGATGGACGAGGTCGAGCCTGCGCTGGACGACGTGAACCTGCACCGGTTCATCACGCTCGTCGAGGGCTTCGCACGCGAGTCGCAGGTCATCGTCGTCACGCACCAGAAGCGGACGATGGAGGTCGCCGGGATGATGTACGGCGTCTCCATGAGCCGGGACGGGACGACCACGGTGGTCGCCCAGGCCCTCGACCAGCCCTCGAACGGTGCGGCCAAGATCGTCGCGACCGATCTGGAGGTCGCGGCCTCCGTCCCCGCCCCGGACGCCGTCGGCTAGCCTGGGCCCGTGGTCGTCTGGATCTCCATCCTCGTGTTCCTGCTCGTCGTGGTTGCCGGGTTCGCCGTGGCCCAGCTCGCCCGGAGGCGAGGCGCGACGACGGTCGACGTCGCCCGGCCCGAGCCGAAGGCCCCGGAGCGCCCGGCGTCGCGCGGCGAAGGCCTGGGCGCGCGGATCCGCTCCGTCTTCGGCGGTGGCGCCGAGGACCCGTGGGCCGGCCTCGAGGACCTTCTGCTCAAGGCCGACGTCGGCCCCTCCACGGCATCGCGGATCGTGACGGACGTCCGCGAGCGCTACACGGCCGGATCAGACCCCGTCGAGCTCGTGGGGTCCGAGATCGCCGAGGTCCTGGCCACCGACGGCGGCCTCGACCTGCCCGAGGACCACCTTGCGATCGTGATGGTCGTCGGCGTGAACGGGTCCGGGAAGACGACCACGATCGGCAAACTCGCGGCGAAGCTGCGGAGCGCGGACCGGCAGGTCAGCATCGCGGGCAGCGACACGTACCGAGCCGCGGCCTCCGAGCAGCTCGAGGCATGGGCGCGGCGGTCGGGCGCGCACCTCGTCTCCCAGGCCCGCGGCGCCGATCCCGGCTCGGTCGCGTTCGACGCCGTGAAGGCGGCGCAGGCCCGGGGCTCGGACGTCCTGATCGTCGACACCGCGGGCAGGTTGCACACGAAGCAGCCCCTGATGGACGAGCTTGGGAAGGTGCGGCGGGTCCTGGAGAAGGCGGCGGGGCGCCCGCCCGACGAGACCCTGCTCGTACTCGACGCCACGACGGGTCAGAATGGCATCGCACAGGCCCGAGCCTTCACCGAGGCGGTGGAGGTGACGGGGGTCGCGCTGACCAAGCTCGACGGAACGGCGAAGGGGGGAGTCGTCCTGGCGGTGCGTGAGCAGCTCGGGGTCCCGGTCAAGCTGATCGGGAGCGGGGAGCGCCTGCAGGACCTTGAGGCGTTCGAGCCCCGGGCGTTCGCGAGCCGTCTCCTCGGCGGATAGCCATGGCCAAAGCCGACATCCTGATCGTGGAGGACCATCCCACGATGCGCGAGGCCATGAAGCTGATCCTCGAGCACGAAGGGTTCGACATCCGCGAGGCACCCGACGGGCAGATGGCGCTGGCCATGGTGCGCGAGCACCCGCCGGACCTGATGTTCCTCGACCTCAACATCCCCGGCGCGAGCGGCGCCGACGTGCTCTCCGAGCTCAAGGGCGACCCCGCCACGCGCGACGTGCGCGTCATCATCGTCACCGCCACCGGCGAGGAGGGGCGCGATTACGTACTCTCCCTCGGCGCCGACGAGTACTTCACCAAACCCTTCTCGCCGACCGCCCTTCTTCGCACGGTCGAGCGCGTGCTCCAAGGGTCCCCGGGCGCTTCGCCCGACGGCTCGTAGGCTGAGGTCATGTTCGACACGCTCACCGGCCGTCTCGACGGCGTCTTCAAGAAGCTCCGGTCGCGGGGGAAGCTCCACCCCAAGCAGGTTGACAACGCCCTCGGCGAGATGCGCACCGCGCTGCTCGAGGCCGACGTGGCCGTGGAGGTCGCCGACGACCTGCTCGAGCGGGTCCGGGCCCGCGCCCTGTCCGAAGAGGTGATGAAGAGCCTCACGCCCGGGCAACAGGTGATCAAGGTGGTGCGCGACGAGCTCCAGGCCACGATGGGCGGGACGCAGGCGCCGTTCCAGCTCCCGAACGCCCGCCCGGTCGTGATCATGATGGCCGGGGTCCAGGGCTCCGGGAAGACCACGGCCTGCGCGAAGCTGGGGCGCCTCTACAAGGAGAAGGGGAAGCGACCGCTGCTCGTGGCCGCGGACCTGTGGCGCCCGGCGGCCGTGGACCAGCTCGTGACGCTCGGCGGGGAGATCGGCGTGCCGGTCGTCTCCGAGGGCAAAGACGCCGTGAAGGTGGCGAAGTCCGGGCTGAAGCAGGCGGACCGCGAGGGATTCGACGTCGTGATCGTCGACACGGCCGGCCGTCTGCACGTGGACGAGGAGATGATGCGCGAGGCCCGCCGCGTGAAGGACGCGATCAAGCCGCATCACGTCCTGGTGGCCTGCGACGCGATGACGGGTCAGGACGCCGTGGTGCAGGCGCGCGCGTTCATGAGCGAGGTCGACACGACGGGATTCGTGTTGACGAAGCTCGACGGCGACGCGCGCGGAGGCGCGGCGCTCTCGATCACCGCGGTGACCGGCCGCCCTGTGTTCTTCGCCGGCACGGGGGAGCGCCCCGCCGATCTCGAGCCGTTCTACCCGGACCGGATGGCCTCGAGGATCATCGGCATGGGCGACGTGCTCTCACTGATCGACAAGGCACAGGAGAACCTCGACGCCGATCGCGCCACCGAAGCGGCCCAGAAGATGCTCGAGGCCAAGTTCACCCTCGAGGACTTCCTGGTGCAGATGCAGGAGGTGCGCAAGCTCGGCCCCCTCCAGGATCTGCTGGCCATGCTGCCGGGCGTGCCGGGGGGCAAGAACGCGCTGAAGGACCTGCAGGTGGACGAGGGTCAGATGGCGCGCACCGAGGCCATCATCCAGTCCATGACCAGGGAGGAGCGACAGAATCCCGCTATCATCGGCGGGTCCCGGCGCCTGCGGATCGCCCGGGGGTCCGGAACGACCACGGCGGACGTGAACGGGTTGCTCAAAGAGTTCGAGCAGGCCCGGAAGATGATGAAGAGCATGATGGGCGGCAAACGCATGCCCCGGATCCCGGGCATGCCGAACCTCCCGGGATTGGGGTAGGAGACGGACATGGCGGTTCGGATCAGGTTGCGGCGGATGGGCGCGAAGAAGCGCCCCTTCTACCGCGTGGTCGTCGCGAACCAGCGGAGCCCGCGCGACGGCCGGTTCATCGAGAACATCGGCAAGTACCACCCGCTCGACGATCCCTCGCTCATCGAGATCGACGAGGAGCGCGCGCTGCACTGGCTCTCCGTCGGCGCGCAGCCCTCGAACACGGTCCGGGTGCTGATGACGAAGGTCGGCATCTGGGACAAGTTCACCGCGCAGAAGACCGCCGGGAAGAAGGGCGGCGCCGCGGCCTCCTCGGCCGCGTCCTGACGGACGTGGCCGACGGCCTGCGTGAGGTCCTCGAATACGTGGCGCGGGAGATCGTCGACGACCCCGACGCCGTCGAGGTGACCGAGACCGAGGACGACCGAGGCGTGTTGTTGACGCTTCGCGTCGCGCAGGACGACATGGGGAAGGTCATCGGCCGGGGCGGCCGGACGGCTCGGTCGATCCGAACGGTCATGAAGGCCGCGGCGATGCGGGCGGGTGTCCATCACGTCCACGTCGAGATCGCCGACTGATTCGGGGGCCGGGCCGACCGTCGCGGTCGGTCGGATCACTCGGCCGCACGGGATCCACGGCGAGGTGGCCGTGCTTGTGCTCTCGGAGGTGCCCGAGCGGTTCGCGCCGGGTGCGACCGTGTGGCTCGAGGACGGGCGGGCGTTGACCATCGCGGCGTCGCGACCGCACAAGGACCGAGTGCTTGTTCGGTTCCGCGAGATCGCCGATCGCACGGCGGCGGAGGGACTCCACCGGGCGCTGTTGGTCGT
>DASUTU010000008.1:0-25350 GCA_036374435.1 Actinomycetota bacterium | reverse complement strand
CGTCACCGGCCGGGCCACCTCGCCGCTCGGGGCCACGTGGCCCGGGCCGTACCAGAACATCGGGATGTCCTGGGCGTAGTCCCACGGTCCGACGTGAGGGAGGCCGGCGCCCACGAAGTTCGGCTCGATCGGGAGGATCTGGAGATCGGCGCCGCGATCCGCGTGATGGCCGCGCCATGTGCGGAGCAGCCATCCGTGTGGGAGCGAGCACGCCAGCTCCGCGATCTCACCGGCCGCGAGCTCGGGTGTCCCGGTTGTGCCTTCGGCCGGGGCGGCGCCGTCGCTCGCACCGTCCGGACCGGTCGTCCCTCCGGGTCGAGGGACCGCATCCGACCCCGTGCAGGCCGCAGCGATCAGGCACAGGACGACGAGCAGCGCGGGAAGGCGAAGGGAGGTGGCCACGAACGGCATACCAAACACCACGCCGTGGGTGACGACAACCCTCGCGGGCGGCGGTAGCGTTGAGAAACCGTGACGGCCCGCAGAATGTTCCTGCTGCTCGTCGTCCTGGGGGCCATCGGGATCCCGGCGGGCATCCTCAACGCCCTGTGCGTGGGCCGGTCCTGCGTCGATCCCACCCCCGAAGCATCGGCCCTGCCGTTCTGCCCGCTCCCCGAACCCTTGCGAAACCTGCTCGTGAACGGGTACCGGGAGGGGCGCTCGCCCGACGTCCTTGGCGTGTCCGGGAACGCCCCGATCGTCACGGAGCTCGGCGGCACGATGGCACCCTGGCCGACCGCCGGCCAGGAACCCGACCTCCGGGTCCCCATCGTGTTCGCCGGCGCGGGAGTGCGGGCCGGCGCCACGGTCCCGGAGGGGACCACGCTCGCGCAGGTCGCTCCCACCGTCGCCGAGGTGCTCGGGTTCGAGCGCCCGTTCCCGGACGTGCGCTCGGGCACCGCCGTCGACGGCGTAGCGAGCGGGGACGCGCCACGCCTCGCGCTCATGATCGTTTGGAAGTGGACCGGCACGGCCGACCTCGAACGCGCCGCTGGGAGCTGGCCGTTCCTGACGTCCCTGCTCTCCGACGGCGCCGGCACTGCGGCCGGCCACCCGGGCTCGCTCCCCCTGGACCCGACGGCCACGATCGCGACGATCGGAACGGGTGGACTGCCCTCGGAACACGGTGTCACAGGGTCGTTCGTGCGCAACGACGAGGGCGAGGTTGTCCCGGCGTTCGGCGACGGCGCCCCCGTCCCGATCATCGCCACGGTGGCCGAGGACCTCGACGAGGCGACGGCGCAGGGATCCGAGATCGCGCTCGTGGCCTCGGATGAGCTCGACCGGGGCCTCATCGGCGGCGGCTGGTACGGCGAACACGACGAGGACACCGTGACCGTCACGTCCGACGCCGTCTCCGCGGTCCGATCCGTGCTCGCCGGCCGCGGCGATGCCGCGGGCCCCGACGTGCTGGGCGTCGTGCTCGACGGCCCGCCGGCCCGGCTCGACCGGCAGACCGAGCGGATCGTGAGCGCAGCCCGACGCGCGTACGGCGGCTCGGTCCTGGTGGTGGTGGCGGGAACCGGGACGCGGGAGGCAGACCCCGCCGCGGCCGTCGACTCCGTGCTCGTGGACGCCGTCGAGGCGGCCGTTCCGGGATCACATCCCGCCGTGGCCGCGGTCGTTCCGGGCGGGCTGTTCCTGGACCGAGATGCCTTGATCTCGGCCGGCGTCACGGGCCAGGTGGCCGCTCAGGCCCTCCTCGACGTGACGAGTCCCGACGGCCGGGGGATGATGGCGGACGCGTTCCAGGGCTTCGCCGTCTCGTTTGCGAGGTACTGCTGATGGCCGTCGCGGCACCCGATACCCGAGCCGTCGTCTCACCGCTCGGTACGCGGCCGGTCCCCATCAGGACCGCGCTGGTCGTCGGGGGGCTCCTGGTCCTCGGAGCGCTGGGTCTTCGGCTGGCCGACCCCCAGCGGGTTGCCTGGGTCCGGACCTACCTGGTGATCTTCGGGTCCCTGCTGATCCAGGCCCTGCCGTTCGTCATGTTCGGCGCCGTCGCGGCGGCCCTGGTCGAGGTCTTCGTGCCGGTGGGGACGCTCGAGCGCCTGAGCCGGCTCCCCCGTCCGCTGCAGCTTCCGGCGGCGGCCCTGGCCGGGCTCGGCATGCCGATCTGCGAATGCGGCTCGGTGCCGGTGGCCCGGCGCCTCGTGCAGCGCGGGCTGATGCCCTCGGCGGCCGTGACCTTCATGCTCGCGGCGCCCGTCCTCAACCCGGTCGTCGTCGCCTCGACGTTCGTGGCGTATCGCGGCCGCTCCACCCTGTGGACGATGGTGGGAGGCCGGTTCCTTCTCGGGATGTTGGTCGCGATCGCCGTGGGGTGGTTGATGGGGGCCCGGTCCGCCGACCGGCTCCTGAAACCCAACCCGCAGGAGACCCACCACAACCCAGTGTCGATGGGACGGCCCGAGCCGCGGTGGCGACGGTTCTTCGGGCACCTCGGCAACGACTTCCTGTTCATGGGCCGGTACCTGATCCTCGGCGCGACGATCGCCGCCACCATCCAAACCTTCCTTCCGGCCTCCGTCCTGGGTGGCCTGGCAGAACGGCAACTGCTCGCGATCGTCGCCATGATGGCCCTGGCGGCGCTGCTCTCCTTGTGTTCTGAGTCCGACGCGTTCGTAGCGGCGTCGTTCGTGCAGTTCGGACCGGCGCCGCAGCTCGCCTTCCTGGTGTTCGGGCCGATGGTGGACCTCAAGCTGATCGCCCTCTACGCGGGAACGTTCCAGCACGGGTTCGTGCGGGCCGTGGTGGTCGGCGCGGCCGGGGCCACGCTGGCCGGGACGTTGTGGGTATCGGTGGTGTTCGGATGACCGAGACCATCGTCGCCCGGCAGGTCGCGTCGGCGCCGTCGGCGACGAGGCGATGGAGCCCGGCGCGGGTCGCCGGGACCGTCGTCATCGGCGCCTGGGCCGGCCTGTTCTGGTTCCTGTGGCTTTCCGGCCGGGACGCCTTCTATCTGTCGGAACGCACGAGCTGGGTCGTCCCGGTGGCCGCGGTCATCCTGGCGGCCGCGACGGTCGGCCGCCTGATCTCGGCCCGGTCCCCGAATCCGGAATCGATCCGCCGGCGGGAGCTGGCGATCATGGCGGCGATGGTGCTGCCCGTCCTGCTGGTGACGGTGTTGCCCCCGGCGACGCTCGGGACGTTCTCGGCGGGCAAACGCGCCGGGTACGCCGGGGCCGGCCCAGCCGCCTCCGCCGCCGACATCGCCTCCGGAGAGCTCACCCTCGTGGACGTGGCGGCGGCCCAGACCACGCCGGAGGGTGAACGCGCCCTGGCCGCGAGGGCCGGCGAGGGCGTCGAGTTCGTCGGGTTCGTGGCGCGATACCCGGACACCCCGCCGGACGAGCTCATGCTGACGCGGTACGTGGTGTCGTGCTGCGTGGCGGACGCAACCGTCGCCGCGGTGCGTGTGGTGAACGTGACGCCGGGCGCGTTCGCGGACAACGAGTGGATCGAGGTCACCGGCACGATCTATCCGATCGGCCGCGAGGTCATCGTGAACGCCGCATCGATCTCGGCCGTGGAGCGACCGGATCGCCCGTACCTAACCGCCTGAGACCGCCTCGACGGCGCCTGCCGACCGGCCGACGCAGTTGCGGCACCGCCCGAACAGGTCGAGCCGGTGGCTCACGGTGGCGAACCCTGCATCTTCGGCGAGCCCGTCGATGGTGCGATTGAGCGCCCGCTCGAAGCTCTTGGGCATCGCGACGTCCTCGACCCGTCCGCAGTTCGAGCAGATCAGGTGGTGGTGGTGTCCGGTGAGTGACTCGGTGAGCTCGAAGCGCGCGAACTCGTCGTCGGCGAACACGCGGTTGACCACGCCGGCCCGCTCGAGCACGGCAAGGTTGCGGTAGACCGAGCTCTGGGCGAGGTCGCGGCGACCCCGCAGGATGTCCGCGATGGTCTGCGGGCTGCCGGCCCGCGACAAGATGTCCACCAGACGGCGACGTTGCCCGGTATAACGCCGGCCTGTCGAGCGGACCCGAGACTCCGCCGTTGCGTGGAGCTCGCTCGTCACGCCCGGCATCAGGGCCGGCCCTCCCGCTGGAGCAGGCGGGCTGTCACGCCACGCCGGACCGCGCCGACGACCGCGAACACTGCGGCGGCGACCAGCACGATGGTTCCGCCGGGCGCCAGGTCCCAGACGCGCGCGGCGGCTAGCCCGGCCACGGCGGCGAACACGCCGATGGCTACGGCCCACCGGATCACCCCGGTGAACGACCTCCCGAGGGCCTGCGCGCTCGCCACGGGCAGAACCATCATCGCGGCCACGAGGAGGATGCCGACGATCCGCATGGCGGCAACGACCGCACACGCCGTGAGGACGGCCAGAAGGTTGTTCGCGAACCGTACGGGGAGGCCGGCCACGGTCGACCAGTCTTCGTCGATCACGACGGAGAGCAGCAGCCGGCGCAACACGAACGCGGCGCCGACGATCGCGGCGGCGATGCCGAGGATCAACAGCACGTCCAACGACGACGCCGTCAGCGGCTGTCCGAACAGGTACTTGTTCACATCCGCGTTGAGTCCGTCCCCGTAGCTGATCAACACCACGCCGAGCGCGATCCCCGAGTAGAAGAACAGCGCCAGCGCCAGGTCCCCGGTCGCCTTCTTGCGAGCGCGGAGTTGCTCGATCCCGACGGCCCCGGCCACCGCGAGCACGAGGGCCGTCGCGACCGGCGCCAGGCCGGCCAGGACCCCCACGCCGACCCCGGAGAAGGCGACGTGGCCGACGGCGTCGCCGACCAGCGACAACCGCTTCTGCACCAGGTAGGTCCCGATCGTCGGGGCGAAGATCCCGACGGCCACCGAGGCGGCCAGCGCGCGCTGCATGAAGGTCAGCTCGAACGGATACGGAAGCTGGTCGATCGGCCAGGGCATCAGCCCAGCTCCTCCAGCCACAGCGGCAGGTCCTCCTGGTGGATGCCGAGGCTCACCCCTTCGGCCATGAGCTCGGCGGGGGCGCCGTCGAACAGGATCCGCTCTTTCAAGACCACCACGCGGTCGAGGTCACGCGCTACCGCCGACAGCTCGTGGGACACGAGGAGCACGGCGCCACGGTGTTGCTCGATCAGGTGGACGAGCGAGCTGCGGAACCGGCGCTGCGACTCGGCGTCCACGCCGGCGATGGGTTCGTCCAGGATCAGGAGCTCGGGCTCGCTGGCGAAGGCGCGGGCGATGAAGGCGCGCTGTTGCTGGCCGCCCGAGAGCTCGTTGAGCGGTCGATCGGCCAGGGGGGTCAGGCCGACGGACTCGAGCGCGTGGTCCACCGCCCGGTGATCGTTCCTGCCCAGCGGCCGCCACCAGCCTCGCTGCGCCAGGCGCCCGGTCGAGACGATCTCGCGAACGGTGGCCGGGACCTCCGACGTGAGCACCGGACGTTGCGGCACGTATCCGACCCGCCAGCGATCCCGGACCGACTCGGGCGGGCGGCCGAACAGAAGGACCCGACCGCTCGCCGGGCGGAGCGTCCCGAGCAGGAGACGGAGCAGCGTCGACTTTCCCGACCCGTTCGGGCCGACCAACGCCACGAACTCGCCCGGGTGGACCGCCAGGTCCACGTCCGCGACGACCGGGGAAGCGCCGTAGGCGAACGAGACGTCCTCGGCCTGGACGAGGGGATCCGAGGGCTCCCTCGCGAGCGGCGCGACCGCGCTCCGGTCAGGAGCAGCCAAGGGCCCGGCGTACCGTCTCGAGGTTCTCGCGCATGGCCGAACCGTAGTCCCCACCATCCTCCGGTGCACTTTCGAGCGTGCTCAGCACGGCGGTCTCGACGCCGGCCTCCGAGGCCAGTGTCTCCGCAACCTCGGGGGAGACCAGCTCCTCCGTGAAGACGGTCGTGACCCCTTCGCGCTGCACGAGCTCGGCCAGCTCGGCCAGCCGGGCCGGGCCGGGTTCGGACTCCGGCTCGACCCCGGCGATGCTCTCCTGGGTGAGCCCGTAGGCAGCGGCCAGGTGGCCGAACGCCGCGTGGCTCGTCACCAGGAGGGTTCGATCGCAGCTCGCCAGGCCCTTCGCGAACTCCGCGTCGAGCGCCTCCAGCTCGCCCCGGTACGTCTCTGCGTCGGCCTCGATCTCCTCGCGGCGTTCGGGGTCCGCCTCGCCGAGCGCCGTCGCGATCTCGTCCACGACGGTGGCGAACAATCCCGGGTCGAGCCAGACGTGCGGATCCAGGGCGTCCTCGTTCTCCTCGTGGCCCGCCTCCTCGTCGTGGCCCTCCTGCTCGGCCGGCCGGGTCTCGAGCCCCTCGAGGACGTCGAGGACCACGCCCTCCGCGTCGGCGGCGGCGTCTTCCACCGCCGGTTGGAATCCGCCGCCCAGATACACCACTACGTCCGCCGACTGGATCGCCGCGAGGTCGTCGGGCACCAGCTCGAGATCGTGCGGCTCGACCCCGGGCGGGGTCAGGTTTCGCACGTCGACCCCATCCCGTCCGACCCGGGCGGCCGCCTCGGCGAGCGGGAAGAAGCTCGCCACGACCCGGAGCCGGCCGTCGTCGCCGGCGCCCGGGTCTTCGGAGCCGCAGGCCGCCGCGAGCAGCGTTACCACGACCGCGACCGCCGCGAGCCGTCGGCCGTCCGGGCTCGATCGCATCGATTCGTCCTCCCCCACCGGTCGCCGGGTCGTCGCCCTGGGCGCGGTGAGCGATGTCAAGAATGATTCTCATAATACGCCTGGCCGTCCCTTCGTGATCACCGAGCGCCGGACGCTCCCCGCCGCGGCCGAGGAGTGAGCCGCCCCCTCGCGGCGGCGAGGGCCCGGGAGGGCGGAATGCCGAGCTGGCGGGCTCGGGCCGCGAACGCGTCCGCCGCGGCCTCGAGCGCGCGCTCCACCTCGTCCGGCGGCTCCGGCAGGACCTCGGTCACGAAGGTCCCGTGTCGGCCCCGCGCGTCGAGGTACCCGGCCGCCCCGAGCTCCCGGTACGCCTTGGCCACCGTGTTGGGCGCGAGGCCGAGCTCGGCCGCGAGCTCGCGGACGGGCGGCAGGCGGGTGCCGGGCGAGAGCCGGCCCGAGTTGATCCGCGCCGTCAACGCTAGGCGCAGCTGGGTCGACAGCGGCGCCGGCCCGGTCGGATCGATCCGCAGACGCACGGCGTCATCTTCCCTCGCCTTCCCGGGCGAGCGCCGCCACCGGGGTAGCGTTTGGCCGATGTCGGTTCGGATCGGGCTCGGCCTGTTCACCGGCCAAGTGGCGCCGGGGTCCTCCCGGACGTTCGCCCGGGAGTACCGGGAGATGCTGGAGCTGGTGCGCTTGGCCGAGGCCACCGGGTTCGACTCGGTCTGGGTGAGCGAACACCACGGAGCCTCCGACGGGTACCTGCCCTCGATCCTGCCGATGCTCGGCGCCTTCGCCGCGGCGACGGAGCGGATCCTGCTCGGGACCGGGCTGGTCCTCGCCCCACTCCACCATCCCCTCCGGCTGGCCGAGGACGCGGCGGTGGTGGACCAGCTCTCGGGCGGACGGCTCGTGCTCGGGCTCGGGATCGGGTGGCGCGAGGAGGAGTTCCGGATGTTCGGCGTCTCGATGCGCGAGCGCGCCCTCCGGACCGAGGAAACCATCGAGATCCTCCGCCGCGCGTGGACCGGGCGCCGCTTCTCGTTCCACGGGCGCGCTCACGCCTTCGACCGGGTCCGGGTCACGCCGCCACCGGCTCGGCCCGGTGGCCCGCCGATCTACCTCGGCGGATACTCGGAGATCGCCGTCCGCCGGGCGGGACGCCTGGCCGACGGCTACGTCGCGGACGCCATGCCCGCCGAGGACGTCCGGCGCTCGATGGCCATCGCCGAAGAGGCCGCTCGCGGCGCCGGCCGTGATCCGGCATCGCTGGGGCTGGCGTTGACCCAGAACGCGTTCGTGTGGCCGGACGACGGCGCGTGGGATCTCGTCGCGTCCGGGGTGGCTCACCAGCTCGGCGCGTACGAGGCCTGGGAGGCCGGCGCCGACACCCCGGATCTCGACGAGCTGTCGATCCCCGATCGCCCGGTGGAGGAGCTCCGGCGCTGGACCCCCACGGGTCGCCCCGACGAGGTGGCGGCGGCGCTCGCCCCGCTGGTGGCACCGTACGCCGACCGGGCCGACGTCCACCTGATCGTCCGGCTCCATTACCCGGGGATGGAGCTCGACGTCGCCGCCCGTGCCATCGAGCTGTTCGCCTCGGACGTCCTGCCTCGGCTCCGAACCCCCTAGTCGGCGAGGCGGACCCGGCCCCGCTCCCGGCCGGCGAGCGCCGCCGGGCCGGCCACCACGACGCCGTCGCGATGGAGATCCCCGAGGACCCGACGCACCTCGGCGCTGCCGAAGCCGGTGGCGGACTCGAGCGCCGCGATCGTGGACGCCGGCCGGTCCCGGAGCACGCGCACGATCGAGCCCCGGAGCTGGCGCGAGGATCCTTCGAACCGCGACCTGGGGCGCGGCGGCCGGGGCGGCGCCACCCCGTCGGCGATCGCTCGACAATCCCGCGCGAGGGGGCAACGTTCACAGCGGGGGCGCGGGCGGCACACCTCGCGGCCGAGGTCCATGACGGCCTGGTTCCACGTGCCGGCGTCGGTTCGGGACAGCCAGGCCTCGGCCTCCCGGCGGATCGAACCGGTCGCGACGTCCGAAGCCTCGGCGCCGAGGCGGACCCGGGCCACCACCCGGGCCACGTTCGTGTCGATCGCCGGCACCGGCGCCCCGAAGGCGATCGAAGCCACCGCCGCCGCCGTGTACGGCCCCACGCCGGGAAGCGCCACGAGGTCCTCGACCGTGGACGGGACGCCGCCGCCTCGGCCGTCGATGGCCCGGGCAGCCTCCGAGAGCGCCACGGGCCGGCGGTTGTGGCCGAGGCCGGCCCACGCCCGCAGGACCTCGGATCTCTTCGCTCCCGCCAGGGCACGAACCGTCGGGAACCGGGCCAGGAACCGTTCGTACGCCGGCGCCACCCGGGCGGCCTGGGTCTGTTGGAGCATCACCTCGGACACCAGGACGGCGTACGGATCGCTCGAGCCCCGCCACGGGTAGGCGCGCCGGCGCGGCCGGTACCAGGCGAGGAGCCGTCGCGTGGCGGAGCTCACGGAGGCGAGGTCAGAAGCCGGGCCTCCCGCGTTCGGGGAGGTCTCCGGCGGCGTCTTTGATCGCGCCCCAGACCTCCCGGAAGACCTCGCCGGCGAACGTCGGCGGCTGGCTGTTCTCGCCCCCCATCGCCCCGCGAACCGCCGACGCCGTGATCTCGACGGCCTTCTCGAACAGCGCCCAGTCGAACTCTCGAGCCATCCCAGTGCCTCCTGCCGTGTCGGGCGGGCACAGGCTACCTGGAGCCCCGCCCCGGGGGACTACTCGAAGGCGCGAAGCCCGGTGAGCGCCTCGCCGAGGATCAACGTGTGGATCTCGTTCGTCCCCTCGTAGGTCAGAACCGACTCGAGGTTGTTCATGTGTCGGATCACGGGATATTCGAGCGTGATGCCGCTCGCGCCCAGGATCGAGCGCGCCTCCCGGGCGATGCCGAGCGCCTCGCGGACGTTGTTGAGCTTGCCCAGACTCACCTGTTGCGGCAGCAGACGCCCTTCGTCTTTGAGACGTCCGAGGTGCAGGGCGAGCAACGTGCCCTTGTTCAGCTCGACCGCCATGTCGGCGAGCTTGCGCTGCGTGAGCTGGAACCCGCCGATAGGCCGCCCCCACTGCTCGCGGGTCGTCGAATACTCGAGCGCGCTCTGGAAGCAGGCGCGGGCGGCGCCCATCGCGCCCCACAAGATCCCGTACCGGGCCTCGGTGAGGCAGGACAGCGGGCCCTTCATCCCGGTCACGCCGGGAAGCATCGCGTCTCCGGGGACGCGGACGTCGTCCAGGACGAGTTCGGAGGTGACCGAAGCGCGGAGCGAGAGCTTGCGGTGGACGTCCTTCGTCGAGAAGCCGGGCGAATCCGTCGGCACGAGGAAGCCGCACACGCCGTCGTCCGTCTTCGCCCACACCACGGCGAGGTCGGCGATCCCGCCGTTGGTGATCCACATCTTGGTTCCGGACAACACCCAGCCGTCGCCGTCGCGCCGGGCCGTCGTCCGCATCCGCGCGGGATCCGACCCGGCGTCCGGCTCGGTGAGGCCGAAACAGCCGATCACCTCGCCGCGCGCCATCGGCGGCAGCCACCGCTCTCGCTGCTCCTCGCTCCCGTAGCGGTGGATCGGGAACATGCACAACGAACCCTGGACCGAGACGAACGACCGGAACCCGCTGTCGCCGTATTCGAGCTCGAGGCAGGTCAGGCCGTAGGAGACGGCGTTCGCGCCGGCGCATCCGTACCCCTGCAGGTGCATGCCGAGCAGGCCGAGATCGGCCAGCCCCTTGCCGACCTCACGGGGGAACTCCCCGCGTTCGAACCAGTCCCCCACCCCCGGCAGGATCTGTTCGGCGACGAACTCGCGCACCGCGTCGCGGATGGCGCGTTCCTCGTCGGAGAGCAGCCGGTCGGTGCCGAGGAAGTCCAGCGGATCTGGAGCGCCGGCCATGATGGTCCGCTAGCCTAACGTCGGACGAAACCCCATGGCCGGGTGCCGCGTCTGGTCGGGTGAAACCGACCGGTCGAGGCACGAACAACTTCATGCTCTTCCCGACGACCGACTTCGCGATCTTCTTCGCCGTGGTGTTCGCGCTGCACTGGTTGCTGAACGGGCACCGCCGCCTCTGGAAGTGGTTCATCCTGTCCGCGAGCTACGCGTTCTACGCGTGGTGGGACTGGCGCCTGGTCTGGCTCCTGGCCCTCGTGAGCTTGCTCGCCCAGGCCGGGGCCTTGTGGGTGGAGGCGAAGGACGACGAACGGCGTCGCAAGCGGCGCACCGCGGTAGCGGTCGTGGCGCTCCTGCTTCCGCTCGGCTGGTTCAAGTATTACGGGTTCTTCGCGCTCAGCCTGACGAACGCGTTCGACTCGGTCGGGCTCTCGGCGCCGCTCCCCCTGCTCCAGGTCCTGCTGCCGGTCGGGATCAGCTTCTACACGTTCATGGCCATCAGCTACGTGGTGGACGTGTCGCGGCTGGAGATCACGCCGGCCCCGTGGCTCGACGTCTTCGTGTACCTCGCGTTCTTCCCGCATCTGGTGGCCGGGCCGATCGTGCGCGGCGAGGAGCTCTTGCCGCAGATCCGGCGGGAGCGCGACTCGCGCCGGATCGACCTGTCGCGCGCCGGGTATCTGATCCTCGGCGGCCTGTTCAAGAAGATCGTCATCTCGACGTTCCTCGCCGCCCACATCGTCGACCCTGTGTTCGGCTCGCCCGAGGCGCATTCGGCCCTCGAGACGCTCGTCGCGATCTACGGCTACGCGATCGTGATCTACACGGACTTCAGCGCGTACTCCGACATCGCCATCGGCACCGCGCTGCTGCTCGGCTTCGAGTTCCCGCGGAACTTCGACCGCCCCTACGCCGCCACGTCCCTCCGGGACTTCTGGCGCCGTTGGCACATGACCCTGTCCCGATGGCTCCGCGACTACCTCTACATCCCGCTCGGCGGCAGCCGGTTCGGTGAAGGGCGCGCCGTGTCGGCGATCATGGCCACGATGCTCCTCGGCGGCCTGTGGCACGGGGCCGGATGGACCTTCGTGGCCTGGGGCGGGATGCACGGGGTCGGCCAGGTGGTCGGGCGCCTCCGCCGCCGTCGTCGTCTCGAGCGCGGCGTCCCGGTCGGACCCGTCTCGACCGCCGAGATCGTTCGGGCCCGGGTCGCCACCTTCCACCTCGTGTGCCTGGGGTGGGTGTTCTTCAGGGCGGACTCCATCGGCTCGGCGTTCGAGGTGTTGGGGCGGCTCGTCACCGGGTGGGAGGAGGGCCAGGGCCTGGTGACGCCGTTGGTCGTCCTGGCCATCGTCGGCGTGGTGGCGATCCAGAACCTGCCTCGGACCCCCGCCGAGCGGGTGCAGGTCGGTCTGTCCCGGCTCGGGCCGGTCCTGCAGGGAGCCGCCCTCGCGTTCGTCTTGTTCGCCATCACGACCCTCGGTCCCGAGGGCGTGGCCCCGTTCATCTACTTCCAGTTCTGACCATGGCCCAGACGCTCGCGCCGCCGCGACCCTCGCTCCGGGACCCGGAGCCCGAGCCGCTCCCCGAGGTGCCCGCGCGCCGGCGGGTCGGGGCCGGCCGAGCGTTCGTGGCGATCCTGGTCTGCCTCGGGTTGTGGGCGCTGCTGTTCGCCCCGGTCCTGAAGCGTGACGCGGAGACGGGTCCCGTCGGGGCGCGGCGCACGGCGGCGCTGGCCGTCCTCCGGCCGCTGGCGGCGTTCTCCGACGCGCTTGCGTTGGGCCGGGCGTCGGAGGTGGCCATGTCCGCGCTCGGGCGCGATCCCGACGCCCAACCGGGGGGCGAGCTCGAGCTGCCGGAGTTCGACCTGCCGCCGCTTCCGCCACTGGACCAGGATCCCGACCGGGTCGTGGCGCCCCCCCGGGGTGTCGCCTCACCCGCTCCGAGCGGACAGGGCGGCGTCGCCGGCGAGAAGCCGCGGACGGAGCCGACCGAGGAGCCCGTGGACGAGCCGGCCGAGGAACCGGCGGGGATCCGGACCCCGAGCCCCGGTGCGAAGCTGCGAGTGGCCGTGGTGGGCGACTCCCTGTCCCAGGGGCTGGGCCCGGCCGTCGCGCACGTGTTCGATCCGGAGGTGAGCCGGGTCTTGCCGCTCGGCCGGGAGTCCACGGGGTTGGCCAGGCAGGACTACTTCAACTGGCGGGGAGCGATGCGGACGATCGAGCGTGAGTTCCGGCCCGATCTCGTCTTCGTCATGCTGGGAACCAACGACAACCAGGCGCAGATCGCGTCCGACGGCAGCGAGCTCCGGGTGGGCAGCGTGGCCTGGGTCGACGCCTACCGACAGCGAGCGACCGAGCTCCTGCGGGAGGCCACGTCGAACGGCACCCACGTCGTGTGGGTCGGGATCCCGGTGGTTCGAGACCAGCGGCGCTGGACCTTCTACCAACGCATAAACGGCATCTTCGCCGAGGTGGCCAAGGCCGATCCCCTCGCCACGTATCTGGACGGCTGGAAGTTGTTCCAGAACCGAAGCGGCCAGTACGCCGCGTACCTCAAGAACGAACGCGGAGTCGTCCAGGCCATGCGGGCCGGCGACGGCTTCCACCTGACGCCCGCCGGCTACGCGTTCCTGGCGCGCCACGGCGTGCGGGAAGCGGACGAGGCCTTCGGGCTGCCCCAGGCCTCCGTGGTGATCCGGATCTGACCCCTCGGTGTCGAACCGAGTCCGGGTCGTTCGTCGGTAGGGTGTGGCGGTCGACCGACCGCCGGACGAGGAGGCTCGCTCATGCGCTACATGCTGCTGATCTACGGCGACGAGAACGCCGGCGCCAACCTTCCGCCCGAGGAGCTCCAAAGGGTGATGGACGCCTGGTGGGGATACGAAGACTGGATCCGGGGCACCGGCTGGCACCGCGAGGGTGACGCCCTGCAGCCGACCGCCACGGCTACGACGGTGGAGTTCCGCGAGGGTGAGTCCGTCACGGTCGACGGACCGTTCGCGGAGACCAAGGAGCAGCTCGGCGGGTACTACCTGCTCGACTGCGAGAACCTCGACCAGGCCATCGAGGCGGCGAGGAAGATGCCGGTCGGCCCGGGCAGCAAGGTGGAGGTCCGGCCGATCCAGGAGTTCGAGCGCCCCGAGTCGTAGGCGGCGGCGTACCCGCGGATCAGGAGGGTGGCGATGAAGTTCGCGTTGCTCATCTACGGCGACGAGGGCGAGTGGAGGGCGACCGAAGTCGAACAGAAGCAGATGTATGAGGCGCACGCGGCCTTCGGCGCCTGGCTCGAGGAGCAGGGCTGGGACCGGGGGGGCCACGAGCTCGGCTCGAGCCGGGAGGCCGCCACCGTCCGAGCCGAGGGAGACGGCTTCGTGGTCTCGGACGGACCGTTCGTCGAGACGAAGGAGCAGCTCGGCGGGGTCTACGTGATCGAGTGTCGATCTCGTGACGAGGCGATCGAGGCGGCCCGGCGCCTGCCCGCCGACATCGTCGAGGTCCGGCGCATCGTGGAGGCGGACGAACGCCCGAGCTGACGGGGGCGCGAGCCCGTGAGGTCGCCGACCGCCTGTTCCGCGAGGAGCGGGGGCGGGCGGTCGCGACCCTCATCCGCGTCCTGGGCGACTTCGATCGAGCCGAGGAGGCGGTGCAGGACGCGTTCGCCGAGGCGCTTCGGACGTGGCCGGCTCGCGGGGTTCCGGACAGCCCCGGGGCGTGGATTACGACCACGGCGCGCAACCGGGCTATCGACCGGATCCGCCGCGAACGCACCCTGCGCGAGAAGACGGAGTCGCTGGCACAGCTGGCCGCGCTCGAAGCCCTGGGAGGTGACGAGCACGACGTGAGCGGCATCCCCGACGACCGGCTCCGCTTGATCTTCACCTGTTGCCACCCGGCGCTAGCGATGGAGGCCCGCGTCGCCCTGACGCTTCGGATGCTGGGCGGGCTCACCACCGGCGAGATCGCACGGGCGTTCCTGGTCGCCGAGGGCGCCATGGCGCAGCGGATCGTCCGGGCCAAACGGAAGATCCGCGACGCGGCGATCCCCTACCGGGTCCCGCCGCCCGAGCTCCTGCCCGAGCGCCTCCCCGGCGTCCTCGCCGTGCTCTACCTGGTGTTCAACGAGGGCTACAGCGCCACCGGGGGGGCGCTGCTGCGGTCGGACCTGTGCGAGGAGGCCCTGGCGCTGGCCCGCGTGCTTCGAACACACATGCCCCAGGAGCCGGAGGTGGGTGGGCTCCTCGCGCTCATGTTGCTGCACCACTCGCGCCGGTCCGCCCGGATCGACGGAGAGGGCGAGCTGGTGCTGCTCGAGGACCAGGACCGGGCACGCTGGGATCACGAGATGATCGACGACGGCCTGGCCGTCCTCGACGACGCGATCGCGGGGCGCCGCCCCGGCCCTTACCAGCTCCAGGCGGCGATCGCCGCCCTGCACGCCCGAGCTCCCCGCCCCGAGGACACGGACTGGCCGCAGGTCGCCGCGCTCTACGGCCGGCTCGCGCAGACGACCGCCTCGCCGGTGATCGAGCTCAACCGCGCCGTTGCCATCGCCATGGCCGACGGCCCCGCCCACGGGCTCGCGCTGCTCGAGCCGCTCGGGGGCCAGCTCGACGGGTACCACCTGTTTCACTCGGCGCGAGCCGATCTGCTCCGCCGGCTGGGGCGGCGGGAGGACGCGGCACGCTCCTACACTCGAGCGCTCGAGCTCGTCACGAACCCGGTGGAGCGTTCGTTCCTGGAGCGACGGCTGGCCGAGGTCACCGCTCCCTGACCGGCATCGGGACGTCGGGAAGCCGGACCATGGCCGCCTCTTGGGCGGCCGGGTCGAACTCCACCTCCGGGAGCCGGCCGTTGAGGTAGTCGTCGTAGGCCTGCATGTCGAAGTGGCCGTGCCCCGAGAGCCCGATCAAGATCACCCGCTCCTGCCCGGCCTCGCGGGCCGCGACGGCCTCGTCGATCGCTCCGCGCAGCGCGTGGGCCGACTCCGGGGCCGGGACGATGCCCTGGGTCGTGGCGAACGACGCCGCCGCCTCGAACACCTCGTTCTGGCCGAAGGCCACCGCCTCCATGTGCCCGTGGTTGACGAGCAGCGACAAGGAGGGGGCGTCGCCGTGGTATCGGAGCCCACCCGCGTGCACCGGCGCCGGAACGAAGTCGTGCCCTAACGTGTACATGGGCAGAAGCGGCGTGAGCTGCGCCGTGTCGCCGAAGTCGTAGGCGAACCTACCCCTCGTCAAGGTGGGACACGCCGCGGGTTCGGTGGCCAGGAACCGCATGTCCGGGGTCTCGCCGCGAAGGCGCCCCGCCATGAATGGGTAGGCCAGCCCGGCATAGTTCGAGCCGCCGCCCACGCAGCCCACCACGACGTCGGGGGTCTCGCCGGCCATCTCCATCTGCCTCTTCGCCTCCAGGCCGATCACGCTCTGGTGGAGAAGGACGTGGTTCAGGCACGAACCGATCGAGTAGTTGGTGTCGCCGTTCGTCGCCGCGACCTCGATGGCCTCGCTGATCGCGATCCCCAGCGATCCGGTCGAGTCGGGATCGGACTCGAGGATCCGCTTCCCGGCCTCGGTGGTCGAGGTCGGCGACGGCCGGACCTCGGCCCCGAACGTCTCCATGAAGATCCGCCGGTACGGCTTCTGCTCGAAGGAGGCGCGGACCATGAACACCAGGCACTCCAGGTCGAAGAAGGTGCACGCCATCGCGAGCGAGGACCCCCATTGGCCGGCGCCGGTCTCCGTTGACATCCTTCGGACGCCCGCCTGCCGGTTGTAGAAGGCCTGCGCCACGGCGGTGGTCGGCTTGTGGGACCCCGCCGGCGAGACCCCTTCGTATTTGACGTAGATGTGCGCCGGAGTCTCGAGGGCCCGCTCCAGCCGGATCGCCCGGAACAGCGGGGACGGCCGCCACAGCCGGTAGACGTCGAGGACCTCTCCCGGCACGTCGATCCACTCGTCGGTCGCGACCTCCTGCAGGATCAGCGGCTCGGGGAACAGCGGGGCGAGAAGATCCGGGGTGATCGGTTCCTTCGTGCCGGGATGGAGCGGCGGAAGTGGCGCCATTCCCGCCTGCGCCATCACCGGCAGCAAGTTCTGCCAGGCGGGCGGAATCTCCTCGACCGACAGATCGAACCGGGTGCGCGTTTGGCTCACCGGGGCCTCCTCGAAGCGGGGATGGACGCGAAGCGTACCCGCCGCCGGCCGCGGCCTGCCACCGGGCGGGTCAGCGGGGGATCTCGGCCGACCCGTGGGAGGCCGCGTCGTATTCGGGCCCGTCGTGCTCGCCGGTCGCGTGCCAGACCCGGGGGGCGATCAACTCGTCGGCCTCCCGCGGCCCCCAGCCTCCCGGCTCGTACTGGTGGATCGGCGCGGGCTCGTCGAGCACGGGCTGGAGGATCTCCCAGGCGCGTTCGATGCCGTCCTGCCGGATGAACAGCGAGTGATCGCCCCGCATGGCTTCGAGGATCAGCAACTCGTAGGCGTCGGCGATCTCGTGCCCGCGGAAATCCTGCGCGTAGTCGAACTCCATCGTGACCCGGCCGATGCGCATCCCGAGCCCGGGCTGCTTGGCGTTGAGGGCGAGCGTGATGCCTTCGTTCGGCTGGATGCGCATCGTCAGGTGGTCCCGCTTGGCCAGCGCCATCTCCGTCCGGGTGAAGAGGTTGAACGGCACCTTTCGGAACTTGAGGGTGACTTCGGTGGCCTTCTGCCGCAGCGACTTGCCCGCGCGCAGGAAGAAGGGCACGCCGGCCCAACGCCAGTTGTTCACGTGCAGCTCCATGGCGGCGAATGTCTCGACGTCCGAGTCCGGAGACACCCCGGGCTCGTCCCGGTAGCCCCGGTACTGACCGCGGACCACCCGGTCGGGCCGGCAGGCCTCCGTGGCCCGAAGCGCCTTGACCGTCTCGTCGCGGAGCCGGTCGGGCTCGAACGCCACCGGCGGCTCCATCGACACGAACGTCATCACCTGGAACATGTGGGTCGAGATGACGTCGCGGATCGCTCCCGTCTGCTCGAAGAACGCCGCGCGGCCCTCGATGCCGATCGACTCCGCAACCGTGATCTGGACGTGGTCGAGGTACCGTCGGTTCCAGATCGGCTCGAACATCCCGTTGGCGAACCGGAAGGCCAGGATGTTCTGAACCGTCTCCTTCCCTAGGTAGTGGTCGATCCGAAACACCTGGCGTTCGTCGAACACCTCGTGGGTCGCCTCATCGAGCTCGCGCGCGCTCTGGAGGTCGTGCCCGAACGGTTTCTCGAACACGATCCTGGCGTCGCGGTGGATCCCGACCTCCCCGACCCGGCGCGCGATGTCCGGGTACACGGAGGGAGGCGTGGCCGCGTAGAAGAACCGCCCGCCTTGCGTCCCGTGCCGCTCGTCGACGCGCTCGAGGTGCTCGCGCAGGCTCTTCATCGCCATCGGCTGGTCGAAGTCGCCGGCGAGGTACGACAGTCGCTGCGCGAACGCCTCCCACGCCGCTCCCTCCGGCGGGCGGGGTGAATGCTCCGCCAGGCTCTCGCGAACGTGCTCCACGAATTGCTCGTCGCTCATCTGAGAACGGGCGTACCCGACCAGCGCGAACCCGTCGGGCAACAGCCCCTCGGCGAACAGGTGGTAGAAGGCCGGGAGGAGCTTGCGCTTGGTCAGATCGCCCGAGGCGCCGAAGATGACCACCGCTTGCGACCGCAGATCCGACGCCATCACACGCCCCCCTGTCGCAGGTCGACCTCGATCCATTCGTCCCGCTCGCGGGCCGGATAGACGCGCACCGGATCCACCGCCGGTCCCTCGAGCGGCTCGCCGGTCCGCAGGTCGAACTCGCTCCCGTCTCCGGGACAGATCACGGAGTCCTCGTCCGATCCGAGCTCGCCGTCGGCCAACGACGCCTGGTCGTGCGGGCATTCGTCCGCGAGCGCGAACAGCTCACGCTCCACGTGCACCAGGAGGATGCGCCCCCCGACGACGTCGAAGGATCGAAGCTCTCCCTCCGGGACCTCCGCCAGCGAGGCGACGCGCACGAACCCCTGATCGTCCACCTCATCGCATCTTCTCGTACGAACCCGTCTTCGACGGCCCGGTCAGGCCTCGGCGCCGGCGGCCGGGACCCGTCGCAGCGCCGTCCAGGCGCGCTGCAGCAACGTGACCCCGCCCAGCGTCGTGAGCACACCGAGCGCCGGCAGCAGGGCCCCCGGGACCGGCAGGCCGATCATCATCGCGACGTACCGTTCCAAACGCTGGAAGAACCCCTCGGTCAGGGAGACCTCGGCCGCCTCGGCCTCGGCGCGGATGTGGCTCACGAACAGGGCCACGACCATCGTGAGGAGCGCCAGGGCCGCCTCGAGCTCGTCTCCCCGGCCCGCCAGCGACCAGTACAGGCAGCCGAACAGGATCAGGTCCGAGACCCGGTCCAGGACGGAATCGAGGAACGCCCCGAACCGGCTGGCCTCCCCTCGGAGCCTCGCCACCGCGCCGTCCAGGATGTCGAGGAGCCCGGCCGGGATGAGGAGGAGTCCCGGGACCAGGCGGTCCCCCCGGAGCAGGAGCGCGCCCACCCAGACGTTCGCGGCGAGCGCGAGCAGGCTGAGCTGCCAGGCTCGGAATCCCGCTCGGTACACCCCCGCCAACGCCAGCCGGTACGGCCAGGTGAACACCCAGCGCATGGGCCGGGCCGCGAGGCCCGTGGCCTCACGCGGCGCGGGCATGTCTCGAACCCGTCGTGCGTCCTCGGGCCCGACGCGCCGACCGGCCTGAGAGGCGTCTTCGTCCATCCCGCGCGAGGCTAACCCGGAGCGGGTTGCGCGCGTCAGGCCTTGGGTTCGATCCCGGCCACGAGGTAGTGAAAGGTCCCGCCGGGGGCGTCGTAGGCGATCTCGTCGTCCAGTCGCGCTCCGACCAGGGCGCTCCCGAGCGGCGAGGTGGTGGTGATGGTGCGGACCCCGGGATGTCGCTCCTCGGCCGAGTCGGCGAGGAGGTAGACCTCGTCCTCCGGGTCGTCCTCCTCCAGCGGCCGGAGCGTGACCAGCGTTCCCGGCGCCGCCACCTCGGAGGACGGCGGGGTCTCCACGATATCGGGGTCCCGAAGCATCCGTTCGAGGTTGCGGATCCGCGACTCCATGAGGGCCTGCTCGTTCTTGGCCGCGTCGTATTCGGCGTTCTCTCGGATGTCGCCGTGCTCACGGGCCGCCTTGAGCCGTTCGGCGGTGTGGCGCCGGCCCGACGACGTCAGCTCCTCGAGCTCCCCCTTCAGCCGGAGGTAGGCGTCGAGGGTGAGAGCGGCGGTCGGCTCGATCCCCGGCTTCCGCGGCGGGCGGCTCGCCAGCTCCTCTGGCAGCTCCATGGGGGCCGAATCTACCAACCGCCCGGTACTCAGGGCCGCACGGGCCGTCTCGCGGCTGAGAACCCGCCTCCGGCCGAGGAGGAGGAGGGCGGGGTCATCGCACCCGCACCCGTCGCCGCCGACGAGGGAGGGTTCCCGGTCTGGGCGATCGTCCTGATCGCGGTCGGCGTGCTCGCCGTCGCGGCCATCGTCGTGCTGACGGTTCGTCGCCGTCCCGCCCCTGCCGCCGCCGGCGTGGCCAGCGCTCCGGCACCGCAGACCGTGCCGGCCCCGGCACCCGCAGCCGCTCCGGCAGCCGCTACGGCGGCCGGCCCGGTCCCGGCGGCGCAGGCCAAAGGGCCGCAACTGCGAGCCGTCGAGGAGCCGGAGGTGGCTCGGTTCTGCGCCAACTGCGGCCACGGCCTCGAGCCGGGCGCGCGGTTCTGCCCATCCAGCGGACACAAGATCGAGATCGCGTAACGAACCTCGCGACATCGTCGGGGCTCCCCGCTCGGGGAGCCCCGACCCTCATCCGATGGCGGCCTTCAGCACCCGGCAGGCCCGGAGCGTCACCCACTTGCTCGGCGCCCGCGGCGGATCTACGTCCACCCACATCTTTCCGCGGTACCCATATTCGTTCCGCCATCTGCCCCGGTCGTCCTGCTTCGACAGGATGAGCTCGATCGCGTTCGCGAGCCGGGGGTCGCGTCCGCGGCCGAGCTCGGTCAGGACCTCGAGGTTCTGCAGCACGTCGGCCACGTAGCCGGACGGGAACCCGAGCTTGAACCAGGAGGAGCTCACGGTCGTCCCGGTCGGGTAATCCGCCACGGCGGGATCCCGAGAGAGCAGGAACTCCACCCCGGCGGCGACGGCCCGCCGGACGTGCGGGGCACGGCGGCGGGGCGGGATCGCGGCGAGCGCCCGCAGGCCTTTGACCGCACCCCACCCGCACGGGTGTCCGTCGTTGATCGCACACGCGAACCCGGGCCCGCTCGTGCCGGACCGGTAGTAGCCGTCGAACCCCTCCCCCGTGATCGAGCGGGCCTCCCAGTCGACGGCCGGGCGGACGCGCGGATCGTCGAGCCATCCGAAGCTGATCAGGGAGCGGAGCAGGTTGCCGTTCAGGCAGTGGTACACCGCAGAGGGCGGCGGAGGCCGCTCAGAGGTCGAGCCGGAGATGCCGAGGCCCCCGTTCGACGTCTGCGTGTGCACGAGAACGTATTCGCAGGAACGAGCGATCCGGCGGTCGCGCCCGTCGGCGCCCATCTGTTCGAGGAACATCAACGACCAGACGGTGCCGCGGTACTTCGGTCCGTAGCCGGCGCCCGGCCGATCCCACCATCCCTCGGCAGCCTGCGCCTCGAGGATCCGCGCGATCGGCTCGGCTCGCATGGCCGTCGCCCGGGCCCGCCGTACGGACGGGGCGTCCTCGGGTTCGTCCGCCAAGTCCCGGAGCGCGAGATGGCGGACGGCGGGCGTGTCGCTTTCGAGCAGCCACGGCAGGGGGTCGCCCTTCAGCGCCGCGCGCCAGGTTTCGGCCACACCGCCCCCATCGTGTCAGGCCTCCGAGAAGAAGACGTTCTTGACCTCCGTATACAGGTTGGCCGCGTGCATGCCCATCTCGCGCCCGAACCCGCTCTGCTTGAAGCCGCCGAACGGCGCCTCCGTGTGGATGCTGTGGGCGCTGTTCACCGAGAGCACGCCCGTCCGGACGCCTTTCGCCACCCGGATGGCTCGCCCCAGGTCGCGGGTCCAGATCGACCCCGACAGGCCGTACGGGGTGTCGTTGGCCAGCCGCACCCCTTCCTCCTCGGTCTCGAACGGCGTGACGCACACGACCGGCCCGAAGATCTCCTCCTGCGCCACCCGCCAGGAGTTGTCGACGTCGGCGAGGATCGCCGGGCGCAGGTAGTAGCCGCCCGGCGGGTCCGAGGGCACGTCTCCGCCGGTCACCAGACTCGCCCCCTCGCCCTGACCGATCTCGACGTAATCGAGCGAGGTCTGTCGCTGCGACGCCGAGATCATCGGGCCGAGATCGGTGGACTCCTCCCCCGGCAGGCCCACACGGAGCGCGGCCGCACGTTTGGCCAGCCGCTCCAGGAACTCGTCGTAGATCGGACGCTGGACGAGCATCCTCGAGCGCGCGGTGCAGTCCTGACCGGTGTTGCCGAACGCCGACCACAGCGACTCCTCGACGCAGACGTCCAGATCCGCGTCGGCGAAGACCACGTTGGCCGACTTCCCACCGAGCTCGAGCGAGACCCGTGTGATGTTGTCCGCGCATCGCCGCATGATCTCGGCCCCCACCGCCGTCGAGCCGGTGAACCCCACCTTCGCCACGTGCGGGTCGGTGACGAGGGCCAGGCCGGCCGTCGAGCCGGGACCGGGAAGGACGCTGATCGTCTCGGGGGGCAGGCCGGCCTCCACCAGGAGGTCGGCCAGCATCAACACGCTGAGCGGTGTGTAGGTGGCCGGCTTCACCACGATCGGGTTCCCACACGCGAGCGCCGGACCGATCTTCCACGAGGCGATCACCAGCGGGAAGTTCCACGGCGTGATCAGGGCGCAGGGGCCGACCGGCTCGCGCAGCGTCACGTCGAGCCCCGGTTCGCGCACCGGGATGGTCTCTCCGAAGATCTTGTTCGCCGCCCCGGCCCAGTAGTCGAACACGTTCGCGACCACGCCGATCTCCGCCCGGGCCGCGGTGACCGGCTTGCCGGCGTTGCGAGACTCCACCGTCGCGAACGCCTCCTCGCGTTCCCGCAGGAGCGCGGCCGCGCGCAGCAGGACGCGGCCCCGATCGGTGGCGCTCATCCGGGGCCAGGCCCCCTCCTCGAACGCCACGGCCGCGGCCTGGGCGGCCCGCCGGGCGTCCGCGACCCCGGCCTCGGCGACCTCCGCCATCGGCTCGCCGGTGCCCGGCTCGAACACCTGGTAGGTGGCGCCGTCGGCGGCGGCCACCCGCCGGCCGGCCACTACGAGCAGCTCGGTCATGTCGGTCCTCGTCCGTTTCGGGAAGGTCCCTCTCTGCCGATCATAGGCACCCGCCGTAGACTCGTCGGACGTGTCCGACAAACCCATCCTGTTCGTCCGGTGCGACTCGTTCGAGACCTTCGGCCTGGCCCCGGAGGCCGTGCGGAGCGCGGGCGCGGACCTTCGCGTCTGGGAGGCCCTGGACGGGGACGCCGAACGCCCCGAGATCGACGACGTGGCCGGCGTCGTGTTGTTCGGGAGCTCGTACAACGTCGAGCAGGCCGAGGAGCAGCCGTTCATCAAGGAGGTCCGCGAGCTCACCCGGGAGGCCGTCGGGAGCGGGACCCCGTTCCTCGGCGTGTGTTTCGGCGCGCAGGTGCTGGCGTGGGCGCTCGACGCCGAGGTCGTGAAGGCCCCCGTGCGCGAGGTGGGCTTCGAGCCGATCCACCCGATGCCCGCGGCGGCGTCGGACCCGCTCCTTTCCCATCACCGCGAAGGGGACATGGGGTTTCAGTGGCACCGGGACACCTTCGAGCTGCCCGACGGGGCCGAGCTGCTCGTGTCCGGCGACCACGTGCGGAACCAGGCGTACCGAGTGGGCGACCGAACCTGGGGGGTCCAGTACCACTTCGAGGTCGACGGAGCCGAGATCCGTTCGTGGCTCGAGACCTACGCCAGGCTCGGCGGCGATCTCGGGCCCGACTGGGGCAAGACGAACGAGCAGGTCCTCGGCGAGACCGAACGGCACCTGGCCCAGCACGAGGCGCGCGGGCGCGACACGTTCCGACGGTTCGTCGAGCGGGTCCGGGCGCTCGGACGGTGACCTCGTACCGGCCGCTCGTCGCGGTCGTGGCCTACCACCTCGCCGGCGACCGGGTGCCGAGATGGCCCCACGGCGGGTACGGAGTGCCGGGTCCCTATCTGGACGCGCTTCGGCGGGCCGGCGCGCGCACGGCGATCGTCTCGCCGGGGGAGCCGGCCGGGCCCGACGAGCTGCTCGAGCCGTTCGATGGGTTGCTGCTGGTCGGCGGGGGGGACGTCGATCCCGGCCGGTACGGCCAGGAGCCGGGAGAACACGTCTACGGGGTCGAACCCGACCGGGACGAGCTCGAGATCGAGCTGCTCCTGGCGGCCGATCGTCTCGCGGTGCCCACGCTCTGCATCTGTCGAGGCATGCAGGTGATGAACGTGGCCTTCGGCGGCACGCTCGAGCAACACCTCCCCGATCGGCCCGGGCTCCTCGAACACGGGATCCCCGTCGCCGGGACCGATTCGATGCACGACGTCCGGACGGAGCCGGACAGCCGCCTGCGGGCGACCACCGGTGCCGAGGTGCTCTCGAGCTCATCCCATCACCACCAGGGGCTGGACCGGCTGGGCGAAGGGATCCGGGCCACCGGCTGGAGCGCGGACGGCCTCGTCGAGGCCATCGAACGCGAGAGCGAGGGACACCCCGACGATCACCCGTACGAGGCCTGGATGCTCGGCGTCCAGTGGCACCCGGAAGACACGACGCCGGCCGATCCCGAGCAGCAGGCCCTGTTCGACGCGCTGGTCGTGCTGGCCCGGATCCGCGGCACGCGAGCCAAGCAGGTCAGGGGCAGGGGCCGGGGCAGGGGCAGGGGCCGGGACTACGGGGTCGTCGAGTCGGATCCCCGATGGGAATCGATGTTCAAGGAGGAGGCGCGAATGATTCGCGCAGCGCTCGGAGACACCGCCGTCCGGATCGAGCACGTCGGTTCCACGGCCGTCCCGGGCCTCCCCGCCAAGCCGATCATCGACATCCAGGTCTCCGTGGCGGAGATGTTCCCGCGCGCTCGCTATGTGGATCCCCTGACCACGCTGGGGTATCGACACGTGATCGACCCCACGGACCCCGAGCACGAGTACTTCAGCAAGGATTCCGATGCCGTCCGGACGCACCAGATCCACGTCTGCCCAACAGGTAGTGAATGGGAGCGGCGCCACCTCCTGTTCCGAGACTTCCTCCGCTCCCATCCCGACGAGGTCGAACGTTACGCCGACCTGAAGCGAGCGCTCGCGGCCCAACATCCGAACGACATCTACTCGTACGTCGAGGCGAAGACGCGGTTCATCCGCGAAATCGAGGCTCGGGCCACCGCGGAGCTGGAGCCCAGCGAGAGCTGAACTGCTGGCCTTGGGGCTCAGCTCAGCAGGCGGTAGACGGCCACTGCGAGCGGGCCGGCCAGGACCATCGCGACGATCACGGCGATCGCCACCCATCGCCACCAGGTCGGACGCACCAGCGGCTGGAGGTCGTCGAGGTCCTCCGGCTCGTGCTCGGGGCCAAAGCCGGAGCCGTTCGTGGACACGGCCTGGAGATGGTGCGGCACCGGTTCACGATACCGCCGGGCGGCCCCGCTACCCTAGGGGCGTGCGGGCGGGCAGCGGCGGGGTCCATGGGTGATCTTCGGATCGTGCGGGCCGAAGGCGACCCGAACGCGCGCGGCCAGCACATCGGGCGTGAGCTCCGCGACCTGGCGAGCGAATCCATCGACTTCTACCACCGGTACTTGGCGCGGCGCGGCGTCAGCTCGCGGCAGCTTCAGGA
>DASUTU010000007.1:0-2303 GCA_036374435.1 Actinomycetota bacterium | reverse complement strand
CGCGCCTGGGGCCTGGTCGCGTATCTCGCGGTCCTGTCGGCCATCGCCGGCATCGTGCTCTTCGCCGTTCGGTACGAGCCCCTTTCGGCCGCGGAGCGATTCTCGGCCTCGGGCCCGGTGACGGAGGACGGCCCGAACATGGTGCGGGTGGGATACGTGAACGAGGGGACGTTCTCCTTGGGTTTCCTGCTGGTGAACGACGGCCCGTTCCCCGTGAACATCCAGAGGATCCAGATGACCGGCCGGAACGCGCTGATGGTCCCGGTCGGGCTCGAGACGGCCGCGAACCGGTACGCGGGCAGTCTCAGCGAGGGCGATCCCTCCCTCGACAAGTTCCTTCCGTTCACGTTGGCCGGCAGCGAACGGCGGTGGATCGTCGTTCGGACACGCTTCGGGAACTGCGGTCGCTTCGCGGCCGGCTCCTTCGAGACGTACACGCAATTCCAGGTGACCTACAAGGTGCTCGGGTTCACGAAGCACGCCTGGGTCCCGCTCCCCAAGGTCATCAGGGTGGACTCGCCTCCGGACTCCGCATGTCCGACGCGGGCCGCCTGACGGTCGCCGCCGCTCGCTTCGTTCGGGCAGGGTCGCTTCGGTGATTGAACCGCCATGTCCTCCGCGCGAGAATCGCGGCACGGCTCCCAGAGCGCCAGGGGGACTCAGATGGAGGAAGCAAAGACGGAAGGAGCACAACTCAAGCGAGGCCTATTCGGGTACAAGTCCAAGAGCGTGGATCTGATCCTGGCGGATCGCGACAGGTTGCTCGCAGAGGCCGCGGAGCGAGCCAGGGCGGCCGAAGACCAAGCGCTCGAATCGCGGTCTGACGCTGAGAGGCTGAAAACGCAGCTCGCCGAACAAGTCGAGCAGCTCCGCGCCCTGGGGGCCGAGGATGCCGAGCTCAGGACCGACCGAAACGCCGCCCGCCGAGACCTCGAGGAGGCGGTTGCAGATAGGGAGCGCCTGCGAGTCGAGCTGACCGCCACGAGAAGCGAGTTGGAGGCCGTTCGGCACGAACCGCAAACCGCCGATCACGAGAGCGAAACCGCCGCGCGCGAACCGGATCTGCAAGACGACCGCCTGCGAGCGGCGGAGGAGCTGAGCGCGAGACGGAGCGACGAGATCTCGCTGCTCGAGCAAGAGCTGAGTGCGGTCCGGCGGGCCTTCCTGATCCAGAGCCAGCGGGCCAGGAGCGCCGAGACCAGGGTCGAGGAGCTGGAGGCCGAGGTCCGGTCGGTGCGCGCTGAGCTCGAGGGCGGGCTCAGCGCCGCCATACGCGAACTCGAGGCGGCCCGGGCGAGCGTCGAGCAAGCCGCGGCGCGTCCCGCGCCGGACCCCTCGGCCACGGCCGACGAACGGTCTGCCGTTGGGGGATCCGGGCGAGGGACGATAGCGGGGAACATGAACGGTACCGAGACTCACGCGGCAGAGGAGCTTGGAGAGGTGGACCGGGCCAGCAGCGCCGAGACCCTGGCGAAGAAGGAGAGGGTGACAACACGCGAGGATCTGGCTCCCGTCGTTGGGTTGATCCGGTCCACGATCGAAGACGCAAGGGAACGGGCCGCTGGGATCGGGGCCCGGGTCGATGAAGCGTTCACCCCCCTCACGGAGGCCATCACCGAGCTGAGTGACTGGCAGACCGCGTTCACCGAGCTTGCCGCACTCGTCAACGCGGAAGCCCCCGAGCCCGAATCCCAGAGTTCGCCCGACCCTGTCGACCTCGATTCGCCCGACCCGCTCGACCTCGACGAGCCGGACAACGTTCCGCGTCTACCCGATCCCCCCGCCGCGGCTGAAGGTAGCCCTCCTTCGGAAGAGTAGGCGTCGGAACCTTGGAACAGGGTTGGTGTCATCTGGGGCTCGACACGGCGGGAGCATCCGGCTCCGCCCGGCGCTCCCGGTCGCCGTTTAGTTCGAAGAGTCGCGACCTGTACCATTCCGCGGCTCGGCGTACCGCTTTGTCATAGGCTATCCGCAGGTCGTCTCGATCCACGGTGTCGCCTGCTTCGCCTGGGACGTGCTCGAGGTCCGTGGACCATCGGCCCGAGAACCCGGCGCCTTCTCCCATCACCGAGACCTCGGTGATCACGGGTTCTCTCGGCCGGGCCGCGCCACGACCGCCCTCCCGATATCGGCGTCTCGACATCATGCCTCCTCACGTCCGGTCGGCGGCGATCCGGCGGTAACCACTCAACCGCTGCCGACAGCCAGATCGACCGGTCTGGAACACCTCAACGCCTCGGTCGCTGGCCGCACCGTATCGGTCCTCGTCCACCGTCGACCTCACCGGCATCGTCACCCGGGCG
>DASUTU010000006.1:0-4842 GCA_036374435.1 Actinomycetota bacterium | reverse complement strand
AGCAGCCCGATCCCGCATAGGAGCGCGAACCCGCCCCCGGTCGGCAGGCGCTGGGCCACCCACAGGCCCGCCCCGACCAGCAGGCCGACCGCCACGTTCGGCAGGCCGAAGAACCGGGCGCCGTCCAGCTGCGAGGCTCCGAGGAGCGGCGTCACCATCCCCCGCCATCCCAGGATCGCCTCGACCGCGAAGAACGCCACCACGGCGGCGCCGATGCCGGCCGGAACCAGCGTGATGTCCCGGCGCTCCAGCGGCGAGAACGCCATCGTCCCGAAGACCGTCACGATGGCGACCATCGGGACCGCCACCGCGTAGGTGAGCTCGGGAAGGTGTCCCGCCGCGAGCATCCCGGTGGAGAGCGTGGCGACGGAGAGGCAACCCCAGCCCGCGGCCCGTCGGACCAGCGGCGGCGCCGCGCCCCCGAGCAACGTGAACGCGATCGCGACCGCGCCAACCACACACAGGTACGCGACGACGGCCACCCCGAACGGCACCGACAGGCGGCGCTGCGCGAGATACCGCTCGTAGAGCTCGTACGGCGCCGGATCGTCGGTGGCGCGGATGATCGTGCCCGCGTCCGGCTCGGGCGAACCGACGGCCGCCGCCAGGGTGGCGAGCACGTCCAGGTCCGAGACCACCCCCGATCTCCTCGTCGAGTCCGACGTGAGCGCTCGCGGCTGAGCGACGTCGGGGAAGAGCTCGGACGCCGGACCGGACGTCAGGACGACCGGATGGACCTCGTCCTTGTGATCGCGCATGGCCGGCGAGAGCGTCGTCGAGGCCACGGCCACGAGCACCCGCTCTCCGGCCAGCTCGGAGATCGTCCGCCGGATTGCGGCCGCCGCGGCGTCGAGGTCTCCGACCAGCTCCTGGACCCGGACGCCGGCCGGTACGGACCCGAGGCCGTCCGCGACCAGCCCCCCCTGCGGAACGAGCAACGCGGCGCCGCCCGCCGTGGCGAGCGAGGCGACGTCGGGCGACGCGAGCATCTCCGAGAAGCTCACGCCCGGGATCAGGAAGAGGAAGGCTCGATCGACCTCTCGGTCGACCTGCGCCCCGGCGAGCGACGGGCCGAGCACGTTCGGCAGGACGCAGACGAAGAAGAGCGCGCCGAGCCGCGCGCGGGTCACGACAGGGCCGGCGAGAGCTCGCGCTCGCGGCGGACCTCGGCGCCGAGGGCGGCGATCTTCTGCTCGAACCCCTCGTAGCCCCGGTCCACGTGGTACAGGTCCGCGATCTCGGTCACGCCGTCGGCGGCAAGGGCCGCGATGACCATCGCCGCGCCGGCGCGGATGTCGAGCGCCCGCACCGGCGCCGCCGACAGGCGCTCCACGCCCCGGATCACCGCGTGGTGCCCCTCGGTTCGGATGTCCGCGCCCATCCGGTTCAGCTCGTCGACGAACATGAACCGGCTCTCGAACACGTTCTCGGTGACGATGCTCGTCCCGTCCGCGACCGCCAGGAGGGACATCATCTGCGGCTGGAGGTCGGTGGGGAACCCCGGGTACGGGAGCGTGACCAGGTCCACCGCCGCCGGACGACGGTCGATCGAGACGGCCACGCCGTCGTCGGTGGCGGCCACCTGCGCCCCGGCGTCGGCGAGCTTGGAGAACACCAGGTCCATGTGGTCGCTCCGGGCGCCCCGCAGGACGACGTCGCCGCCGGTGGCGCAGGCCGCGATGGCGAACGTGCCCGCCTCGACCCGGTCGGGGATCACGGTGTGCTCGACCGGGCGGAACGACTCCACCCCCTCGATCTCGACCGTGGGGGTTCCGACCCCGTCGATCCGTGCGCCCATCGCCGTGAGGAAGTCGGCCAGGTCTGCCAGCTCCGGCTCGCGAGCCGCGTTCTCGATCACCGTGGTGCCGCGGGCCGCGACGGCCGCCATCATCACGTTCTCGGTGGCGCCGACGCTGGGAAAGTCCAGGGTGACCACGGCCCCCCGCAGCTCGCCCGCCACGCCTTCGAGGACGCCGTGTTCGGAGGTGAAGGTGGCGCCCATCCTCTCGAACCCCCGCACGTGCAGGTCGATCTTGCGAGAGCCGATGTTGCACCCGCCAGGCATCGCCACGCGGGCCCGGCCGAACCGCGCGAGCAGCGGGCCGAGCACCAGGATCGACGCGCGCATCCGGCTGACGAGCTCGTAGGGCGTCTCGGCCGGCTCGACTCCCGCGGTGTCCACGATCAACGAGCCGTCCACCCACGAGCAGCGGACGCCGAGGTGCTCGAGGACCTCCACCATCGTCCCGCAGTCCTGGATCTTCGGGACGTTGTGGATCGTGGTGCGGCCGTCCGCGAGCAGCGACGCGGCCATGAGCTTCAGGGCGGAGTTCTTGGCGCCGGCGATGGGCACGCTGCCCGTGAGCCTCGCCCCTCCCGTCACGAGGAGCCGATCCATCGACCTTCCATCCTAGGTGTCCTCGTTTCCGGAATCCGCAGCTCAGCCAATCACGTTCGCTCGGGCAAGCGCCTTGCGGAGCTCGGCCTGAGACTGCGCGTCTTTGCGGTCTCCGAGCTGCCGCTGGAGCTCGTCGGCCCGGGCTCGCGCCGCGACGGCGTCGATCTCGTTCGCCATCTGTGCGTGTGAGGCCAGGATGTCGACCCGCGTCGTGTCCTCGTGGCTCGTGACGTGCAGGAAGCCGCCGTCGACCACGGCCACCTCCCACCGTCCCTCGTCCACCTGGATCCGCAGGCGCGCGATGGCGAGCCGGATCAACAGCGGCACGTGGCCGGGCAGGATGCCAACCTCGCCCGACACCCCGCGCGCCACGACCATCCGGGCCGGGCCGGCCCAGACCTCACGTTCGGGGGTGACGAGGTGAACGTCGAGCGCCGCCACGTCTACGCCGCCTCCATCTTCTTGCCCGCCTCAACGGCCTCCTCGATCCCTCCGACCAACAGGAAGGCCTGCTCCGGGAGGTGGTCGTATTCCCCGTCGCACAACCCGCGGAACGAGGTGATCGTCTCGTCCACGGGCACGTATTTGCCCGGGATGCCGGTGAACTGCTCTGCCACGAAGAACGGCTGCGACAGGAACAGCTGGATCCGCCGCGCCCGGGCCACGATCACCTTGTCCTCCTCGGACAGCTCGTCCACGCCGAGGATCGCGATGATGTCCTGGAGATCGCGGTTGCGCTGCAGGATCTCCTGCACCCGCCGCGCCGTGTCGTAGTGGTCCTGCCCGACGTACCGCGCGTCGAGGATCCGGCTGGTCGAGTCGAGCGGATCCACGGCCGGGTAGATCCCGAGCGCCGAGATGTCCCGGCTCAGCACCGTGGTCGCGTCCAGGTGCGCGAACGCGGTGTGCGGCGCCGGGTCGGTGATGTCGTCGGCCGGCACGTAGATCGCCTGGAGCGACGTGATCGAGCGGCCCTTGGTCGAGGTGATGCGCTCCTGGAGCTCCCCCATCTCGTCGGCCAGGGTCGGCTGGTAGCCGACCGCCGAGGGCATCCGGCCGAGCAGCGTCGAGACCTCCGACCCGGCCTGCGTGAACCGGAAGATGTTGTCGATGAACAGCAGGACGTCCTTGCGCTCGACGTCGCGGAAGTACTCGGCCATCGTGAGCGCGGACAGGGCCACCCGGAGGCGCACCCCCGGCGGCTCGTCCATCTGTCCGAACACGAGCGCGGTCTTCTCGATCACGCCGGACTCGGTCATATCCAGGAACAGGTCGTTGCCCTCACGCGTTCGTTCGCCGACGCCGGCGAACACCGACACGCCGCCGTGCTGCTCGGCCTGGCGCCGGATCATCTCCTGGATGATCACGGTCTTGCCCACGCCGGCGCCGCCGAACATCCCGATCTTGCCGCCCTGCACGTACGGCTCGAGCAGGTCGATGACCTTGATGCCGGTCTCGAGCATCACCGACTTCGGCTCGAGCTCCTCGAACGGCGGCGGGTCGCGGTGGATCGGCCACCAGTCGCTCGGGTGGATCTGGTCCGCCGTCGTGTCGAGCGGCTCGCCGATCACGTTGTAGACGTGGCCGAGCACGCCCTCCCCCACGGGGACCTTGATCGGGCTGCCGGTGTTCACGACGGGGGCACCCCGCACCAGACCGTCGGTCGGCTTCATCGCGATCGCTCGGACCGTCGAGTCGCCGATGTGCTGCGCGACCTCGCACGTGATCGTGGTGGTCCGGCCCTCGAGGGTGAAGTCCACCGTCAGCGCGGTGTCGATCTCGGGCAGCTCTGCCGGCGGGAACTCGACGTCCACCACCGGACCGATGACCCGGACGACCCGACCTTTCGCGCGTTCGTTCTCAGCCATGCCTCTACTCCCCTGCCGCCGCCGACAGGGCTTCCGCCCCGCCGACGATCTCCATGATCTCGGTCGTGATCTCGTCCTGACGCGCCCGGTTGGCCTGGCGCGTCAGGACCTTGATGAGGTCCTCCGCGTTGTCGGTCGCCGCCTTCATCGCGCGCCGCCGAGCGGCGTTCTCCGAGGCCGCCGACTCGAGCATCGCGGCGTACACCTTCGTGATGACGTACTGCGGGAGCAGCTCGTCCAAGATCGCGGCCGGCGCGGGCTCGAACAGGTACTCGGAGTGGGGCCGACCCTTCACGTCCCTGAGCTCGTTCGGCGCGATCGGCAGGAACCGCTTCGTCGTCGCGCGGAGCGTGAACGCCGAGCGGAAGTCCGTGTACACGGTGTGGAGCTCGTCGATGCGGCGCTCTGCGAAGTCGTGGATCAGGCGCCGGCCCACGGCGTCGGCGGCCGAGAAGGGGGGCACCTCGCTCACGCCCGACCACTGCGCCTCGATCGGGACGGTCCGGAACCGGAAATACGAGATGCCCTTCTTCCCCGAGACGTAGACGATCGGCTCGACCCCACGCCTACGGATGC
>DASUTU010000005.1:0-5946 GCA_036374435.1 Actinomycetota bacterium | reverse complement strand
CGAGCTCCCGATGAAGACCGCTCCCTCCTCGATCGCGAGGCGTTTGGACCGGATGTCGCCCTCGACCCGGGCGCTGGGACCGAGCTCGACCGTGCCCTGGCCCGCGACGTCGCCCTTGACCACGCCGCCGATCCGGACGTTGCGAGCGCGGATGTTCCCGTCCAGGCGGCTGTCGGCCGGGAGGGAGACGTCACCTTTCGCCTCGAGGTTTCCCGTCACCTGACCGGCCAGGGTGATGTCGGTGGCCTCGATGTTGGCCTCGACCCGGCCGCCCGGGGAGAGCGAGACCTCCTTGGCGGCGGTGATCTTCCCTTTGACGTCTCCGTCCACCCGGAGCGAGCCCGCCGCCGCCACCGTGCCCTCGATCCTGGTCCCCCGGCTCACCACGGAAAGATCGGAGCGATCCTGCGAGCGGTCCATCCGTCCCTCCCGAGGTCGGCGGTGGCGTTCTGCTTCGGCCGCCTCGCGCGGCGGCTCCGGCCGGTCGGTCGCGGCCGGCGCGCGGTCGGAGGATTCGGCCGGAGGTTCCTCCCGGCGCTCCGGTTCCTCACGGTGATCCCGGTGGCGGCGCAAGCGATCCATGGCTCTCCTTCCGCCGGGTGCCGTCAGCAGTGTAGTCAGGGCCTCCCGGCTCGCGTTCGCCGACGTTGAAGGGCTCGGACCGGGTTGCGATGATCCTCGGGACGAGGAGGAGGCACGGTGCGGCTTCGGGACGTCGGCTCGCTCGTGGACCTCGGGCGATGGCTTCAAGACAAGGGCATCACGCCGTCCGAGCACCCGGACTTCGGAGGCGTGCACGACGGCCACACGGAGGGCTCGCTGCACTACGGCGGCGCCCGCAACATCGCCCAGATGCGGCGTCGGAGCCTCGAGGGGCGGGCCCTCGACGTCAACGACCTCGATCCCATCGACGACCGGTTCCGCAAGCAGTTCCGCAACGAGCGCGAGGCGCTGACGTTCCTGTACTTCAAGCTCCTCCGCGCCGCCGACAAGTTCGACTGGCCGCTCGACGAGACGTTCTTCAACGGGTTCGGCTACATCAAGGAGGAGGGCTCCCCGGACGAGGAGCCCAACCGCCCCATCGGTGGGCACGATGGTACCTGCACATCGGAGTGACCTCAGCGACGTTCTAGTGCTCAGGCCTGCTCAGGCCGTCGGCGTGATCCCGTAGTCCTCCAGGAAGTCCAGCACCGACGCGAGGTCGGTCCGCTGCGTCATGTCGTTCGCCCGGCAGATCGCGTCGCCCCAGCTCGTCACCGAGACGATGACCAGCGTGTCCTCCCAGAAGTGCGGGCCGCCCGAGTCGCCGAAGCACGTCCCGCCGGTCCCGGTGGCGTTCGGGTTCTGGAGCAGGTGAAGGTTGTTCCGGTTGAGCGAGGCGTACGGCGACTCGGAGAAGCGCCGGAGCAGGTCGAACACGAGGACCGGCGGCGGCCAGCTCTCGTGACCGCCGTAGCCGGCCGCGACGAACGTGGCGCCCTTGAGCTCGTGGCTGCGCTTGAGCTCGCTGAGGAAGCCCTCGTCCGCCAGGACCGGGTACTCGCCGAGGTTCACGGCGTCCTCGAGCACCACGACGCCGATGTCGTTGGCCAGCGTGTTCGGGTTGTAGGCGGGATGCGTGTCGGGGTCGCCGAGGATCCCGGTCGGGTTCGTGCGGAAGTCCGCGGGCACCTCGAGATCGAAGTACCCGTACGCGGACGCCGTCCCGTCGGTGCAGTGCGCGGCCGTCAGCACCACCGTCGGCGACACGAGGGTGCCGCTGCAGCGATGCGAATACGCGCCCTCACCGTCGTAGAACGCGAGCATCCCCACGAACGGGTACTGGCCATCGGTGTCGACCTCCCCGTACATGATCGCGCCGGCCGGTCCCGCCAGGAGAACGAGCACCGTCGAGCACGTCAGCACCGCGAGCAACCGCCTCATCTGCCCTCCCCGTGGCCGTTGTGACGAGGTCTCGGAGCCTATCGGGCCCGTCGGATTCCCGCCAGCGCGGGGTCAGCTCGGATCAGCCCGGGACGCCGAGCCGGTGGTCCTCGTCGTCCGGATCCCATTCCAGGGTGATCACGCCCTGGGTGGCCGCGGCCTTCACGAACTGGAGGAAGCTGCCGTAGCCGAACGACTTCTCGCTGAACCCGGGCCGGATCTTCCGGACCTTGTTCTTGAGGCCCGACAGGTTCACGGGTCCGCCCCTCTTCTCCTGCTCGGCGACCACGGTGCGAAGCAGGTCGAAGGCTTCGGTCTCGCCCCCGTGGACCGGCAGGGAGACCTCGGGGTCGCCGCGAGCCGAGCCCTCGGCGAGCTCGATCACGTTGCGATCGGCCAGGTGGCGCATGAGCTCGCCGAACGCCCGGAAGCCGTATTCACCCTCGCTGAAGGTGGGGTCCTTGCGCAGCAGCGCCCGTTTGACCGTCGAGGCGAGCACGGCGCCGCCGGAGGACCGCTGCAGGCCCGCCACCGTCTGGGCCACCCGGGCCGCGAGCTTGTCGATGTCGCCCGGCGCCTCCCCGGCTTCGGGCTCGAGCTCCTCGGGCGGCGGCTCGGCGGCCGGGGCCTTCTTCCTCGGCTGCCGGCCGGCCTTCGCTCCCCGCCGTCGCCGGCCGGCGCCCGTGGGGACGTCTACACCCTCGAGCGTGTCGTAGAACAGGAACTCGTCACACGCCGGCGGGAGCAGATTCGAGGTCGAGTCCTTGATCCCGACGCCGATCACCCGCTTGTTGAGCTCGCGGAGCTTGTGGACGAGCGGCGTGAGGTCGCTGTCGCCGGTGCAGATCACGAACGTGGTGATGTAGTCGCGCTCGAACGCCGTCTCGAGCGCATCGACCGCCATCTTGATGTCGCCGGCGTTCTTGCGCGAGGCCCCCATGCGCTGCGGGATCTCGACCAGCTCGACCTGCCACCGCGTGAGCATCCGCCGGTCCTCGTCGAAGGCGGACCAGTCCGCGTAGGCCTTGCGGGCGATCACCCGCCCCCGCTCGGCGAGCGCGTCGAGCACGGGCTTGAGGTCGAAGGTCAGGCCGCCCAGCGCGTCGCGCGCCCCGATGGCCAGGTTCTCGTAGTCGAGGAACAGCGCGATCCGCTCTTCGTCGGGCTCCACGGTTGTTCACCCTAGTCGCCGGGAGGGACCGGCGGCGGGAGCCTGTTCTCCTCTTTCGCGAGGGTGTACGGTCGTGCCTTCTTCCTTGAAAAGGGGGCGCGCCGTGGCCAACAAGGACAAGGGCGGTTCGAAGAGCTCGAAGACCGCCGCGAGCAAGTCGCTGAAGGAGAAACGCAAGGACAAGAAGGACAAGAAGGACGCACGGAAGAGCGCCTCGGGCCTCTCGACCGGCCGGTAGCGGTCCCCTCGTCGGCCCGGCCGGCGAGCCGGATCTCAGAGGGACCAGGGCCCGGGGAACCGGGCCGAGCAGATGCGATAGCCGAGCGACTCGTCCGCCGTCGGAAGCCCCGCGTACCACATCCGGAGCGATCCGTCGCGGAGCCGCACAACGCAGGGGGTGTGCACGCCCGACGCGTCCGGACCGTCTCCCGCGGGCTCCAGCACCGTCCCTCGCCGATCCCACGAGACGCCGTCGGGCGACGTGGCCAGTGCGATACGGCGCTGGCCGCCCTTCGCGCTGGCGAAGAACAGGTGGAGCCGCCTCGAGATCTCGATGGCGCACGGGTGCGAGACGGCCACCTCGCTGGCCTCCGGCTCCAGGACCGGGCCGATCCGATCCCAGGAGGCCCCGGACTGGGAGACGGCCGCCATGATCGTCGTCCGCCGGTCGTCGTCCCCGCGAGCGCCCGTGTAGAAGAGCCACCACCGCTCCCCGGTGACGAGGAGGCAGGGATCGTTGGCGCCGCCGACGTCCTCGGGGCCGCGCTGCATGATCGTCCCCTGGGACTCCCACAGGCGGCCCGCGCGCGACGTCGCCATGTGCAGCCGGCTGACCTCCCCGTCGAAGCCCCCGTACACCATCAGGTAGCCGCCGGGGGTCTTCACGACGCATGGAGACTCGGCCCCGTAGGAGTCCGAGTCGCCCGCGAAGCCCGCGTCGATGGCCCTTCCCTGACGCTCCCATGCCCCGCCGGCGGGCCGCTCGGCGGTCAGGATCCGCGTCGTGGTGCCGTCGCTGCCCGTGTACCACATGCGACCCGCGCCGTCGGGCTCCTCGAGCACCCACGGTCGCCACGCGCGCAGGCTGTCGGGCTCGCCGGGCTCGTCCGGGAACGGCACCTCGCCTTCGCGGATCCACTCCACGGCAACCCCCTCGGCTACGAGGTCGCGGCGCCGGCCGACGCGAGCTCGCGCACGAGCTTCCTGCTGGCGATCACCTCGTCCACCACGCCGTAGTCGACGGCCTCGGGCGCCGTGAGGATGAAGTCGCGGTCGGTGTCCTTGCCGACCTTCTCGATCGGCTGGCCCGTGTGCTCGGCGATGAGCTGCTCGAGCAGACGGCGATATCGGGTCATCTCTTTCGCCTGGATCTCGATGTCCACGGCCTGGCCCTCGGCGCCGCCGTGCGGCTGGTGCAGGAGCACTCGGGAGTGCGGCAGGGCGAACCGCTTGCCCCTGGCCCCGGCCAGTAGGAGCACCGCCGCCGCGGAGGCGGCCTGCCCCATCACGGTGGTGGAGACGTCGCACTTGACGTACTGCATGGTGTCGTAGATGGCGAACAGGGCGGTGATGTCCCCTCCCGGCGAGTTGATGTACAGGTTGACGTCTTTGTCGGGCTCCTCGGACTCCAGGTGCAGGAGCTGCGCCATCACCAGGTTGGCGACGTTGTCGTCGATGGGAGTGCCGAGGAAGACGATGCGCTCCTTGAGCAACCGTGAGTAGATGTCGAACGACCGCTCGCCGCGGCTGGTCTGCTCGACGACGACGGGGACGAGGTAGCCCCTCGCGCTGGACGTGGTGCCACCCTTCAGGGACGGGATCTTGGCCACTGGGCGCTTCCCTTCGATCGGGGCTCCGGATTCGTGGAAGCGATGGGCGGGTGGACCGAAGGGCCACGGGTCGGTCGCCACGCGCGAACCGCAGGCTGTTCCTGCTCGATCGAGTGTACCCGGGTCCCCCTGAGGGCCCCCATCGGGCGGGCCCCGCGGCCGCCGCCCGACGTTTGCGTTGGGGGGCCCGGTCCTCGCGCAGGGCCGTTCGACCGGATCGGGACCGGGCCGTTCGGCCCTGTCGCCGGGCGCCGGCCGGGCGTACGAGGGTCTTTTGGAGGGTTGGAGGGGAGGTGCGGACCATGATGGACGGGTCCGATTGGGTCTGGGGCACCCTGATGATGGTCTTGTTCTGGGGCGGTCTCGTGGCGGCGATCGCGTTCGCGGTCAGGGCGTGGGGCGGCCGTTCCGAGCGTGGGAGCGGACCCATCGACGCCAGAGCGATCCTCGAGAACCGCTTCGCGCGAGGCGAGATTTCCCCGGAGGAGTTCGAGGAGCGGCGGAAGGTCCTCGAGTCCGCGGGCGTCTGAACGTCCCTGGTCGAGGTATCGCCGGGGTGCACCAAGCCGGCGGTCTTGACATCGAACGTGTGTTCGAGTATGCTCAAGGCTTCCTCCCCCGTGACCTGCTGATCTTGAGCAAGGGGCAAGGTCCGGGTGCACGACCCCTCTGATGACGAGCTGATCCGGCGCGCCGACGCCTTGTACGCCTCGGCCTGCCGGACCCAACGCCAGCTGCTGGCCACGATCGCCGAGGTGGACCGCCGGGAGGCGTGGATCGATTCCGGCGCTCGCGACGCCGCCCATTGGGTCTCGATCCGGTTCGGCATCTCGTTCTGGAGGGCCCTGCGGTGGCTGGCCGCAGCTCATGCGCTCGAGTCGCTCCCGCGCATCGCCGAGGCGTTCGAGCGCGGTGAACTGTCGATCGACAAGGTGGTCGAGCTCACCCGCTTCGCCACGCCCGAGACCGAGTCCCGGCTGATTCGCTGGGCCGAAGGCGTCGCGGCGGGCGCGATCCGCGAGC
>DASUTU010000004.1:0-4877 GCA_036374435.1 Actinomycetota bacterium | reverse complement strand
GGGCCCGATGAAGCGTCTCGCGCGAATCCTCTCCGAGCCGCGCCATGGCGTCGCCGAGATCCACCATCGCCCGTGCGGCGTCGATCCGGAGGCCGAGACCTTCCAGCATCTCGATCCCCTCGGCCAGGAGTCGACGGGCCTCGTCCGGGTCGTCCGCGAGAAGCCCCTCCACCAGGCTCGCGTTCGCGCGCGCCGCGGGCGAACGGGCGTGCACCGACAGGTCGCGGTACGCCAGGGCCTCCTCGGCCCGCCCTGCGCGATGAAGCATCCGCACGAGATCCGGGAACGTCGAGGGATCGTTCTCGACGTTGAACCCGCGGAGAAAGTCGACCGTCTCGGCGAACCGTTCGACCGCCTCGTCCGGCTGCCGACGGGCCAGCGCGAGATAGCCGTGAAGCATCGGCACGTAGAGCCAGCTCTGTGGCTCTCGGTTCTCCTCCAGGATTCGGGTGGCGTCACCGAGAGTCGCCTCGGCCTCGTCGAGGCGACCACGGAACAGAGCGACGGCGGCGAGGCCGGTCAACCGCATCCCCCGGAGCGGCTCGTCACCGACGGCGAGGGCGAGCTCGATCGCCTCGCGTTGGAACGACTCGGCCTCCTCGAGGCGCCCGAGGCCGAACGTGACGTCGCCGAGGCTGCCGGTCATCCACCCGGCATGGTTCTTCGCGCCGGCGCGCTGCGCGAGCTCGAGCCCCTCGCGGAGCACGGCTTCGGCCCTGGCGAAGTCGGAGACGTAATCGGCCAGGACCGAGGGTAGGTTGTTGCAGCACCGCATCAGGTTCGAGAACTCACCGACCTCCTTGGCCAGGCTGTACGCCTCCTCCGTCGTCTCGATGCCTTCGGCCGTCTGCCCCATCTGCACCAGGCACACCCCGAGGGTCTGTGTCGCCTCCGCGACCACGAGCGGCGAGTCGACGCGGCCCGCCATTTCGACCGCCCGCCGCAGCAGCGGCTCGGCCTCCTTTGTCCGGCCGCGGCGCCACAGGAACCACCCCAGCAGGTGGAGCGCATCGGCGAGCTCCGCCCGCTCGCCGAGCGGCTCGAGCGTCTCGATCGCCGCTCGTCCTGAGGCCTCGGCCTCCTCGGGACGGGTCTGCATGAACAGCGGGAAGACGAGCTGCGCACGCGCCCAGCCGGTCCCGATGGGATCGCCGGACCGCTCGTAGGCCTCCAGCGCCCGACCGACGATCCGCTCGATCTCCTCCTGCGGGTCGGTTCCCCACGAGGCGTCGACATGCGCGCGAAGAAGGTCGACCCGATCCTCGAGGGGAACCCCGAGCTCGTCGGCCAGGCGCTCGGCCTCGCGGAACCATCGGGTGGCGTGCGCGCGCTGCCACAGCGCCACGGCCCGCCTGCCGGCCGACTCGGTCCACCGGAACGCCCTCCGGCGCAGCTCGTCGCGGCGCTCACCGGCCTCCCCGAGCTCGTCGAGGTACGCGAGCGCCTCGAGCAGGTGCGTGGCGATCAGCTCGGCGATCTCGTCCGCGCGGTCGCCCGCCCGCTGCTCCGCCCACCGCGCGACCCCCGCGTGTTTGTCGGCGCGGAGGGTCTTCGGCAGGGACTCGTACGCCCCGTCGCGGATCAGGTTGTGGCGGAAGGAGAACTCGTGCTCGTCGGAGAAGGATGACGGGTCGTGCGGGAGCACGAGCTCCTTCACGCGCAAGCGGCCGACCGCGTCTCGCACCACGCCGACGCCCCGCCCCGTGAGCTCGGCCACGACGCCGACCCAGAACACGCGGCCGACGACGCTGGCGTCCTGAAGGACGACCTTCTCGTCCTCGGGCAGGCCGTCCAGGCGCGCGGCGATGAGGCCGTGGACGGACCGCGGGAGCTCGACGTCCTCGATCGGGAGCGCCAGCTCCCAACGAGAGGCCTCGGTCGCCCGGAGCACCCCGTCGTCGATCAGCTTGCGGACGATCTCCTCGACGTACAGCGGGTTGCCCTCGCTCCGCTCGACGATCGTCCGCTTCAGCTCGGGCGTGAGCGGCCCCGGGAGCAGGTCCTCGAGCATCGCCTCGCCCTCGGCCTCGGTGAGCGGGTCGAGGGAGATCGAGGCCGCGTTCCGCTTCCCGCCGCCCCACGTCGGGCGCGTCTCGAACAGCTCGGCGCGAGCGGTCGCCACCAGCAGGATCGGCCCCTGCGCCCAGTCCGCCACATGCTCCACGAAGTCCAGGAGCCCCTCGTCGGCCCAGTGGAGGTCGTCGAGCACCACCACCAGCGGGTACCGGGCCGCCAGGCGTTCGAGGAATCGCCTCCAGGCCTCGAACAGGTCCTCCCGGCTCATGCCCTGCGTGTCGCCGGCGCCGACCAGCGCGCGGATCTGCGGCGCGACGCTTTCGTCGCCGAACAGCTCCCTCACCGCGGCGTCGGCCTTCTTCGCGGCGACCTCGGCGGGGTCGTCCTCGAAGATCTCGCACTGCGCCTTGATGGCGTCGGCGAACGCGGAGTACGAGGTGTTGCCGTACGCGAGGCACCGGCCGCGGCGCCAGTAGACGACCTGGGGCAGCCCCTCCACGTAGTGCTCGAGCTCGGCGACCAGCCGAGACTTCCCCACCCCGGCCGGCCCGACGATGGTGACCTGGGCCGGCCGGCCCTCGATCTCGACCCGGCGGAGCGTCTGCTTGAGCACGGCGAGCTCCTCGTCGCGGCCGACCAGCCGGGCCTCCAGGCCGAGACGTGGCCGTTCGCCGCGGGTCCGCGCCTTGATCCGGAGCGCGCGCCAAGCCGGGACCGGCTCGGCCTTCCCCTTGAGGTCGAGCGGCTCGAGCTCCCGGTACTCGATCACGTCCTTCGTGCTGGCGTAGACGCTCGGACCGACGACGATCTGGCCGGGATCGGCGGCGGTCTGGAGCCGCGCGGCGGTGTTCACCGCGTCGCCGGTCAGCATCCGGTCCCGCGGACCCGAGGCTCGCTCCACGTCCACCAGGACCTCGCCCGCCTCGATGCCGATGCGCATTGCGAGCGTCGGTTTGCCCTCGGCCTCGAACCCGCGGTTCATCTCGGACAACACGGCCTGCATCTCGAGGGCGGCTCGGACGGCGCGCTCCGCGTCGTCTTCGTGCGCCCTCGGAACGCCGAAGACGGCGAGCACGGCATCGCCCATGTACTTCTCGAGCAGCCCCTCGTAGCGGCCGATCTCGTCGGCCAGGCGGTCGAACGCGCCGCCCACGACCGCCTGGACGACCTCGGGGTCTTCGCGCTCGGCGAACGCCGTCGAGCCGACGAGATCGGCGAACAGCGCCGTAGCGTATTTCCGCTCCTTCCGCCGCTGCTCGGGCTGGGCGAGCGCGGTCCCGCACCCGTTGCAGAACCGGGCGTCCTCCGGGTTCTCCCGGCCGCAGGAAGGGCAGACCGTCACGGCCGAACCCTACGCCGAGGCTCGAGACTCTGCGCACCGACGCCCTGGATCGCGGGCGACACCAGCAACGTGATCATGGGTCTCTCCTCACCTGCGCCTGTGGGTATACGGCGTACACTTGTCAAGCCCGGCATGGGCGGGCGAGAGCGGGTCGCCACGTGCGAAGGTGAGGACGCATGGCCGCGAAGATCGAGCAGAAGACCCGAGAGCCCCTGAATCGCGAGCGGATCCTGGAGGCCGCCGTCGGCCTGGCGGACGACGGCGGCGTGGAGTCGCTCAGCATGCGGAAGATCGCCCACGAGCTCGGCGTCGTCCCGATGGCGCTCTACAAACACGTCGCGAACAAAGACGAGCTGCTGGACGGCATGGTGGACGTCGTCGTCGGCGAGATCGACCCGCCGATCGAGGGCGGGGACTGGAAGACGACGATGCGCGAGCGGATCCTCTCGGCCCGCCGGGCGCTGCTGCGCCACCCGTGGGCATCCCGCGTGCTCGAGTCGCGCGGCGAGCCTACGCCGACCGTCATCGCCTACCTGGACTCGATGATGGGCGTGTTCCTGGCCGGCGGCTTCTCGGTGGACCTGATGCACCACGCCATGCACGCGATGGGCAGCCGGATCCTCGGCTTCTCGCAGGAGCTGTTCGACGATACCTCGAGCATGCCCGCGGAGGAGGCCGAGGCGATGTTTGCGCAGATGGCCGACGTCTACCCGAACATCGCCAAGCTCCTCCCGGTGGCCATTGGGACGCACGACGAGGGCGGCGCGGTGGTCGGCACCGGGTGCGACGACCGGTTCGAGTTCGAGTTCGCGCTCGATCTCATGCTGGACGGCCTCGAACGCCTCCGGGAGAAGGAGCGGGCGTAGCGATGGAGAAACCCACGAGCGTCGAGGGGTACTTCAAGGGGCTGAGCGAAGAACACCGCAAACCCCTTCAGAAACTCCGCGAGACGATCGCCGCCGCGGCCCCCGACGCCGACGAAGGCATCACCTACAGCATGCCGGGGTTCACGCTCGGCGGGAGGGGCTTCGTCGGCTACATGGCGTTCAAGGACCACTACAGCTTCTTTCCGATGAGCTCGGGGGTGGTCGAGGCGCACCGCGACGAGCTCGGAGACCTCGTCACGGGCAAAGGCACGATCAGCTTCGACTACGGCCGCCCGCTCCCCGTCCGCCTCGTCAAGAAGATCGTCAAGGCGCGCCTCGCCGAAGCCACCGCCAGGCGCAAGTAGCCGGCGGTCCCAAGGTCGGCGGGACGACCGACCCCAAGGACCCTCGTGACCGCCCGCATACGGTCGTTGCAGAGGCGAAACGAAGGAGGATCCCCATGCGACGGCTGACGTCCCTGCTGCCGTACCTGCCCGTGCTCGTGGTGATCGGGTGGCTCGCCACGCGGTTCCGGATCGTCCTGGCCCTGTTCCTAATCGCGCACGGGCTCGTCCACGTGATGTTCGTGGTGCCGGAGCCGGATCGGTCGGCGGGCGGACTCGAGTGGCCCTTCCATAAGGATCACTCGTGGG
>DASUTU010000003.1:0-2397 GCA_036374435.1 Actinomycetota bacterium | reverse complement strand
GGGGAAGGTGCTGCGCCTCGAACCCGACGGCTCGATCCCCGACAACCCCCTGCCCGGCCCCGTCTTCTCGATGGGCCACCGGAACTCGTTCGGAGTCTGCGTGGACGCCACCACCGGGAACGTCTGGCAGACGGAGAACGGCCCGAGCGCCAACGACGAGGTGAACCTGATCGAGCCGGGTGGCAACCACGGGTGGCCGCTGGTCCAGGGAGCCGCCGGCGACCCGCGCTTCGTCGACCCGCAGATCGACTTCGTGGACATCATCGTGCCGACCGGGTGCGCGATCTACCCCCACGCCCACCTGGGCGCCCAGAGCCGGGGCGCGCTCTTCTTCGGCGACTACGGGGGAACGCTGTGGCGCGCGCTCCTCGCGGACGGTCGCGACGCCCTGGATCGCTTCCGCCGCTACCGAACCGACCTGGGAGGGATCACCGACGTCCTCGTGGGCCCCGACGAGCGACTGTACGTCGTCACGAACGAGAGGATCCTGCGTCTCCCCACCGAGATCCCGAGCCCTTCCCCGGCGCCGTCGCCCGCGCCCTCCCCCGGCTCCCCGACGCCGGTGGACGTCCTCCCGGTGCCCTCTGAGGACGACGGGTTCCCGTGGCTCCTGCTCGCGGGCGTCGGGGTGCTGCTGGGCGCGGTCGCCTCCTTCTGGTTCGCGCGCCGAGGCGCGATTTGACCCTCTCGGCCGACCGGGAGTAGGTTTCCCGTCTCACCGCGGCACGTCGAGGGCCGCGGGAAAGGAGGGTCTCATGCGCAGACCGCTGCTCGTCGCTCTCCTCGCCACCACCCTCGCGGCCATGGCCGTGGGCGCCCCGGTGGCGGGGGCGCAGACGGACCCGTTCACTCGCTTCCAGGATCAGATCAGCGTGAACGGGATGATGAAGCACCTGAGGAAGTTCCAGTCGTTCGCCGACGGGAGCGACATCCGCGTGGCCACCGACCCCTCGATCGGGACACGGCTCTCCGGCTCGACCGGCTACGACATGTCCGTCGAATACGTCGCGAAGCGGGCCGAGAGCGCCGGCTACGACGTGGAGATCTACGAGTTCGAGTTCCAGGCCTGGTACCCGGCCGGGCCGTCCGCGCTCGAGCGGCTGGCGCCGACGGCGCACACCTACGTGGAGGGCGTGGATTTCTCGCCGATGTCCCAGACAGATCCCGGCGACGTCACGGCCGACGTCACCGCCGTCGATCTCGACCTCGGGCTGGGGAACGCATCCACCAGCGGGTGCCAGGGCGTGTGGCAGCCCGATCCCGTCACGGGGGAGCCGATCCCCAACGACACCGGGGTCGACGACTTCGCTGGGTTCCCGGCGGGGAACATCGCCCTGATCCAGCGCGGGGCCTGCACCTTCCGGATCAAGGCGCTGAACGCGTCGGAGGCCGGCGCCGTCGGCGTGATCCTCTTCAACAACGGGAGCACTGAGCAGAACCGCGGGATCATCGGCGGGACGCTGGGCGAGGCCAACGACTCCGGCATCCCCGTGCTGGAGACGACCTACTTCCTCGGCGAGGAGCTGGCCGGGATGGAGGGCGTGCGGGTTCGCCTCTTCGCCAACGTCTTCCGTGGCACGGAGACGACGTACAACGTCCTGGCCGACACGCCGGTGGGAGACCCCGACTCCACGATCGTGGTCGGCGGTCACCTCGACTCGGTGCCCGGCGGCCCGGGCATCCAGGACAACGGGTCCGGCTCGGCGCTGGTCCTGGAGACAGCGGAGCAGCTGTCGAAGGCCTTCCACCTCTCCGGTCCCAAGGCCGGTCAGGGCAAGGGCCAGTTCCGCGAGCTGACCATGGAGCACCGGGTCCGGTTCGCCTGGTGGGGCGCGGAGGAGTCCGGGCTGGTGGGCTCGGACCACTACGTGTTCAACCTGCCGGCGGACGAGCTCGAGGACCTCGCGCTCTACCTGAACTACGACATGATCGCGTCGCCGAACTTCGTGCGGTTCATCTACGACGGCGACGGGTCGGCGTTCGGGCTCGCAGGCCCGCCCGGGTCCGACGAGATCGAAGCGATGTACGAGGAGCACTTCGCCGACAAGGGGCTGGCGACGACGCCGACGCAGATCGACTTCCGGTCGGACTACGCGGCGTTCTTCGACAGCGGGATCCCGTTCGGCGGCCTCTTCACCGGGGCCGAGGGGATCAAGACGGCGGAGCAGGTCGAGGTCTACGGCGGCACCGAGGGCGAGCAGTACGACCCCTGCTACCACGAGGCCTGCGACGACCTGTCGAACATCACGTCGAACGGCGTGATCGCCTACGAGCAGAACGCGGACGCGCACGCGGACGTGTTCCTCCAGCTCCTGACGTCGGAGGACCTGCCCGGCTAGGGACGCTCGAGGGGGCGGGGCGCGCGAGGCCGCGCGCGGCCCCCCCCCGCACGCCATC
>DASUTU010000002.1:0-8390 GCA_036374435.1 Actinomycetota bacterium | reverse complement strand
CCTTGTCGGCAGAGATCCGCACGATCGCCTACCGGGGCGTGCTCGAGTGCGTCTCGAACGTCCGGAAATACGCCTCGGCCAAGGAGACTCGGATCACGATCGCCGACCACCAAGGCGGCGTCCTCGTGACCGTGACCGACGACGGGCGCGGCTTCCTGATGAACGACCGTGTGGATCGGCTCCAGCCGGGGCACCTCGGGCTTCCGGCCCTGCGCGAACGCGTGGAGCTCGCCGGGGGGCGGTTCGACCTTCGAAGCGCCCCCGGCGAAGGCACCACCGTCGAATACCGGCCGCCCGCCGCATAGCGGGCGGTCCTTGCGGTGGTCGTCGCGAGGTCGGCCGCCTCAAGATGGGCCTCGTGCCCACCCTCGCCCCGTTCCGAACCCGCCTCGGCCGGGCCCGCCTGAGCGTCGCCGCCGCCTTCGGGCTGCACGCCCTGGTGGCGGGATCGCTCGGCCCGCGGCTCCCCGCGATCAAGGACCAGGCCGGGCTGTCGGCGTCCGGGCTCGGCGCGGCCCTGGTCGGGTTCGCGGCGGGGACGTTCGCCGGAACGCGTCTGGCCGGCTGGCCGGTGCGCCGGTTCGGCAGCCGGGCCGTGATCCGGGTGACCACGCCGCTGCTCGGGGCGGCCCTGCTGGGGCCGGCGATCGCCCGAACCCTGGCGGGACTGGCGCTCTCGCTCGCCGCGCTGGGGCTCGTCGCGGGGATGCTCGACGTGGCGATGAACGCGAACGGCGTCGGGGTCGAGCGCCGGATCGGCCGCCCCATCCTGTCCGGCTTGCACGGCCTGTGGAGCGCCGGGATGCTCGCGAGCGCGGGGGGCTCCGTCCTGGCCGCCAGGCTGCGCTCCTCCCCCCTCGAGCACTTCGCCGTGGTCGCCGCCGTGATCGCCCTGTCGAGCCTGCCGCTCTTGCGCGGTCTGCTCGGGCCCGGCGAGCTCCCCACGGCCACGGAGGCCGCGCCCGAGCCGCCACATACCGGGGTGCGAGCGAGGGTCGCCGGGCGAGTGATCGCCCTCGGAGCGGTCGGATTCGCTGCGTTCCTCGCCGAGGGGGCCATCTACGACTGGGGCGCGGTCTACCTGACCGACGAGCTCGAGACGAGCGCCGCGGTCGGCGCCGCCGGGGTGGCCGCGTTCGCGTTCGGGATGACGACCTCGCGCCTGTTCGGCGACCGGCTCTCGGCGGCGTTCGGGCCGGTCCGCGTGGTTCGGGCCGGGGGGTTGTTGGCGGCGGGCGCGCTCTCGCTTGGCCTGGTGGTGCCGAACCCGTGGACGGCCGCGGCCGGGTTCGTGGTCCTCGGACTGGGCCTCGCGCCCGTGGTGCCGCTTGCATTCAGCGCGGCCGGTCATCTCGGATCGGACGAGCGCCGGGACGAGCTCGGCTGGGTGGTAACGATGAGCTACGTGGGCTCGATCCTCGGTCCGGCGGCGATCGGGCTCGGGACGCGGGTGACCGACCTGCGGGTCTCCCTGGGGATCCCAGTGCTCCTCGCCCTCGGGATCACGGCGCTCGCCGACACCGTTTCGACGGCGCAACGGGTGGACGCGGCGGCGATCCCGCCGCACGAGCCGTTCTGACCCCTTCGGACCTATGGGATCCGAATCTCGCGCTGCCGGGCGATCGTGAGCTTGAGAGCGGCCTCGCCGCCGGACTTGATGAACGCGATGTCGCCGTCGCCGGTGATCGAGAGCGCCACCTCGATCTGCTGCAGGTAGCCGTCCCGGTCCTCCTCGAGCACCCGGGACAACGCCGCCGAGATCGGGGCGAGCTGCCGGGCGACGTGGATGGGGTCCACCTCACCGCCCGGAACCTTGACGACAGTCCCGGATGTCGAGACCTGCTGCAACGGATACGAGCCGCCCAACGTCCACCTCCTGGATGCGGGCTGCGGGCGTTGCGAGTATCGAGCGTCGGGGGCCGAAGCGGGAGCCCCTCGTGCAGCCTACGACGCCCGGACGTTCGCCCTACGGAGGCGAACGTCCCCGAGCGCGCAGTCTGCCATTCGGTCAGCCCCCCGGCGGGCGGTACGCGACGGCGGAGGCCTTCTCGGCCGCGGCGTCGATCTCCTCGGGCGTGAGGAGCACGGCGGTCTCGACCTCGACCGCGCCCGATGCGCGGATGGTCATGGTGATCGCGGCCGCCGTCGCGGGATCGGGCACGTCGGCGATGACCACCACGTCGTGGCCGCCGAACGCGAAGTAGAACGCTTCGACCATCCCGCCCAGCTCGTCCACCGTCAGCCGCTCGACGGCCTCCCGGCGGCTCGTCCCGCCTTCGTTGAGGAGCCCTCGGATCCCATCCGTGGTGTACGACCCGCGCCAGAGGTACCGCGGCATCGATCCCCCTTTCCCGCAAAGACCCGGACGGTATCGGCGGGACGCCGGGCTGTCGAATCTGCCTCCGAGAAGGCGGTTCGGATCCGCGCTCGAAGACCGGGCTGGTAGCGTGCGCAACGATGCCTCCTCGCGCATCGTCCTCGGTCCGCCGGGTCGTGATCGCCTCCCTCGTGGTCCTGACGGCATGTACGAGCTCGCCTCCCACCGAGGAGCCGACGGAGCCGGTCCCGCCCTCGCCGTCTCCGTCGGACGCCGTGGTGGAGCCGGGACAGACCTCCGTCCGCGCGACGCCGCCCGACGGAGGCTCCTTCCTGGTCCGCGGGCTCTACCCGCCGACCCGATCCCGATGCGTCGACGCCGAGCGACGACGGCTGGTCGCTCGGTACCCGGGCGAGGTGACCGTCGAGCGATCGGAGGACGGCTCGCTCTCGCTGATGGTGACCGTGTCGTTCGAGCGGTACCTGGAGGGGATCGCCGAGGTCCCGCCGTCGTGGCCTCGGGCCGCGCTCGAGGCCCAGGCGATCGCGGCGCGAAGCTACGCGCTGGCCCGGATCGGCTGGACCGGCCCGGAGGGCGGAACGCCCGACCAGATGATCTGCGCCACGACCGCGTGCCAGGTCTACCGCGGCATCCCCGTTCCGAGAACGCCCGAGGTTCGCCGGTGGTACCGCGCCGTCCGGCGCACCGCCGGCCGCGTGCTGGTGTTCGAAGGCCGGCCGGCGGACACCGTGTACTTCTCGACCTCGAACGGTTCGACGCTCGGCAACGACGAGGTGTTCGGCAGCGCCCCGCTCCCTTACCTGCGGCCGGTGTCGGAGGAGGACGACGGCGCCTCGCCGACGTCGCGCTGGACCGCGCGGGTGCCGCTGGAGGAACTGCGTCGGTTCCTCGGCGCCGCCGGGCTCTGGCCGCCCCGGCGTTCGATCTCGTCCGTGAGGTTCGACCGGCCGACCGTCGAGGTCTCGGGGGGCGGGACGACGCGCTCGATGGACCTGTCCACGTTCCGCGACGCCGTGAACACCTGGGCCCCGTGCCTCATGCCCGCCCGCTACCCGGGGCCGAGCAACCGCGGCACCCGGCTCCCCGTCACCGTGCCGTCGCGGTGGATGGACCTGTCCACGGAGGGAGGGGCGGTCGTGATGACCGGCCGGGGATGGGGGCACGGCGTGGGCATGGTGCAGTGGGGAGCGTACGGCAAGGCCCTGCGCGGGATGTCGGCCTCGGACATCCTGGCCTACTACTACGGAGGGCTCCGGCCGGAGCCGTACCCGGAGCCCGGACTGATCGACGTCAAGGTGGCGAGCGGACTCCGTTCGATGCGGCTCGTGCCCTCGGACGAGGGGGCGACGCTCGAGGACCTCACGCTCGAGCGGGAGCGCGTCACGATCTCGGGCGGTGACGAGCTCAGCGTGACCGTCGAGCCCCGGGGCTGACGCCTTCGCGGGCGAGTTTCGATCGGCTTCCAGATCTGCTCCGGGTCCTCGCCATCGCCCCTCCTCGGGTGTCGAATGGTAGCCGCAGGCACGGACGGGTCCGCTCGATCGGACCCCCGGCTCAAGGGCTCCGCCGGACCGTCCGAGCACAGAGGAGGACGAACGAGATCGGCTCGAGGAGACAGATGGCCGTCGGAACGCTCGCTCCGGCACGGACGTTTCGGAGGCGGTGGCACGCCCGCCGGCTTCGCGCCGAACACGGCGAGCTGGCTTGGAAGGTTGCCGCCGCCCGGCTCCGACTGGCCACGCCGTTCGTGAGCGAACGCCTCCCCGGGGGCACCATCCGCATGCACGTCGCCTCCCGCGGCACCGTGCAGCTCCTCGAGCTGGGCCCGGCCGTCGCCCCGGCCAGCGAGGGCTACCAGCTCCCCATCGAGACGGCGGACGAGATCATCGCCCGCGTCGAGAACGCTACCCGCGGCTTCGTCCCGTTCGTCGAATACATCCGGGAGTGGTGCGAGCCCGACGCCGGCCGCGCCTGACGCTCTTCTCCGTTTCGCCCGCGCCCGCGCGGGAATGGTTCGCGACGAGCATCCGTTCGTACCCGGGTACGAGAGAAGGGAGGCTCGGATGGACGTCGCGATCATCGGAACCGGGAACGTGGGCGGCGCGCTGGCGCGCTCGCTCGCCAAGGCCGGCCATAAGGTGACGATCACGTCGACCTCGCCGGGGGAGGCAAACGCCATCGCCGACGAGATCGGCGGCACGGCCGCGGGCTCGAACCGCGAGGCGGCCGAGGCGGGCGACGTGGTGATTCCCGCCGTGTATTTCGACTCGATGGCCGAGGTGCTCGACGAGATCGGCGACCTGCTCGAGGGCAAGGTGCTGGTCGACGTGACGAACCGCATGGGCGACACCCCCGGCGCCGTCGTCGACGGGACCTCGAACGCCGAGAAGACCCAGGAGCGCGTCCCGCAGGCGCGAGTGGTCAAGGCGTTCAACACCTTGTTCGCCACCCGCCAGGCCGATCCCGAGGTGGACGGCACGCCGGTCGACGCGTTCCTCGCCGGCGACGACGAGGTGGCCAAGAAGGTGGTGTCCGAGCTCGCCGGCTCGATGGGCATGCGCCCGATCGATGCCGGCCCGCTCGACTCGGCGCGGATCCTCGAGGCCATGGCCGTCCTGAACATCTGGCTGAACATGCAGGGAGGCGCCTGGCAGAACAGCTGGAAACTGATCGAGCCCAGCGGGTAGGACACCGCCCGGAGGCCTGTCGCCGGCGGGACAAACGGTACCGGGACATCAAGCCGTCGAATCTGTTCGTGCGGCGTGGCGAGGTGGTGGCGATAGACGTCTTCTTCTGCCAGGTCCACCTTCCCCCTGGCGGCAGTCGGTGGACCTGGCGAACATGCTCCTCACGCTGGCGTTGCGCTTGGACCCGGAGTTCGTCTACCGGATCGCGCTGGAGCGGTTGACGCCCGACGAGATCGCCGAGGCTTCGCGGCATCACGAGGCGGCACGATCCCCGCGCAGCTCCGGCGAGAGCTCGCGCGGGACGGCCGCGACCTGATCTCGGCGTTCCGGGAGCTGGCCCGGACCGGGACCTCGTTCGGATCCAGCCGGTGGACGGCTCGTCGCCTCGCGCTGACGTCGGGACTCGCGGCCGGGGCGGCCGTCGTCGCGTTCGCGATCTGAGCCTTCAACCGGCCGGATTCCGGCCTTGATCGTCGGCGCGCCGGCGGAGGATTCGCTCGAGCGTGGCCGGGTCGCCCCGCCAGTGGTCGGTGACCGCCGCCGGGTCGGCGTGGCGGAGGAGGTAACGGAGTGCCAGGGCGGCAACGATGGCGTCGTCGAGCGGCCCCGCCACCGGCACGAACTCGGGCACGAGATCGATCGGTGAGGCGATCCACACGGCGGCGACCCACAACCAGACCTTGGCGCTCCTCGGGACACGGGGGTCGCGGATCAGCCCTTTGAACAGGACGACTAGGTTGGGGACGAGCGTGGCGAGGTCCTTCGCCGCCGCCCGGCGCCCGAACGCGATCAGCGCGCCGATGAGGAGCAGCCAGACGACCACGGCGACGCCCAGCCCGATCAGGAGGAACCGCACGGCCCCACGCTACTCGCGAATCAGCTCACTACGTTCGTCTCACCGGCTCGCGCAGGCTCAGGCGAGTCGGCGATCGCTGCCCACTGCGTGAGCTGGTATCGGCTCGAGAGCTGGAGCTTGCGCAACACCGCGCTGACGTGGGTCTCGACGGTCTTCACGCTGATGTGGAGCTCGCGCGCGATCTCCTCACCGTCGTCGGAGTGCTGCTCGCCTCGCTTGCATGGCCGTTCCTGGCTGCCTACGCGGTCCTGGCGGTCGCGATCTTCATCCTCGGCCTCACGCGGCTGAAGGGTTGGGTAATCCGCCAGTCCAAGCGGATCATCGACCCGTAGGGCTCTAACCAGCGGTTTCAGCCTTCCGGCGTGCACGCTGACGGCGCGCTCGGGCACGCGGCTACCCCATGAACTCCACGCGGTCGGCGCTGCCCGGCGTTCATCAGCGACGTTGAGCGGAAGATCGTCGTGATCGTGTTCACCGTCCTGGCCGCGGCCGGACTCATCCTGACGATGATCGGCACCCTGTTCCGGGGCCCGGAGTGGTCGTGGGTGTGGCCGTGGGACGAGCTGTTCCTGGAGCTGTGACATGGGTGAGAACGACGAGTCCATCGACCGGCGGAGCTTCCTGAACTGGGGCTGGAAGGTCCTGGGCGTCAATGCGGACCGAATACGGCCGGTTCACGATCGCCGGGCTCCTGGCCCGGATCGCCGGGCGGATGCGCGACCGCCCGCCGCAAGAGCCGCAGTCCCCCGACCCCTGATCGCGGCGGCTCGACCGATCCACACGACGTCGACCGAACGGGGGACTCGTTCGCCCGGTCTCGCTAACGCTGTCCCTGGCCGTCCTGGTCGGTTTCCTCCTGTGCACCGGCGCCTACATCTTCGTCTACCTGTGGCGCGCTTTCCGGGGCTCGACGGTGGCGCCATCCTGCCGAACAGGTCCGTTTCCCACTCGGGCCCGCCTCCGACCGGCAGCCCTGATCGAATCGCTTGCGGGACACGGCTCATCCGTACGATGTGTGACGAGAGTCACACCCTACGAATGACGGGAATCACATCCCCCGAACGCCCTACATTGCTAGCGTACGTAGCCCGGATCCCCGCCTGAAAGGGAGAACGAACCTACATGGAGCACCTGCGCGTGGGCATCTTGGAGGACGACGAGGTTCTGAGTCGCGGCATCGTCGCGATCCTCAGCGAACAGGGCTGTTCGTGCATCGTTCTCGATGGTGCACGAGAGGCCTCCCCCGAGGCAGCAGACGCCAAAGCCACCTTGGACGTCGCTGTCGTCTGCTCCAGGTCCGCTCGCGATCTCGAACTCTCGTGTCCCGTCATCCTGCTCAGCGCACCCGTGCCCTCCGGTCAGGCGAGTCGTCACGTGACCTCGAACGTGATGGCAACGCTTCCCCACGATGGTCTGACCGGTGACCAACTCGTGGCAAGCGTCAGGGCGGCCGCCGCCGGTCTGCGGGTCGAGAACGCCAGCTCGGGCTCGGCCACCGAACCGCTGCTGGATCCCCGGCGGATCGACGTCTTGAGGCTCCTGGCGACCGGAGCGACCACCCGGGCGATCACCCGGGAACTCCAGTTGTCCGAGCGAACCGTCAAGACGCTCGTTCGTGAGATCCGACTGAGCCTAGGGGCCACCACGCGAGCGCAGGCGGTCGCGGAGGGGTTCCGCCTGGGCCTCATCTGAAAGCCTTCGGGCACGCTGAGGTAGCGGATTGTCCGGGGGGACGGCGTCGTCGGGGCACGGTCGGCTGCTGGACGCGGGCGCTCAGATCGAACGCTGGTCCTTCCCAAACGTTCGCCCATAGGGGAAGGCGAATGGGCGTAAGCCAACCCCAAAGGGAAGCCATTGGTGCAATAGGGCGAGGGCGGACTGCCCCGATCAACTGGCCGCATGCTGGTGTGCAAGACCGGCGGTCGGGGGAGGGTTAGAGACCGAGCCCGCCGCCGGGAAGGTACACAGGAGGAGGTGTTTCTGGAGGAGGTGCTTCTGGTAGCGAGTTGCGGCGGGTCAACGTCACGGAAAGGAGAAACGGATGAAGCGTTCTCTCTTGGTGACACTCGCCACGTTCACGGTGCTGGTGCTCAGCGCCTCGGCCGCGCAAGCGCAGTCGGGGCACTTCGTCGGCACGCCGACGTGCACGGACATCGGAACGCAGGTGGAGTGTATGGGGAAGGTGGCCGGTCTCGGCGGTACGACGTTTGAGATCACCGTCACGGCGTCCGGCACCGCCAGCGTGGAGTGCGCGAACCCGGCTGGCAACGTCGCGCCCGGTCAGGACTTCGACTTCGACGCGGCCGGTTCGTCCGGGCCCCTGGCGACGCCTAGGAACGGACAGTTCCGGTTCACGGTAACTACGGTCGCTCCAGTTGCTCCGGCCGGATCGTGTCCGAATGCGAAGTGGACGGCGACCGTGGTTGACGTTGAGTTCGGGGATGCGACCCTGACGCTTTCGGAGGACGGCGTGCCCTCGGACACCATCACGGTCCCGGTTTCGTAACAC
>DASUTU010000001.1:0-40008 GCA_036374435.1 Actinomycetota bacterium | reverse complement strand
CCATCATCGAGGCCCGGGGTCTCCGGAAGCGGTACGGGCACATCGAGGCCGTCCGCGGGATCGACCTGTCCGTGGAGGCCGGCGAGGTGTTCGCCCTCCTCGGCCCGAACGGCGCCGGCAAGACCACGGTGGTCGAGATCCTCGAGGGCTACCGGGAACGGACGTCCGGGCAGGTGACGGTGCTCGGCCACGACCCCGCCGAGTTCCCTCGGGAAGCGCGGGAGCTCGTCGGCATCGTCCTCCAGTCCACCGGCGTGGATCCGTTCCTCACGGTGCGGGAGACGGTGGACCTCTACGCGGGGTATTACCGGCGGCCCCGGCCGGTCGACGAGGTGATCGACCTGGTTGGTCTGGCGGAGCAACGGGACACGCGCGTGATCCGGCTCTCGGGAGGCCAGCAGCGGCGGCTCGACGTCGCGGTGGCGCTGGCGGGCGACCCCGAGCTGTTCTTCCTGGACGAGCCCACCACCGGGTTCGATCCCGGCGCCCGCAGGAACGCGTGGCAGATCGTCCGGAACCTCAGCGCGCTCGGCAAAACCGTCGTGCTCACGACCCACTCCCTGGACGAGGCCCAGGAGCTGGCGAACCGCGTGGCCGTGCTGGCACGAGGCGAGGTCGTGGCCGAGGGCGCCCCGTCCACGTTGGCCGGACGGCACCTCTCGGAGTCGACGATCCGATTCCGCCTTCGCGCGGGCGCCGGCGCGCTGCCGACGTCGTTCGGCGCGATCCGCCAGCGGGACGGCCTCGTGGAGCTCGTGGCTCGCGACCCCGTCCGGACGCTCCGCGAGCTCACCGGCTGGGCGCTGGCTCGTGGGGTCGCCCTCGAAGGTCTCGAGGTGACCAGGCCGACCCTGGAAGACGTGTACCTGGAGCTCACCCGAGCCCCGGAGGGGGACCCATGAGCGACCTCGGGCTGGCTCTTCGGCTGGCGCGGTTCACGAACAAGGCCTTCTGGCGCAACCCGGCCTCGGCCTTCTTCACGTTCGCGTTCCCGCTCCTGTTCCTCGTGGTGTTCACGTCGTTGCTCGGAAGCGGTCGCCTCGAGGTCGCGCCCGGCCGGTTCATCGAGCAGGGCTGGTACTACGTCGCCGCGATGGGCGCGTTCGGCCTGATCTCGGCGACGTACACGAACCTGGCGATGTCCGTGACGTTCAGCCGCGATGCCGGCGTGCTGAAGCGGATGCGAGGCACGCCGCTCCCCAGCTGGGCCTTCCTGTCCGGTCGGGTGCTCCATGCCATGGGCATCTCGCTCCTTCTGGTGGCGATCACGGCGGCCTTCGGGGTCGCGGTCTACGGCGCGGACCTGCCCACCGGCCTCCGGCTCGCTCAGTTCGCCTCGACGGTGGTCGTGGGCGGGGCGGCCTTCTCCGCGCTCGGGCTGGCGACCACGGCGGTGGTGCCGAACGCCCACGCCGCCCCGGCGGTCGTCAACGCGATCGTCCTGCCGCTGCTGTTCCTCTCCGGGATCTTCATCCCGCTCGAGTCGAGCTCGCCACGCTGGATGGTGATGCTCGGCGACGTGTTCCCCGTCAAGCCGTTCGCGGAGGCCGTCCGGGCTTCCTACTACGGATCGCCGTTCCCCTTCGCGTGGTCGGACCTCGCCGTCGTCGTCGCGTGGGGAGTCGTCGGGTTGCTCCTGGCGGTCCGGTTCTTCTCCTGGGAACCGCGTCGTTGAACCCTCGCCGATGCCTCCTGCGTACGAACAGGCGTGTGCTAGGCTCCGCGAACGCGGCCCGGGGGAACGCGTTCACCCGTTCTGAAACGAGGGGGTTCCGAGATGCGCAAGCTGTTGGCCGTCGTCCTGGCGAGCGGGTTGTTGCTCGCCGCGTGTGCCGAGGACGACCCGACGATCGGCGACGACACCGCCCCGACCGGCGAGACGGCGGCGACCGGCCCGACGGGCGCCACCGGCGAGACGGCCGGCGTCGCCACCGCGGCCGACTGCGCGGCGGCCAACGAAGGCTCCTTCGAGTCACCCGGCACGTTGACGATCGGAACCGGCAACCCGGCGTTCCCACCGTGGTGGGAGGGTGGCACGGACGGCGACACCGAGTTCGAGTTCAACGACCCCGCGAACGGGGAAGGCTACGAGGGCGCCGTGGCTGCCGAGGTCGCCACGCGCCTGGGGTTCTCGTTCCCCGACCAGGTCACGTTCGTGCAGGTCGGGTTCAACCGGTCGTTCGCCCCGGGCGAGAAACCCTTCGACTTCGTGCTCCAGCAGATCTCGTACCTGCCCGAGCGCGACGAGGCAGTGGACTTCAGCGAGAGCTACTACGACGTCCAGCAGGCGCTCGTCGCCGATGGGGACTCCGAGATCGCCGGCGCCACCAGCATCGCCGATCTCTCGGGCGCCACGCTCGGCGCGCCGATCGGGACGACCAGCCTCCAGGTGATCGAAGACGTGATCCAGCCGGACCCCGAGCCGGCCGTCTACGACGATCTGGCCGGGGCCATCCAGGACCTGCGGAGCGGCGCGATCGACGGCGTGATCGTGGACCTGCCGACGGCGTTCTTCATCACCGCCGTGCAGTTCCCGCGCGGGGTCGTCGTCGGGCAGTTCGAGAGCGAGTCGGACGAATACTTCGCGATGGCGTTCGAGACGGGCAGCCCGGTCGTGGAGTGCGTGGACCTCGCCCTCCAGGAGATGAAGGCGGATGGCAGGCTGGACGCCATCGAGCAGGAGTGGCTGGCCGACAAGACGGACGCGCCGGTCCTGAGCTGACCCGGCCGTGTCGTCGGGGCCCGAGCTCCAGCATCATCTGCCCGGCGGCCCGCTGACGTCGCCTCCGGGAGACCGGGGGTCGCGCATCTTGGCACCCCTCAAGGCCGAAGGCGTCAAAGGCGTCGTGATCGCCGTGGCCAGCACGGTGGTCTTCTTCACCGTGGTCATCGTCGCCGTGCTCAACTCGTCGGGCTGGCCAGAGATCAAGCGGGCCTTCTTCAACGGAGAAGTCTTCGCGGACAGCTTGCCCAAGATCGTGGGGACCTTCCGCCGCAACGTGTTCATCTTCGTCACGGCCGAGATCCTGGTCCTGACCTGGGCGCTGATCCTCGCCGTGCTCCGCAGCTTGACCGGGCCGGTCTTCTTCCCGCTGAGGCTGCTCGCCACCGGGTACGTCGATCTGTTCCGCGCGGTCCCGACGATCCTGGTGATCCTCCTGTTGGGCTTCGGGGCGCCCGCGCTGCGTCTCCAGGGGATCCCGCGCTCAGACATCTTCTGGGCGATCATTGCGCTCACCCTCGTCTACTCCGCCTACGTCGCCGAGGTGTATCGAGCCGGCATCGAGTCGGTCCATCCGTCCCAGGTCGCGTCCGCGCGCGCCCTGGGGCTGAGCCGTCGCAAGACGCTTCGGTTCGTCGTGATCCCCCAGGCGGTGCGACGGGTCATCCCGCCGCTGCTCAACGACTTCATCGGCCTCCAGAAGGACTCAGCGCTGGTCGTCGTCCTCGGGGGTGTCGTCGAAGGTCTTCGCCAAGCGCAGATCGTCGTCGCGGCCACGTTCAACTTCACGCCGTACGTGGCGCTGGCGTTGGTGTACGTGGTGATCACCATCCCGCAGGCGCGGTTCGTGGACTGGCTCGTGGCCCGGGACCGGCGGCGGCGGCAGGAGACGGGCGGCGTATGACGACGTCGGCGAACGGCCCCGCCCTCGTTCTCGAGGACGTCCACAAGTCGTTCGGCAAGCTCGAGGTGCTCAAGGGCATCGACCTCTCGGTGGCCGAACACGAGGTGGTCTGCCTGATCGGGGCGTCGGGATCGGGGAAGTCGACCCTGCTCCGGTGCGTGAACCTCATCGAGCCGATCGACCGGGGCCGGATCGTGGTCGAGGGCCGGGAGATCACCGCCCGCGGGGTCGACGTGAACCGGATCCGGCGGCGGATCGGGATCGTGTTCCAGGCGTTCAACCTCTTCCCCCACATGAGCGTGATCCGCAACGTCACCCTGGGGCCGATGGAGGCCCTCGGACTCAGCCGGGGCGATGCCGAGGAACGGGCCATGGAGCTGCTCGGGCGGTTCGGCCTGTCCGACAAACGCGACGACTATCCGGACCGGCTCTCGGGCGGCCAGCAGCAGCGGGTCGCGATCGTCCGGGCGTTGGCGATGCAGCCGGACGTCATGTTGCTGGACGAGGTCACGAGCGCCCTGGATCCGGAGCTCGTCGCCGAGGTGCTGAACGTGATCCGCGAGCTCGCGTCGGCCGGCATGACCATGGTGATCGCCACCCACGAGATGGGGTTCGCCCGCGACATCGCGAGCCGGGTGTTGTTCTTGGACGACGGGGTGATCCTGGAGGAGGGGCAGCCCGAGGCCATCTTCACCTCGCCACGCGAGGAGCGTACCCGGCGGTTCCTCCAGAGCATCATCGAGGCAGGGAGGATGTGATGGCCGAGCTCCCCACGCGCCGCGAGGCGATCCGGATCCTCGAGCGCGAACGCGCCCGTACCGACGAGCTCCTGGACGCGCTCCCGCGGGCCGCCTTCACCCGGACCGGGCTCGGCGGTGGGACGTGGTCGCCGAAGGATCTCATCGGGCACCTGGCGACCTGGGAGGAGTTCGCCCTGGACGCGCTCGCCGCCTGGGAACAGGGCGAACGCGCTCCGATCGACGACCTCGCGTACACGGTGCCAACCTCGAAGATCAACGACCAGGCCGTCCGGCGAAAGGCCGGTTGGTCGCTGGCGAAGGTCCGCCGCGAGTCCGAGCGGACCCATCGGGAGCTGCTCGAGGCCGTCGGCACGATGTCCGACGAGCGGTGGCGAGGCCCCGTCACCGTGAGAGGCCGCTCCCAACTCGGGAAACGGCTGGGGGCGATCCTGGGCGGTCCGGGCGGGGGGTTCCATCACGACGCCGGACACCACAAGAGCCTGGCGGCCTTCGTCGCCGAGCACGGGGACCCCGCCGTCGGAGGGCGTCCGTAGGATAAGGGCGTGCCCCCGTTCACCATCCGCGCCGATCACCTTCCGACCGGCGACCAGCCGAAAGCCATCGACGAGCTGGCCGAGAAGATCATGGCCGGCGAGCCGCACCTGACGCTGCTCGGCGCGACCGGCACCGGGAAGACGTTCACCATCGCCAACGTGGTCGAGCGGGTGCAGAAGCCCACGCTGGTGATCGCGCCGAACAAGTCGCTGGCGGCCCAGCTGGCGAACGAGTTCCGCGAGGTGTTCCCCGAGAACGCCGTGGAGTACTTCGTCAGCTACTACGACTACTACCAGCCCGAGGCGTACGTCCCCCAGACCGACACGTACATCGAGAAGGATTCGTCGGTCAACGACGAGATCGAGCGCCTCCGCCACTCGGCGACGGCGGCGCTGCTCACCCGGCGCGACGTGCTGATCGTGGCCAGCGTGTCGTGCATCTACGGTCTCGGCTCGCCCGAGGAGTACGAGGGCCAGATCCTGCGGGTGCACAAGGGGGTGGCCACCGACCTGGACTGGGCCAAACAGCGCTTGGTGAACATCCAGTACCAGCGCAACCAGGCCAGCCTGGCCCGGGGCCGCTTCCGGGTGCAGGGCGACGTGCTCGAAGTGCATCCGTCGTACGAGGAGACCGCGATCCGGATCGAGTGGTGGGGCGACGAGATCGAGCGCATCACTCGGTTCGACCCGATCACCGGGGAGATCCTCACCGAGCTGCCCGAGATCACCATCTACGCGGCCACTCACTACGTGGCCTCCGAGGACCGGATGAAGCGGGCCATCGTCACGATCGAGGACGAGCTCCAGGAGCGGCTGACCTGGCTGGAGGAGCGCAACAAGCTGCTCGAGGCCGAGCGCCTCCGGATGCGCACCACGTACGACCTCGAGATGCTCCGAGAGGTCGGGTTCTGCTCCGGGATCGAGAACTACTCGCGGCACATCGACGGGCGGCGGCCCGGCGAGGCGCCGTACACGCTCCTGGACTACTTCCCCGATGACTGGCTCTGCGTGATCGACGAGTCGCACGTGACCGTCCCGCAGATCCACGGGATGTACGAAGGCGACAAGACGCGCAAGGAGACCCTGGTCGAGTTCGGGTTCCGCCTCCCCTCGGCGCTCGACAACCGCCCCCTGCGGTTCGAGGAGTTCGCGAAGAGGGTCCGCCAGACCGTCTACATGTCGGCCACGCCCGGCCCGTACGAGCTTCGGGTGTCTCCTCACGTGGCCGAGCAGATCGTGCGCCCCACGGGCCTGATCGATCCCGAGGTCCAGGTGCGGCCGACCCGCGGGCAGGTGGACGACCTGATCGAGGAGATCCGCAAGCGCGCCGAGGCGGGGCAGCGGGTCCTGGTGACCACGCTGACGAAGAAGATGGCCGAGGACCTCACGGACTACCTGCTCGAGATGGGGATCCGGGTCCGGTACCTGCACTCCGAGATCGACACGATCCAGCGCATCGAGATCATCCGGGACCTTCGCCTGGGCGAGTTCGACGTGCTGGTCGGGATCAACCTGCTCCGGGAGGGGCTGGACCTGCCGGAGGTCTCGCTGGTGGCGATCCTCGACGCCGACAAGGAGGGCTTCCTGCGGTCGGACACGTCGCTGATCCAGACGATCGGCCGGGCGGCCCGGAACGTGGACGGCGCCGTGATCATGTACGCCGACGAGGCCACCGACTCGATGAAACAGGCCATCTCGGAGACCCAGCGCCGCCGGAAGATCCAGATGGAGTTCAATCGCGAGCACGGGATCGATCCCCAGACCATCCGGAAGAAGGTCTCGGACATCCTGCTCACGATGGCCGTGGACACGGGCAAAGCGCCGACCCCCGAACGCAAGCGCCGCAAGCGCGCGCACCCGGAGATGCCGACCGAGGAGCTCGAGCGCCTGATCCGGCAGCTCGAGGAGGAGATGCACGAGGCGGCCAAGGACCTGCGGTTCGAATACGCCGCGCGCATCCGCGACGAGGTCGTTGACCTGCGCAAGGAGCTCAAGGGCCTGCGGCAGGCCGGCGTCGGCTGAGCCCGGCCCCGCTGCGCGGGAGTCACGCTCCGCGGGAGGTGAACGACCCACCTCCAGGGGTGCAGAGCGGGGTCCGCGCGCACGTTCATCCGTCGGCTCACGCGCACGTTCATCGTGACCGGCCTGGCGGCCGCGGGCTGCCGGAGGATTCGGGAGAGCGCGACCGTGACCCGGCCTCCCGCTGCCCGCGGTGATCGAACGTCGTCGAACCGGTTGCGCGAGCGTCCGCAGAGGTGATTCAGTCTTCGGCGTGGGGGAGCGTCACCGTTGGTGGCGTTTGTGGTGGGACGGGCCGGCGTCCCTCGGCGCGGATGCCGGAGCCCCTCTCACCTGCGCCCGCCCGTCTGCGCCCGTCGGCCGACCTCCGCCCGCCGTGACGCCCGACGGCGACGCCATCGGCGTCCGAGATCGGCCGGGCGTGACGGCGGCGGGGCGACGGGCCCCGTTCCTCGGTCGTGATCCGCCCCACAGCCCAGCGCGCTTCGACCCTCGTGGAGCGACGAAAGGAGACGGGATGCGCAGAGCGAAGCGGGCTCTCGTGGGCGTGACGGTCGTCCTGCTGTTGATGCCGCTGGGGGTGCCTGCGTCGGCCGGACACGACGGCGACCCTCGCACCAAGAACCTGCACCCGATGGGCCACATCCAGGAGCCGCGGAGCCTCATCGATCCAGACGCGGACAACCACAACATCCACACGGACATCGCCTTCTGGGGGAAGTACGCCTTCCAGGGCAACTGGGACGGCTTCACCATTCGGGACGTGTCGGCTCCGGGAAACCCGAAGACGATCTCCCACACGTCGTGTGACGGGAATCAGGGCGATGTCGTCGTGTGGGACGACGTCCTCGTTCGGTCCTGGAACACCCCGGCCGGAACGCCGGGACCGTTCGGCGCCGGTCTGACCTGCGACGGCGAGGACGTGGCTCCCGGATTCGAGGGGCTCCACGTCTTCGATATCAGCGATCTCGAGAACCCGGTGCTCATGGCGCAGGTCGCCACGGAGTGCGGCTCCCACACCGCCACCGGGGTCCCGGACGTGGAGAACGGCCGGCTGCTGGTCTACAACAGCCCGTCCGACGGGGACTGCCCCGGGATCGACATCGTGGAGGTCCCGCTCGCCGACCCCGCGAGCTCGAGCGTGCTCGGGTTCGCGTCGGCCGGGAGGGGGTGCCATGACACCGGCGTCATCCTCGGCGATGCCATGATGGCCGGCTGCGCGGGCGGAGACGGGTTCACCGTCTGGACGCTCGACCCCGCGGACGGCGCGTCGCTCGAGAGCCCGATGGTGATCCAGTCGGTGACCGTTCCCGGCATCGGGATCGGGCACTCGGCGGCGTTCACCTGGGACGGCGACGTCCTGATCTTCGGGCACGAGCCCGGCGGCGGCGTCGACGCGGCGTGCGAGGAGTCCGATCCGGAGAGCGACCGGACGTTCTTCTTCTACGACCCCAGGACGGGCGACCCGCTCGGGGAATGGACCCTGACCCGGACGCAATCGGCGATCGAGAACTGCACGCTGCACAACTACAACATTGTTCCGGTCAGCGACCGGTACGTGTTGGTGCACGGGAGTTATCAGTCCGGCACCGCCGTCCTGGACTTCACGGACCTGGCCGAGCCGGTCGAGGTGGCGTGGAGCGACCCACCCCCGATCCCGGTCGTGCCCGAGATCGAGATCGCGCCCGGGACGTTCATCCCGAACCCCTTCTGCGGCGGGCTCGGCTGCGAGATCGGCGGCGCCTGGTCCTCGTACTGGTACGACGGCTTCATCTACGAGACCAACATCACCGAGGGCCTCAACGTCTTCCGCTTCAGCGGGAGGCAGACCGCCGGCGCCCTGAAGCTGGGGCACCTCAATCCGCAGACGCAGGAGTTCACGCTGTAGCTCCATCGGCCGGGGCGGCGGGCGTTCGGCTCCGCCGCCCCGCGCCGGCCGAACGACCGCGGGCGATAGGGTTCGCGGATGCGCCCGCCGCTCAAGATCAAGGCGCCGCTGGCGTGGCTGGGTCCGGGCCGCCTGGTACGCCACGCCGCCGTCGTCTGTGATCGGGGGATCGTCACATACGCGGGATCCTCCGCCGGCGCGCCGCCCGCCGAGGTCCGGATCGAGGTCGAAGGGTTCCTGATGCCCGCGGTGGCGGACCGGCACGTGCACATCCGCCTGTCGGACCCAGCGGCCGTCCTACTCGGCGGGGTCGCGGCGGTCCGCGACCTGGCGTGGCCGCCCGACGACATCTTCCCGCTGGCCGATGCATCCGAATTGCCGAGCTTCCACGGCCCGAGGATCCGGGCGGCCGGACCGATGCTCACCGGCCGCGGCGGGTACCCCTCCAGGGCCGAGTGGGCCCCTCCGGGCACGGGACTGGAGCTCGAGGGCGTCGAGCACGCTCGCCGTGCCGTGGCGGACCTCGCCGACCGAGGGGCGGCCGCGATCAAGGTCTCGCTGAACGCCGAGGGCGGCCCGACGCCGTCGGACGCCGAGCTCAGCGCGATCGTGGACGAGGCGCGCCGGCGCGACCTGCCCGTGACCGCCCATGCCCAGGGACCCGGGCAGGTCGAGCGCGCCGTGGGGGCCGGCGTGGACGAGCTCGCCCACGCGCCGTTCAGCGAGCGGCTCCCGGACGCCCTGCTGGAGGCGGCGGCGCGGTCGATGCGGATCGTGTCGACGCTCGACATCCTGTCCTACGGCGAGGTCACTCCGGAGCTCCGCATTGCGTGCGACAACCTCGTCCGGTTCCGGGCCGCCGGCGGGACGGTGGTCTACGGAACCGATCTCGGCAACGGCCCGGTGCCGCCGGGCATCCACGTGCGCGAGGCCCTGTTGCTGCACGAGGCCGTCCGGATGACGCCCGAGGAGGTCATTGCCGCGATGACGGCAGCGCGGCTGGAGCCGGGCGCCCCGGCCGACCTCGTCGCGCTGGGGTCGAGCCCGCTCGAGCGGATGGAGGCGATCGGGGATCTCCGGCTAGTTCTGCGCGCCGGCCGGGTGGTCACGGAACGCTCGTGACGACCAGGGAGGAGAGGAGCAGCATGGCGACGACGGCCAGATCCCGGTATCGGAACCGGGCCCTGCGGCGGCATCTCGGCGACCAGCGGACCCTCGGTCAGCGGGCGGCCGACACGATCGCCGCCCGGCTGGGGTCCTGGGCCGAGGCCGAGAACCGGGTGATCGCACAGCTGCCGGGCCTGTCGGGGGAGGAGTTCGTCGCCCGCGTCGAGAACCAGCTCGGCGAGGAGCTGATGAGCGACCGTCCGCACGCGCCCTGAGCGCGCGCCCTGCTCAGAGCAGCGACCGGAGCGCCTCGAAGCAGCGGTCGATCTCGTCTTCGGTGTTGAAGAAGTGCGGGCTGATGCGGAGGCCGTCGGCCCGGTAGTCGGTGCAGACGTCGCGTTCGAGCAGGGTGTGACAGATCCTCTCGGCGTCGGGGCCGACCCGCACGTTCACCACGCCCCCGCGTGCCTCGCGGCTTCGGGGGGTGCGCACGGCGAGGCCGAGCTCGTCGGCCCGGGCGATCACCCGGTCGGTGAGCTCGCCCTGGCGTGCGCGGATCCGTTCGGGCGTGACCTCGGAGATGACGTCGAGGCCGCCCTGGGCAAGGAAGAACACCGGCGCGGGCGGCGTGCCGTGTTCGAACCGGCGGGCGGCGGGGTGGTAGGCGAGGTGCTCGACGTCGAACGAGAACGGGTCGGCCGTGCCGAACCAGCCCGTCACGGCCGGCTCGAGCGTCGGGATCCGGTCGCGCTGCACGTAGAGGAACGCCAACCCTGGCCCTCCGCAGAGCCACTTGAGCACGCCGGCCGCGTACACGTCGCATCCCAGATCGTGCAGGTCGAGCGGCAGGATCCCCACCCCGTGATAGTCGTCGAGGAACGACAGCGCCCCGCGATCGCGAGCGATCCGGCACACCTCCTTGGCATCCACGATGGCGCTCGAGCGGTAGAGAACCCGGTTGACCATGACCACCGCGGTCCGGTCGTCGATCGCCCGGTCGTACTCCTCGAGTGGGATCGAGATGCCGTCGGGAGAGCGGAGCCACTCGATCTCCACCCCCCGGCGCCGTTGGGCCAGCCAGACGTGGCCGTCGGTGGGGAAGTCGAGCTCGGAGAGCACGACCTTGTTGCGTTCCCGGAAGTCCAGCGCCGAGGCGATCGTCGCGATGGCGATCGAGATGTTCGTGGTGATGGCGAGCTCGGCCGGATCGCAACCCGCCAACGCCGAGAAGGATCGCTTCAAGGCCGCCATACGCGGGAAGACGTCCTCGAACCAGACGTGGTCCGGCGCGCCTTTGCCCGCCCAGGCGTCCAGGTACCCGTCCAGCGCGGCCCTGGCCCTCGTCGACAGCGGCCCGAGCGAGGCGCTGATCAGGTAGGTCTTCCGAGCGAGGACGGGGAACTCGTCGCGGTAGTCCTCGAGGGGCCTGGGCTCCGTCAATCCGGCGCCAGGTCCTCCGGCGTCGCGTGTTCCTCCAGGTAGTCGAGGTAGAGCGGGCGCAGCGCGTCCGCCAGCCTGCCCTGGTCGGCGTCGATCAGGTCGTTCAGCAGGGCGAGCGGACGCATGATGTCGGTCTCGCTGCGGCGCTCGTCGCCCGCGGCGGCCCGCGCCTCCGGGATCGTCCTCAGCAGGTCCCACAGGAACCCGACGTCGAGGCGCCGCCAGGCCAGCCGAGTGGCGCGGTCGTGCAGCTCCTGCGACGAGAAGGCCTCGAGCTCGTGCCGGTCGGGCATGCCGAGAGCTTATCCGCTCGCCGTGGGCGCCCGGCGAACGGGTGAGGGAACGGCAACCGGCGGGGGAGGCGGGAGCGGCGGCGAATCCGGTACGGGGAACGCCGGCAGCGGGGGTGCGGCGGCGATCGGAGCGGCCGGGTGAGGGACGCGATGCCGGTGGCGCCGCGCCAGCCCGAACGCCATCACCATCCCGAACACGATCAGCGTCAGCTTGAGGCTGCCCATCGGTCCCTCCAGGCGGCGCGTGGCAAACGGAGCGACGATCAGCCCGACGGTCACGAAGTTCCACAACGTGTGCAGGACGGTCGGCCACCACAACGACCCGGTCTCGGCCCGGACGCGGCACAGGAAGACCGCGAGCCCGAACAGGGCCAGCATCAGGATCGAGGTCTCGAGCAACGGGGTGCGGGCGATGGCGAGAGCCGGGATGTGCGCCCCGGCGAACAACCAGCTCGAGGCGAACACGGCGATCTCGGCGTCCAGCCGCCGGGCCAGGCCGGACAACAGGAACCCGCGGAACAGCACCTCCTCGGCCGCCGCGGCCAGGAACAGCCCCATGAGAAGCGTGAACAGGAACCCCGGCCCCACCCACTCGGTCACGTCGGCGAACACGAACACGGATCCGAGCGCGAACATCCCGACCGGGAGCACGGCCCAGGGGGAGGAGCGGCCGGCCCGGAGCCCGGCGGTGCCCGACCAGCCGAGCAGCAGCACGATCCCCATGGACACGCCGAGCGTCAGCGCGCCGGGCAGGACCAGCTGGCGGGCCACCGCCTCGACGGCCGAGCTGAACGGCCACCGCCCGGCCGCAGGCGCCGCGGCCCCGAACACGAGGAGCTCGGCCGCCACCGTTCCGACCAGGGCGGCGAGCACGCCGAACGTCGACAGCTCGGTACCCTGCGCCCGCGCCGTCGGCGGCCAGGCAGGGGTCGGCGCGGGTTCGGCGGGCAGCAGCGAGGGCGGCACCATGTCTTCTCAATCCATCGACCGCGGGCCGCGGAGGCTTGACGGGTGGGCCGGCGCCGACGGCGAGTGTCCGAGGCGCCCGTAGAATGCTCGTCGTGGGCACCGACGCGCTCGTGATCCACGGTGCCCGTGAACACAATCTGCGGAACGTCACGCTCGAGCTTCCCCGCAACAAGCTGATCGTGTTCACGGGCCTGTCCGGCTCCGGGAAGAGCTCGCTGGCGTTCGACACCATCTACGCCGAAGGCCAGCGACGCTACGTGGAGTCGTTGTCGGCGTACGCCCGGCAGTTCCTCGGGCAGATGGAGAAACCCGACGTCGACTTCATCGAGGGACTCTCGCCGGCCATCTCGATCGACCAGAAGTCCACCTCGAAGAACCCACGCTCGACGGTCGGGACGATCACCGAGATCTACGACTACCTCCGCGTGCTCTACGCGCGGATCGGGCACCCCCACTGCCCGAAGTGCGGACGGCCCATCGGGCGGCAGACCCCGGACCAGATCGTGGACCAGGTCATGCAGCTCCCGGAGGGAACGCGGTTCCAGATCCTCGCCCCGGTGGTCCGGGGCCGGAAGGGCGAATACGAGAAGCTGCTCCAGGACCTGGCCAAACGGGGGTTCGTCCGGGCCCGGATCGACGGCGAGGTCCGCGAACTGGCGGAGCCGATCCGCCTGCCGCGCCACTACAAACACACCATCGAGGTGATCGTGGACCGGCTGGTGGCCAAGCCGGACATTCGCCGCCGCGTCGCCGACTCGATCGAGGCAGCGCTCGGGCTCACCGAGGGCCTGGCCGCCGTGGCGGTCCAGACCCACGAGGGGGAAGACGTCCAGACCTTCAGCCAGTCCCTGGCCTGCACGTACGACGGGTTGTCGTTCGAGGAGCTCCAGCCCCGGAACTTCTCGTTCAACTCGCCCTACGGCGCGTGCCCGACCTGCGACGGCCTGGGGACCCGGCTCGAGGTCGACCCCGAGCTGGTGATTCCCGACCCGGACCTCTCGATCGCGGAGGGAGCCATCGCGCCGTGGGCCGGGTCGCGGCTCGAATACTGGTTCCGGGTGCTCGAGGCCGTGGCGGCCACCCACGGGTTCTCGATGGAGGCTCCCTGGAAACGCCTGCCCAAGAAGGCCCGCGACGTGGTGCTCCTCGGCTCGGACGAAGAGATCCACGTCCGATACAAGAACCGGTACGGGCGGACGCGCTCGTACTGGACCACCTACGAGGGAGTGCTTCCCGCGGTGGAACGCCGGCACCTCGAGACGGACTCGGACAGCCAGCGGGAGAAGCTCGAGCAATTCATGCGCGAGGTTCCGTGCCGCTCGTGCGGCGGGGCCCGCCTGAAGCCCGAGACCCTCGCGGTGACGATCGGCGGTCTGAACATCGCCCAGCTCACCGACCGGTCCATCCGCGACACCCTGGTCTTCACCGAGACCGGGGAGCTCTCCGAGCGCGAGCACATGATCGCCGAACGCCTGCTGAAGGAGATCCGGGAGCGGCTCCAGTTCCTGGTGGACGTGGGCCTGGACTACCTGACCCTGTCGCGGGCCTCGGCCACCCTCGCCGGGGGCGAGGCGCAGCGCATCCGGCTCGCCACGCAGATCGGGAGCGGCCTGGTGGGAGTGCTGTACATCCTGGACGAGCCGTCGATCGGGCTGCACCAGCGGGACAACCGCCGGCTCATCGACACACTGATCCGGCTCCGGGACCTGGGCAACACGTTGATCGTGGTGGAGCACGACGAGGCGACCATCCACGCCGCCGACCACGTGGTGGACATCGGGCCCGGGGCCGGCACGGCGGGCGGCGAGATCGTGTATTCGGGGGACCTCAAGGGCCTGCTCGAGAGCGACACATCGCTCACCGGGGCGTTCCTGTCCGGACGGAGGGTCATCCCCACCCCGCAGGTGCGGCGGCCCCCCGGCGATGCGTGGCTGAAGCTCCTGGGGGCGCGAGAGCACAACCTGAAGAACGTCGACCTGCAGATCCCCCTCGGCCTGCTGGTCTGCGTGACGGGCGTGAGCGGGTCGGGCAAGTCCACCCTGGTCCAGGACGTGCTGCTGAGGGCCCTGATGCAGAAGGTCTACCGGTCACGTGCCCTGCCGGGCAAACACCGGCGGCTGGTGGGGTGGGAGCGGGTGGACAAGGTGATCGACATCGACCAGTCGCCCATCGGACGGACGCCGCGATCGAACGCGGCCACCTACACGGGAGTCTTCGACCACGTGCGGACGTTGTTCAGCCAGGTGCCCGAGGCGCGCGTCCGCGGCTACCAGCCGGGCCGGTTCTCGTTCAACGTGCGCGGGGGGCGCTGCGAGAACTGCGCCGGCGACGGCCAGATCAAGATCGAGATGCACTTCCTGCCCGACGTCTACGTCACCTGCGAGGTCTGCAAGGGGCACCGGTACAACCGCGAGACGCTCGAGGTCCGCTACAAGAACCGGTCGATCGCCGACGTCCTCGAGATGAGCGTGGACGAGGCGCTGGAGTTCTTCCAGAACATCCCGGTGATCAAACGGCACCTCCAGACGTTGTCGGACGTCGGGCTCGGCTACGTGAAGCTCGGGCAGCCCGCCCCCACGCTCTCGGGCGGGGAGGCGCAACGCATCAAGCTGTCGGCCGAGCTCCAGAAGCGGGCCACCGGCAACACGTTGTACGTGCTGGACGAGCCGACCACCGGCCTGCACTTCGAGGACGTTCGGAAGCTCCTGACCGTGTTGCAGCGGCTCGTCTCGCAGGGGAACACCGTCCTCGTCATCGAACACAACCTCGACGTGGTGAAGACGGCCGATTGGATCGTCGACCTCGGGCCCGAAGGCGGCGACGGCGGCGGGGAGATCGTCGTGGCCGGCTCGCCGGAGGAGGTCGCCGCGCACGCCACCTCGTACACCGGGCGGTTCCTGGCCGAGGTGCTCGGGGCGCTGCCCCTGGACCTGGTCGGCGCCGGCCGGCACGCGTAACGGCGCCCGGAATCGCGAGGCGGCTTGTTAGGATTCCGCCCCGCATGATCCGGAAGGTGCTCCCCCTCGCGTTCGGCCTGACGCTGGTCGCCGCGGCGTGTGCGGAGCAACCCCATCCGGAGGTGCGCTTCGGCTCGGGGGCGCGGTTCGTCCCCTTCGTGGCCGATCCCCTGAACGACGCCGGCCGGTATCCGGCGGTCGTGGCGAACGGCGACGGGTTGCCGGTGGCGGCGTATTTCGGGTTCGAGGAGGAGGTCGAAGAGGGCGAGTTCCCGCAGTCCCGGCCGGTGCTCGCGCCCACGCTGCCCGGCGTGTTGATGGCGACGGCGAGCCCGGAGGGGATCTGGACCCGTGGGGCGGTGGCCATCCAGGGCCAGATCCCGAACGTGGACGTCGCGTTCAACCCGGCGTTCGAGGAGTCGATCGCGGACCTTGGGGCGAACAACGTGACCGGCCTGGACATGGTGGCGGACGGGGAGACGTTCCACGCGGTGTGGGGCTCCGGCGATGGGGTCTTCTACGCCACCGGCTCTCTGGAGCCCGACGCCGATGCCCAGGTTTCGATCGAACGCGTGTCGCCCACCCCGCCGGTGGGTCCGTCCATCGCCCTCGTGGGCGGCGACCCGTGGATCGCGTACTCGACCTCCACGTCCGAGGCCGCCTCGATCGAGGCCGCCACGCCGGCCGGCGGGGAGTGGCAGGTCGAGCCCGTAGCGGAGGCGGCGGGTTGCGAGACGTGCGCGACGGCGGTGATTGATGCGGGCGGTGCCCCGGCCGTGGCATACACCGACGGCGGCGAGGGCGTGACGCTCGCCACGGGCGACGGCCAGGGGAGCTGGACACCGCGGCAGGTGAGCGGGAGCGGTGGCCAGGGGTTGTCGGCGACGGCGGGGGAGGACCTCTCGCTGGCCTACTACGCCGGAGCGCAGGTCGTGGTGGCCACCGGCGGGGCCTCCGGGCCGTTCGAGACGACGACGGTGTCCGATGTGGCCGAGGGAGCGGCCGCCGAAGACGGTGCCGGAACCTCGGTCGCCGTCGACGAGGACGGCACGGTCTGGGTGGGCTGGTTCGACTCCGAGGCCGGGGTCGGATTCGCCTCGTCGGGCGGTGAGGGCGCGTTCGAGCCGATCGACACGGGGGGGAACACGACCGGCGGCGCCATGCCGTCCGTCGCGGTCACGCCCGACGGCGACACCGCCTACCTGGCCTGGTACGACACGGGGAACGAGGACCTGCTGGTGGGCGCGTACGGCGAGGTGGATGGTCTGGCGCTCGCCGCCCCGAGCCCGCAGCCGGCGCCGCCCGGCGTTCCGCCGGCCGGTGACGGCGGGGGCCAGGACTGCACGGAGCCGGTGGACGGGGTGGTGACGATCACGGCCGTCGGCATCCAGTTCGACACCTCGTGCGTGCGGGTTCCGCCCGACGAACCGGTCCAGATCGAGTTCGTCAACGAGGACGACGGCGTCTCGCACAACGTGGCCATCTACCCGAGCGCGGACGAGATCTCGGCCGATGCCGCCTTCCTCCAGGGCGAGGTCTTCAACGGTGTGGACACCCGGACGTACGACGTCCCGGCAATGGCGGCCGGCGAGTACTACTTCCACTGCGACGTTCACCCGAACATGAACGGCATCTGGATCGTGGGTGAAGGCGAGGGCGACGGGGCCACGGGAGCCACCGGAGGGGCCGCCGGAGCGACAGGTGCCACGGGGGCGACTGGAGCGACCGACGGGGGTGACGGAGGTGGGGCGCCCAGCGCGGTCACCGTCGTGGCGCAGAACATCGCGTTCGACACCTCGACGATCCAGCTGCCGGCGGACACGCCGACGACCATCACGCTCGACAACCGGGACGCCGGCACCCAGCACAACATCGCCATCTACACGGACGACACCCTGTCCGAGGAGCTGTTCAACGGCGAGCTCTTCGCAGGACCGGATATCCGCGAGTACGACATCCCGGCCCTGCCCCCGGGCGAGTACTACTTCCTCTGCGTCGTCCACCCGCAGATGAACGGGACCGTGATCGTCGGCTGACGCCTTCGGAACGCCGTTTCGCCCCAACCTCTGCCGGATCGGCCGAACGGCCGCGTTACCATGCCCGCGTGACCGTCCTTCGGCCCGAGACGTCCTCGATCCCCGACGCTCCCGGCGCGTACCTGTTCCGGGACGGCGACGGCCGCGTGGTCTACGCCGGCAAGGCACGGTCGCTCCGCAAGCGGCTGGCCAACTACTGGTCCCGCGACCTCCATCCCCGGACCGAGGCCATGATGGCGGCCGCCGAGGCGGTGGAGTGGATCGTGGCGTCGGGCGAGGTGGACGCCCTGATGCTCGAGTTCAACCTGATCCAGGAGCACCGGCCCCGGTTCAACGTCCGGTACCGGGACGACAAGTCGTATCCCTACCTGGCGCTGACGGTGGGGGAGCGCTGGCCCCGCGCCCAGGTGTTGCGGGGGGCCAAACGGAAGAACGTCCGGTACTTCGGGCCCTTCGGGCACGCCTACGCGATCCGCGAGACACTCGACGCCCTGACCCGGGTCTTCCCGGTCCGGACGTGCTCCAACTCGTTCTTCGACCAGCGGGCCCGGGCGCGCAGGCCGTGCCTCTACTACGACATCGGCCGGTGCGCCGGTCCCTGCGTCCCCGAGGTCACCGGCGTGACCGAGGAGGGGTACCGGGCCCACGTGGACGCGCTCGCCGAGTTCCTGGCCGGCAACGAACGACCCGTGCTCCGGCGGCTCGAGCGTGAGATGCACGTCGCCGCCGATCGCGAGGAGTACGAGCTCGCGGCCAAGCTCCGGGACCAGCTCGTGGCGGCTCGGCGCGCCCTCGAGAGCCAGGAGATGGTGTTGACCCGGCCGGAGGACCTGGACGTGATCGGGCTGGTCGAAGACGACCTGGAGGCCTCGATCCAGGCGTTCTTCGTGCGGCGGGGACGAGTGACGGGACGGAAGGGGTGGGTGGCCGACCGGGTCGAGGACCTGGACCGGTCCCAGCTCGTCGGCTCCTTCCTGCGCGACCTGTACATGGAGCGTCAGGACGTCCCCCCGAGGATCCTGGTGCCGGAGCTCCCGGCCGACGCCGACCTGTTGTCCGAGTGGTTGTCCGCGCGCCGCGAAGGGCCGGTTGCCTTCGCCGTGCCCGAACGCGGGGCCAAACGCAAGCTGATGGAAACCGTGGTCCAGAACGCGCGCGATCACTTCCAGCGGCACAAGCTCAAGCGGGCCTCGGACTTCGGAGCCCGTTCGAAGGCGCTCTCCGAGCTCGGGACGATCCTGGGCCTAGAGCAGGCCCCCCTGCGAATCGAGTGTTACGACGTCTCGAACCTGGGTCCGACCGACACCGTCGGGTCGATGGTGGTGTTCGAGGACGGGCTGCCCAAACGCCCGGACTACCGCCGGTTCGAGATCAAGGGCGTCCCCGGACAGGACGATTTCGCCAGCATGGAGGAGATGTTGGGGCGCCGGGTCGCCCGACTCCTGCGCGAGCAGGACGAGCCGGACCCGCGACGTCGACGGTTCTCGTACCCGCCGGCCCTGATCGTGGTGGACGGCGGCCGGGGCCAGCTCTCGGTCGCCACGAAGGTCCTGGCGGAGGCCGGCCTCCACGTCCCCGCGATCGGCCTGGCCAAGCGGCTCGAGGAGGTCTACTTCCCGGACCGGCCGGACCCCCTGCTGATCCCGCGAGGCTCCGAGGCGCTGTTCGTGCTGCAGCACCTGCGGGACGAGGCCCACCGGTTCGCCATCACGTACCACCGCCAGAAACGGGCCCGCCGTGCGTTGGCCTCGCCGCTCGACGACGTCCCCGGCGTTGGGCCGACTCGCAAGAAGGCGCTGCTGAAGCGATTCGGCTCGTTGTCGCGGCTCTCTCGCGCGAGCGTCGAGGAGATCGCCGCCACCCCTGGAGTCGGTCCCGAGGTGGCCCGAGCCGTGCACGAACGGCTCACGACCGCCGCCCCCGCCGTCCGACGGGAGAGCGCATGAGCGCGCAGCGAACGGCCGGGGGATCCCGAACGCGGGACCGCACGCCCGCCGCGGGGACCGGCCGAACCCGAAGACGCCCGGCCGGCCCGGGCTTCACCATCATCACGGGGTTGTCCGGGGCCGGCCGTTCGGAGGCCGCCCGGTGCCTGGAGGACCTCGGATACTTCGTGGTCGACAACCTCCCGCCGTCGCTGCTGGCGAAGATGGCCGAGCTCGCGTCCAAGCCGGGCGGCCCGGGCAAGGTGGCGATCGTGTTGGACGTTCGGGGCGGCGTGTTCTTCGGCGAGCTCTCCCGGGCCCTCCAGGAGCTGGAGGAGCTCAACATCCCGTTCCGGATCCTGTACCTGGAGGCCTCGGATGGGGACCTGGTCAATCGCTACGAGGCCACGAGGCGGCGCCACCCGCTCGCCCCGGCCGACCGCGTGGTGGAGGGCATCCGGAAGGAGCGCCTGATGATGGAGAGCCTGCGCGGGGACGCCGACCTGATCATCGACACCTCCGGACTCACCCCCCACGAGCTCCGGGACCGCATCCGGGACGCCTTCGCCGACCAGGCGCAGGAGACCGGCCTGCAGGTCTCCCTCCTGTCCTTCGGCTACAAGTACGGAGCACCTCGAGACGCCGACCTGGTGATCGACTGCCGGTTCCTGCCGAACCCCCACTGGGTCGACGAGCTCCGCCCCCTGCCCGGGACCGACGAACGCGTCCGGACCTACGTCCGGGGGCAGCAGACGTACCGCGAGTTCATGCGGCGGCTGCGCTCGCTCTTGGGGTTCATGGTCCCCGGGTTCGTGGCCGAGGGGAAGTCCTACCTGACCGTGGCGGTCGGGTGCACCGGCGGCCAGCACCGCTCCGTGGTCGTGACCGAGGACCTGGCCGCGTTCTTCCGGGACAAGGGTCTGCCCGCCTCGGTCGACCATCGGGACCTCGACCGATAGGGCCGTTCGCCCTCCGCGCCAGGGCCGAGGGTCCGCCCGAGCGGGCCGAGGGTATCCGTTACAGTTGAACGAACCCTCTCGAGGAGGACGACCCTATGAGCGTGAAGATCGGGATCAACGGGTTCGGTCGGATCGGGCGCAACTTCTTCCGGGCGGCCAAGCAACGCGGCGCGGACTTCGACTTCGTGGCCGTGAACGACATCACGGACGCCAACACCCTCGCGCACCTCCTGAAGTACGACTCGGTCCTCGGGACGTTCGACCGGGACGTCTCGGCCGGCGAGAACGCCGTCGTCGTGGACGGCGACGAGCTGCGCGTCCTGGCGGTGCGGGACCCGGCCGAGCTGCCCTGGAAGGAGCTCGGGGCGCAGATCGTGATCGAGTCCACGGGCCTGTTCACCAAACGCGAGGACGCCGACAAACACATCGCGGCGGGCGCCGAGAAGGTCATCATCAGCGCCCCGGCCAAAGGCGAAGACGTCACGGTCGTGCTCGGCGTGAACGATGACGCGTACGACCCGGCGCAGCACAACGTCATCTCGAACGCCTCGTGCACGAGCAACTGCGTGGTCCCGATGGCCAAGGTCCTGGACGACGCGTTCGGCATCGAGCAGGGCTTCATGACGACCGTGCACGCGTACACGAACGACCAGAACATCCTGGACCTGCCCCACAAGGATCTCCGGCGGGCCCGGGCCGCGGCGCTGAACATCATCCCGACGTCGACCGGCGCGGCCAAGGCCATCGGCGTGGTCCTGCCGCAGCTCCAGGGCAAGATGGACGGCATCGCCATGCGGGTGCCGGTCCCCGACGGCTCGGTCACGGACCTGGTCGTGACGCTGAAGCGCGACGCGACGGCCGAGGAGATCAACGCGGCCTTCAAGGCGGCCTCGAAGAGCGGCCCGCTCTCGGGCGGGATCCTCGCCTATACGGAGGACCCCCTCGTGTCCAGCGACATCGTGGGAAGCCCCGCCTCGTGCACGTTCGACTCGCTGGAGACCAAGGCGATGGGGAACCTGGCGAAGATCGTCGGCTGGTACGACAACGAGTGGGGCTACTCCTGCCGCCTGGTCGACCTGGCCCAGAAGGTCGCGGCGAGCCTGTAGGGCTCGGTCCCGGATGCACATCCGAACCCTCGAGGGCCTGGGGGACGTCGCCGGCCTGCGGGCCTTCGTCCGAGTGGACCACAACGTCCCCCTGAAGGACGGGGCGGTCGCCGACGACGTGCGGATCCGGGCCAGCCTGCCCACGATCCGCGAGCTGCTCGAGCGCGGGGCGTCGGTGATCGCCGCATCCCACCTCGGCCGCCCGAAGGGCCAGGTCAAGGACGAGCTCCGGCTGGCCCCGGTCGCGGCCCGCCTGGGCGAACTGCTGGGCCACGAGGTCCAGGCCCTGGATCAGGTGGTGGGTGAGGACGTGACGGCCGTGTGCGGCCACCTCGAGCCGGGCGAGGTCGTCATGCTCGAGAACCTCCGGTTCGACCCGCGCGAGGAGAAGAACGATCGCGGGTTCGCCGAAGAGCTTGCGGCCCTCGCCGACGTCTACGTGGACGACGCGTTCGGCGCCGTCCACCGGGCCCACGCCTCGGTGGCGGCCCTGCCGGAGCTGATGCTGGAGGCCGACCGTCCCGCCGCCGCCGGGCGCCTGCTCGAACGTGAGGTCCAGGCGTTGTCCCGGCTGCTGGAGGACCCGGCGCCGCCGTACGTGGCGGTGCTCGGTGGGGCGAAGGTCTCCGACAAGCTCGGGACGATCGACGCCCTGGTCGAGCGCGTGGATGCCCTGCTCATCGGCGGCGCTATGGCGTTCACGTTCCTGGCCGCGGACGGGGGCGAGATCGGGGACAGCCTGGTCGAACCGGATCGGTTCGAAGACGTCCGCCGCGCCCGGGCTCACGCCGACGAACGCGGTGTCGTGATCCAGCTCCCCGAGGACGTGATCGCTGCACCCGAGATCTCCGACGACGCCAGGCGCGAAACGGTGCCGGCGAGCGCGGTGCCCACAGGTCAGAAGGGTCTCGACATCGGCCCGAGGACGGTGGAGGAGTTCGCCCGCACGCTTGCGGACGCCAAGACCATCCTGTGGAACGGCCCGATGGGGGTCTTCGAGCTCGAGCCGTTCGGCGCCGGCACCCGCGGTGTCGCCACCGCCATCGCCGGTTCGAGCGCGTTCAGCGTGGCCGGCGGGGGGGACAGCCTGGCCGCGGTCAAGAAATATGGGCTCGAAGACGGGTTCGACCACCTCTCCACCGGCGGCGGAGCCTCGCTGGAGTTCCTGGAGGGTCGCACCCTCCCCGGCATCGCGATCCTGGAGGAGCCATGAGCGAACGGCGCCCGATCATCGCGGCGAACTGGAAGATGCACAAGACTCACCTGGAGGCCATCCAGGCCGTCCAGAAGCTCTCCTACCTCCTCGACGCCGACGACGCCGAGCGGGTCGAGGTGGTGGTGTGCCCGCCCTTCACCTCGCTGCGGTCGATCGAGACGTTGCTGAAGAGCGACCGGCTGCCGTATGCGCTCGGCGCCCAGGACGTTCACTGGGAGGAGCAAGGGGCGTTCACCGGTGAGGTTTCGCCGGGCATGCTCGCCGCCCTCGACGTTCGCTACGTGATCGTGGGCCACTCCGAGCGGAGGGAGCACTTCAGCGAGACCGACGAATCGGTGAACCGGAAGGTCCGGGCCGTGCTCAAGCACGGAATGACCCCCATCCTGTGCGTGGGCGAGACGCTCCAGGAGCGGGACACGGGGGGGACCGAGGACAAGGTGGTCGGCCAGGTGCGTGCCGCGCTCGAGTCGGTCTCCGAGGAGGACGCCGGCCGCCTGGTCCTGGCGTACGAGCCGATCTGGGCCATCGGAACGGGGCGGAACGCGGAGCCGGCCGACGCCGGGCAGGTGGTGGGGCTGATCCGCGAGACCGTGGCCTCTCGTTGTTCGAAGACCGTGGCGGATGCCGTGCGGATCCAGTATGGGGGGAGCGTGAAGGCCGGGAACATCCGCGACTTCATGGCGCACCCGGAGATCGATGGCGCGCTCGTGGGTGGGGCCAGCTTGGATCCGGAGGAGTTCGCGCTGATCGTCAAGTACCGTTGAACGGCGCTGAGCAGCGGTTTCCCGGCGCGCCAACCCCCCCGCGCTCCAGGATTCGTATGTTCCAGCGGGGTAGAACCGGACGCCTCCTGGGCAGTGTGCCCGGACTGTGTTATTAGGTGCCGGTCGATCCGGAGGGAGGTCACATGAGACGAGAACGAAGGAGGGCGCCGGCCTGGCTCGCCCTCGTCCTGTCGCTCGCGCTGGTCGCGGCGGCGTGCGGCGGGGACGACGAGGAGCCGGAAGCGACGGGGCCGGGCGAAACGGGCCCGGAACCGACGGGAGAAACGGCCCCGGCCGTCAGCGGCGGCGAGTTCAGCATGAACATCTGCGAGCCCGAGTCGCTCATCCCGCAGATCAACGCCGAGACCTGCGGCAGCCAGGTGTTGAAGGGGCTGTTCACGCCGCTGATCCAGTTCACGCCCGAGGACGAGGTCATCTTCGCGGTCGCCGAGTCGATCGAGTCCGATGACCAAGTCAACTGGACGGTCACCCTTCGTGAGGGCTGGACCTTCCACGACGGGACGCCGGTCACGGCCCAGTCGTTCGTGGACGCCTGGAACTGGGGGGCCTACGGGCCCAACGGCGCCGGGAACAACTACTTCTTCGGGCCGTTCGGCGTGAACATCGTCGGTTACGACGCGTTGAACCCTGCCGAGGGTGATCCGGAGACCGAAGAGATGTCGGGCCTCCAGGTGGTCGACGACCGTACCTTCACGGTCGAGCTCGGGGCGCCGTTCAGCGAGTTCCCGATCACCGTCGGCTACAACGCCTTCTACCCCCTGCCGGAGTCGTTCTTCGAGGACTCCGATGCGTTCAACGAGTCGCCGATCGGCAACGGTCCGTACATGATGGACGGCTCCTGGGAGCACGACGTCGGCATCAACGTGGTCCGGTACGAGGATTACCTCGGCACCCCGGGCAACGCCGACGCCATCGAGTTCCGGATCTACGGTGACCTGAACACCCCGTATCGCGACACGCAGGCCGGCAACCTCGACATCTCCGACGTCCCGCCGGAGCAGATCGAGGCGGCGCGGTCCGAGTTCGGCGACCACTTCGTCGAGTCCGCGAGCTCGAGCTTCTCCTACATCGGGCTGCCGCTGTACGAGGAGGCGTTCCAGAACGCCGATCTGCGCAAGGCGTTGTCGATGGCGATCGACCGTCAGGAGATCATCGACGCCATCTTCTTCGGCACCCTGACCCCGGCCGACGACATGGCCTCGCCGGTGGTCCAGGGGTACCGGGAGGGCGCCTGCGAGTCCTGCGTGTTCGACCCGGAGCAGGCCCAGCAGCTGTTCGACGCGGCCGGCGGTTATGACGGCACGCTCGAGATCTGGTTCAACAACGACGGCGGCCACGAGGAGTGGATCGAGGCCGTGGCGAACCAGTGGACGCAGAACCTCGGGATCGAGGAGGTCCAGTTCGAGTCGATGCCGTTCGCTCGCTACCTGGGACGTCTGGACCAGGGGATCGACGACGACCCCGACACGCCCGGCGTGACGGGGCCGTTCCGCCTCGGGTGGGTCATGGACTACCCGAGCATGCAGAACTACCTGGAGAACCTCCACGGGACGAACGCGGGGTCGAACTACACCACGTATTCGAACTCGCAGGTGGACGACCTGCTCGCCGAGGGCAAGGCGGCGACGACCCTCGAGGAGGCCGTCTCGCTCTACCAGCAGGCGGACGACCTGATCCTCCAGGACCTGCCCATCATCCCGCTGTGGTTCGGGCTGAACCAGTCCGTCACCTCGGAGCGAGTGACGAACGTCATGATCGACAAGTTCAGCTTCGTCGACGTGGCCGCGGTCCAGGTGGTCGGCTGAAGAGGGACAGCCTTCCGCCGAGCTAAGATGGATGGGGCGGCCGATCCGGTCGGCCGCCCCATCAACGCACGGGGAGAGGAAGTCGGATGGGGCGTTTCATCGCCCGGAGGCTGCTTCAAGCCATCCCGGTCTTCTTCGGGGCGACGTTCATCGTCTTCACGATGGTCTATGCCATCCCGGGTGACCCCATCCGCGCCCTGAACGGCGAGCGGCCCATCTCGGAGAGCGCACAGCGCGCCCTCCGCGAGCGGTACAACCTCGACGATCCCCTCGTCATCCAGTACGCGAAGTACATCGGGGGACTGGCCCAGGGGGACCTGGGGGAGACGTTCCGGGGCCAGCCGGTGTCCGACATCCTCAAGCAGAAGTTCCCCGTGACCGCGCGGCTGGCTCTCGGCGCCTTTATCTTCGAGGCGATTCTTGGGCTGATGGCGGGGATCCTGGCGGGCCTGAGACGAGGCTCGTTCATGGACAACCTCGTCCTGGTCTCCACGACGGTGGTGGTGGCCATCCCCGTCTTCGTCCTCGGGTTCCTCGCCCAGCTGGTGCTCGGCGTGGAGCTCGGGTGGTTCCCGATCGCGGGGCTCCAGCAGGGGTGGATCAGCTACGTGTTGCCGTCGATGGTCCTGGGGTCCCTGTCCCTCGTGTACATCGCACGGCTCACGCGCACGAGCCTGGTCGAGAACCTCCGCTCCGACTACGTCCGGACGGCCGAGGCGAAAGGGCTGCCGCGTCGCCGAGTCGTGGGGCGGCACGCGCTGCGGAACTCTCTCATCCCCGTGGTGACGTTCCTGGGCGTCGACCTGGGGACCCTCATGGCCGGGGCCATCATCACGGAGGGTATCTTCAACATCCCGGGCATCGGCCGAGAGGTGTTCCTGGCCATCCAGGGGCAGGAGTTCGCCGTCGTCGTCGGCATCGTTACGGCGGGCATCCTGATCTTCATCGCCATGAACATGATAGTGGACATCCTGTACGCCGTCCTGGACCCGAGGATCCGTCTTGCCTGACGACGAACCCCTTCACGGCCCGGACACGCTCGTCGAGGACGAGGACGAGGAGGCGCGGCTCGAGGACGCCATGGCCCGCGGCGCGACCGGCGGGCTCCAGGTCGAGTCGGCCACGGCCACCGCCGCAGCGGCCGAGGGCGGCGTCTCGGACTACCAGGCCAGCCTGTGGGGCGACGCGTGGCGTCAGCTCCGGAAGAACCCCCTGTTCCTGGCCGCCGCCGTTCTCCTGATCCTGTTCACGGTGATGGCCGTCGCGCCCGGGCTGTTCACCTCGCGGGACCCCCAGGCCGCCGACCTATCCAGGAGCGTGGAAACGCCCAGCTCGTCCCACTGGTTCGGCTTCGACATCCAGGGGCGCGACTACTACACCCGAGTCATCTACGGCACGCGGGTCTCGCTCATCATCGGGCTGCTCGTGGTCGGCGTCGATATCGTGATCGCGATCATCCTGGGCAGCATCGCCGGCTACTTCGGTCGGTTCTGGGACGGGTTCATCGGGCGGATGGCGGACATCTGGTTCGCTCTCCCGACGACCCTGGCCGGCATCGTCTTCCTGAGCGTGATGGGGGAGCGCGGGCTCCTCCAGGTCAGCTTCGTGTTGATCTTCCTCGCGTGGCCCACGCTCATGCGGCTGATGCGCTCGTCCGTGTTGGCCGGCAAGGAGTCGGATTACGTGCTGGCGGCGCGGGCGCTCGGTGCGTCGAACTGGCGGATCCTTCGCGTGCACATCCTGCCGAACGGCATCGCCCCCGTGATCGTCTACGGCACGATCAGCGTCGGCATCATCATCTCGGCGGAGGCGGCGCTCTCGTTCCTCGGGGTCGGCTTGCAGCTCCCGGCGGTCTCCTGGGGGCTCATGATCAGCGGAGCGCAGTTCCGCATCCTGCAGAGCCCGCACCTGCTGTTGTTCCCGGCGCTGTTCCTCTCCACCCTGGTGCTGTGTTTCATCATCATCGGGGACGCGCTCCGGGACGCCCTGGACCCGAGGCTCCGGTGAGAACGGGGCGCAAGACACAAGAGGGCGCTCTCGTCGAGATGGACGGGTCGTTCGGCGGCCATCTCCTCGAGGTGAGGGACCTCGCCGTCGAGTTCAACACGGACTACGGCGACGTGCATGCCGTGAACGGCATCAACTACACGCTCGACCAGGGCGAGAGCCTGGCCATTCTCGGCGAATCCGGCTCGGGAAAGACGGTCAGCGCCCTGGCGATCATGGGGCTGATCGATCGGCCCGGCCGAGTGGCGAGCGGGGAGATCGTGTACAAGGGCGTCGACCTCCTGAAGCTCTCCGGCACGGAACGCCGATCGATCCGGGGCTCCGAGATCTCGATGATCTTCCAGGACGCGCTCTCCGCGTTGAACCCGGTGTTCACCGTGGGTGACCAGATCGCCGAGATGTTCCGGGTCCACCGCGGGAATTCGCGGCGGGACGCGATGGCGAAGGCGCTCGAGCTCATGGACCGGGTCCGGATCCCGTCCGCCAAGGAGCGCCTGCGCGACTACCCGCATCAGTTCTCGGGCGGCATGCGTCAGCGGGTCATGATCGCGATCGGGATCTCGCTCGACCCGGACATCCTGATCGCCGACGAGCCGACCACCGCCCTCGACGTCACCGTCCAGGCCCAGATCATGGAGCTGCTGGCCGAGCTCCAGCAGGAGACCCGGATGGGTCTGATCCTGATCACGCACGACCTCGGCGTGGTGGCCGAGGTCGCGGACAACGTCAGCGTCATGTACGCGGGCAAGATCGTCGAGCAGGGGTCGGTCGGCGACATCTACGCGCGGCCGTCCCACCCGTACACGGAGCGGCTGATGAACTCGCTCCCCCGCGTCGACCGCAAGAGCGGCCGGCTCGACCCCATCAAAGGATCGCCGCCGAGCCTGATGCGGATCCCATCGGGATGCCCCTTCCACCCCCGATGCCCGCGAGCCCGGTTCCCGGTCTGCCGTGGCGAGGTGCCGCCGCTTCGGGTCGTCGCCGCAGAACGGCTCTCCGCGTGTCACTTCGCCGAGGAGGTCCTGGGCGATGCTGGATGAGCGGCAGCGGATGCTGGACGACGAACCGGCCGACGGCGAGGCGCTGTTGTCCGTCCGCGGCCTCGTCAAGTACTTCCCGCTGACGCGCGGGATCGTCTTGAAGAAGAAGATCGGCGACGTGCAGGCCGTGGACGGAGTCAGCTTCGACCTTCGCAAGGGGGAGACGCTCGGCCTGGTCGGGGAGTCCGGGTGCGGCAAGTCCACCGTGGCCAGGGTGCTGCTGCGACTGTACGAGCCGACGGCGGGCGAGGCCTTCTACCGCGGTCGCAACATCTTCGAGCTGAACTCGAAGGAGCTGCGTCAGCTCCGGCGCGAGATCCAGATCATCTTCCAGGACCCCTACTCGTCGCTGAACCCCCGGATGACGGTCGGCGACATCATCGCCGAGCCGTGGGAGATCCACGAGCGGGGGATCAGCCGCCGCGAGGGCCGTTCGCGGGTCCAGGAGCTGCTGGAGCGGGTCGGCCTCAACCCCGACCACAGCAACCGCTACCCGCATCAGTTCTCCGGTGGGCAGCGGCAGCGGATCGGGGTGGCGCGCGCGCTCGCCCTCAACCCGGAGGTCATCATCTGCGACGAGCCGGTCTCGGCTCTGGACGTCTCGGTCCAGGCCCAGGTGGTCAACCTGCTCGAGGATCTCCAGGACGAGTTCGGCCTGTCGTACATCTTCATCGCGCACGACCTTTCCGTGGTGCGGCACATCTCGGATCGGGTCGCCGTCATGTATCTGGGGAAGATCATCGAGATCGGCGACGAGCAGGAGATCTACGACTACCCGGCCCACCCCTATACGCAGGCACTCCTCTCGGCGGTCCCCGTCCCCGACCCCGCGGTCCGGGATCAACGGGACCGGATCATCCTCACCGGAGACGTGCCGAGCCCGGCCGACCCGCCGTCCGGATGTCGGTTCCGAACCCGCTGCTGGAAGGCCCAGGACCTCTGCGCCCGGCAGGAGCCGGAGCTGGTCCCGCGTAGCCGGCCCCACCCGGACGCCTGCCACTTCTCGGAGGTGCGGCCGGTCGTCCCGTCCCAGACCTGAGGCCCGGACGGGCGGCAATCTCCCCCTCGGCCGCGGGCCGTATATTGCGGCGTGAGCGGGTTGCACCTGCCTGGCGGTCCATCGCTAGGATGACAGGCCCTTTCCGGAGAGCGGGGACTCGATCGATCCATGGCGCAGGTCCAGGCCGAAACCAGCCTCGAAGGTGCACAGCCGTCGCTGGAGCTGGAACGGGTCGTCGGACGGTCCCCCGGCCAGCTCTTCTGGGAGCGGTTCCGGTCCGATCGGGTCGCGATCGCGGGCCTGGTGTTCATCGCCTTCCTGGTGATCGTAGCGCTGGCCGCCCCGCTGATCTCGAGATACATCGTCGGCCACGGCCCCAACGAGCTGTTCAACCGCGGAGAGGAGAGCATGCTCAACGACTTCGGCCTGCCCCTCGGGCCGAACGGAGACTTCTGGTTCGGGGCGGACCGGGCCGGTCGGGACCTGTTCGTCCGGGTCGTGTACGGAGCTCGGACGTCGCTGGTGATCGCGGTCGGGGCCACCCTGATCGCCGTCACCATCGGCGTGGTGCTCGGGATGACCGCGGGGTTCTTCCGCGGATGGGCGGACACGGCGATCTCGAGGTCGATCGACGTCATGTTGTCCATGCCGCTGTTGCTGTTCGCGATCGGCATCGTGTCCACCTGTTCGCGAGCCCGCGAGGGATGCCTGTTTGGGGTGGTGAAACCGGGGGTCCCGGTGGTGATCTTCGTCATCGCGCTCTTCAGCTGGCCGTACGTCGCTCGCCTGGTCCGCGGCCAGACGTTGTCGATCCGGGAACGGGACTTCATCGAGGCCAGCCGGACCCTGGGCGCGAACAACGCGTCGATCATGTTCCGGGAGGTGCTGCCGAACCTGGTGGCCCCGATCATCGTCTACGCGACGCTGATCATCCCGACCAACATCATCTTCGCCGCCTCGTTGTCGTTCCTCGGCCTCGGGGTCTCGGACCAGCAGCCGGACTGGGGGCGACTGATCGCCCAGGCGGCGCCGATCTTCGAGATCGCGTGGTGGGCGATGTTCTTCCCCGGCCTGCTCCTGTTCCTGACCACCCTGGCGTTCAACCTGGTGGGGGACGGGCTCCGGGACGCCCTGGACCCCCGGGCGTCGACGAAACGAGTCCGACGGACGGCGGCGGCGGAGGTGGCCGAACCGGCGTAGGAAGGAGGGGGCAGATCCCGGGGCATCCACGACCGAGACAGGCAGTGACGGAGAGACGATCGAGAGGGGAGAGGGGGAAACCGTGACGAAGCGACGGTACTTGAGCATCACGGCGGTCGTGCTGGCGCTCGCGCTCGTTGCCGCGGCCTGCGGGGACGACGACGACGGCGATGGCGACGGTGGCGGCGCCACCGGCCCGACCGAGACCACCGGCGAAGACGGCGGGGTCACGACCGGAGGCACCTACCGCATCGAAACCGACGGCATCGCCTACACGAGCGGCGGCGATCCGACGGGCGAGTACCTGGGACTGTCGTTCGGGATCTTCACGAACCTGTTGCAGCGCACGCTGTTGACCTACTACCACGACACCGAGCGGGGCAACGAGCTCGTGACCGACCTGGCGACGGACTTCCCCGAGGTCAGCGAGGACGGGCTGGACTACACGTTCCACCTGAAGGACGGGATCATGTTCGGCCCGCCGGTCAACCGGGAGATCACCTCGGCCGACGTGGAGTTCGCCTTCCGGCGGATGGCTACGGAGTCGCTGGTCGCCCAGTACGCCTTCTACTACGAAGGCGTCATCGAGGGCCTCGAGGTCGGCGAGGACCCCGGTCCCGGAGGGATCCCGGGGATCGAGACGCCGGACGAGAAGACGGTCGTCTTCCACCTGACGAGGCCGACGCCGGAGTTCCCCTTCCTGGTGTCGATGCCGGCCACCGGCCCGATGCCGGAGGAGGTCGCCGGGTGCTTCGCGGAGGCGGGCGAATACGGGCGGTACGTGGTCTCCTCGGGGCCGTACATGTACGAGGGCTCGGATGCGCTCGACGCGTCGGACTGCGACGCCCTGACGGCGTCCGGGCCGATCTCCGGCTTCGACCCCGAGGACCACTCGTACTTCGAGCGGAACACGGCGTACGACCCCGCGACCGACAGCCCGGAGGTCCGGGCCAACTACGTCGATCGGATCACGATCGACCTGAACACCAACTTGGCCGACATCTTCGACAGGATCGAGCGCGGGGACATCGACGGTCACGTCGGTTCGGGGAACCCGCCGGCCGACGTGCTGCAGCGGTACTCGACCGATCCCGAGCTGGAGGACCGGCTGGTGTTCGGCCAGGACGACCGGACCTGGTACATAACGATGAACCTGACGACACCGCCATTCGACGACGTCCATGTTCGTCGGGCCGTCAACTTCGTGATGGACAAGGCGTCGATCCTGCAGGCCTGGGGCGGCCCGATCAACGGCCGCGTCGCCACCCACATCCAGCCGCCGGCATTGACGGGCGGGCATCCCACCGAGGAGGAGTACGACCCGTACCCCTCGCCGGACTGGGCGGGTGACGTGGACGCTGCGATGGCGGAGATGGCCGAGTCCGCTTACGACACCGACGGCGACGGCCTGTGCGACGCGCCGGAGTGCAAGGGCGTCGTGATGGTCAACCGCAACAGCTCTCCGTGGACCGAGGCGGAGCCCGTGGTGGTGGACTCGCTGGCCCAGATCGGGATCGAGGTGGACGTCCGCGAGGCGGAGGACCACTACACGATCATCCAGACCGTGTCGAACGAGACCCCGATCGCGATGAACCCGGGGTGGGGCAAGGACTTCCCCGACCCGGGCCTCTCGTTCGTCGGGTTCCTGCACGACGGGCGCGGCATCGCGTGCGAGGGCAACTTCAACTACTCGCTGGTGGGCCTCACCCAGGAGAAGGCGGACGAGTGCGGGATCGACTTCGTGGAGGTCCCGAGCGTCGACGCCGACATCGACAACTGCAAGGAGGTCGCGCTCGAGGGTGACCTCGAGGCGACGACCCAGTGCTGGATCGCCCTGGACCAGAAGCTGATGGAGGAGGTCGTGCCCTGGGTGCCCTACCTGTGGCCGAACGTCATCACGACGATCGGCCCGGCGGTCACCGCCTGGGAGTTCGACCAATTCGCCGGAACGACCGCGTTCTCCAAGGTCGCGGTCGACGCGTCGGCTCAGGCCTAGGAACCGCGTTCACGCCCGGCGTTCGTCAGGAGAGCCGCCCCGAGGGGCCCGAGGGGCGGCTCTCCTGCGCGGGCTCTAGAATCCACTGACCGTCCGAGAGGAGGGCCGAGGAAGGGTGGGCAGGTACCTGATCCGCCGGCTCTTGTGGGTCGTCCTCGTCCTAGTACTGATCACGCTGTTCACGTTCTTCATCTTCTTCGTGATGCCGCCCACGGACCCGGCCATCCTGTTCGCCGGCCGGGCGCCCACCCCCCGGCTGGTGGCCCAGGTGCGTGACTCGCTCGGGCTGGACCAGCCGGCTCCCGTGCAATACCTCCTGTTCCTCCGCCGGCTGTTCCTCGGAGACGAATACGGCTGGCCGGGGTTCGGGTTCTCGTTCCTCAGCCGCTCCCCGATCAAGCCGGTCCTGTTCTCCCGGCTCCTGGTGACGTTCCAGCTGGCCATCGGGGCCGCGGTCCTGTGGTTGTTCCTCGGGGTCGTCATCGGGATCATCTCGGCGCTCAACAAGGGAAAGATCGCCGACCGCCTGGCGATGGGGTTCGCCCTGCTCGGCGTGTCGGCTCCGGTCTTCTGGTTGGGGCTCATGGCCCTTTGGATCTTCTGGCAGCAGCTCGACATCCTGCCCGGCACCGGCTACGTGGCGCCCACCGAGGACTTCGGCCAGTGGTTCATGCGTATGATCCTTCCGTGGTCCGTGCTCTCCCTGCTGTTCGCCGCCTTCTACGCCCGGATGGTGCGAAGCAACCTCCTCGAGACGCTTGACGAGGACTACATCCGAACCGCCCGCGCCAAGGGGCTCTCCGAACGCAAGGTGGTGTTCAAACACGCCCTCCGCTCGAGCCTGACGCCGGTGGTGTCGTTGTTCGGCGTGGACTTCGGGACCCTGCTGGGCGGGGCGATCATCACCGAGACGGTGTTCAACCTGCCCGGTCTCGGAACCTACGTCGTTCGCGCGGTCGGCAACGGGGACCTCCCGGTCATCCTCGCGGTGGTGGTGTTCGCCGGCCTGGGCGTCGCCATCATGAGCCTGGTGGTGGACGTCCTGTACGCGTTCCTCGATCCGCGGGTGAAATACGCATGACCGATCGCCCAACGGCGAGCCCCGCCGGCTCGCGCCGGCCCCTGCTCCAGGTGCGGGATCTCAAGGTGCACTTCGACACGCCCGACGGCGTGGTCAAGGCGGTCGACGGCGTCACGTTCGACATCCATCCGGGCGAGACGCTCGGCGTGGTCGGGGAGTCCGGGTCCGGCAAGAGCGTCACCTTCCTCACCATCATGGGACTCATCACGGCGAAGCAGGCCCGGGTGGAGGGGGAGGTCGTGTTCGACGGTCAGGACCTGCTGGCGCTTCCGGAAAACGAGTACCGCCACTTCCGGGGACGGCGCATGGGGATGGTGTTCCAGGACGCCATGACGTCCCTCCACCCCTTCTACGTGGTGGGGGAGCAGATCGCCGAGGCCGTTCGGGCCCACGAGAAGATCTCGAAGCGGGCGGCCTTCGACCGTGCCGTCGACATGCTCCAGCGGGTGGGGATCCCCAAACCCGCCGAGCGGGCCCGGCAGTACCCGCACGAATATTCTGGCGGGATGCGGCAACGCGCCATGATCGCCATGGCGCTTTCGCTCAACCCGGACATGCTGATCGCGGACGAGCCGACCACGGCCCTGGACGTCACCGTGCAGTCGCAGATCCTCGAGCTGATCGACCGCCTCAGGCAGGAGTTCCAGGCGGCGGTCGTGATCATCACGCACGACCTCGGCGTGGTGGCCGAGCACTGCGACCACATCCAGGTGATGTACGCGGGCCGTCTCGTCGAGACGGGTCGGACGCGGGACATCTACTATCGCGCTCACCACCCGTACACCTGGGGCCTGCTCCAGTCGATCCCGCGCTTGGGCGTCGAGGAGCACCGGCTCCGACCGATCCGCGGCCTGCCGCCCTCGTTGATCTTCGTGCCGCCCGGATGCCCGTTCCATCCGCGGTGCCCCTACGCGTGGGAGGAGTGTCAACGGGTGGTCCCCGAGCTCCTGTCGCCGGATGGCGTTCACGCCTCGGCCTGCCACCTCTCGCTGGCGGACAAGGAGCGGCTGTTCCGGGAGGAGGTGCTGGAGCGGGCATGACGGTGGAGACGCAGGAGTCGCGAATGGAGCGTCCGGCGTCCGGGACGCCGCTGCTCAAGCTGGAAGGCGTGAAGAAGCACTTCCCGATCACGCAAGGAGTCCTGTTCCAGAAGCGCATCGGCCAGGTGCACGCCGTGGACGGGGTGGATCTCGAGGTCCATTCCGGCGAGACCATCGGCCTGGTCGGCGAGACCGGATGCGGCAAATCGACGCTGGCGCGGGTCATCATGCGCAGCTACGACGCCACCGAGGGCCGGCTTCTCTTCGACGGCCAGGACTACACGACGTTCGGGCGTCGCAAGATGCGACCGCTGCGGCGTGAGATGCAGATGGTGTTCCAGGACCCCTACGCGTCGCTGAACCCGCGCAAGACCGTGGGATCGATCATCTCGGATCCCTTCCGGATCCACGGCACCGTCTCGAAGGGCGAGGTCAAGAAGCAGGTCCAGGAGCTGATGGAGCTGGTCGGGCTGAACCCCGAGCACTACAACCGATACCCGCACGAGTTCTCCGGCGGCCAGCGGCAGCGGATCGGCGTGGCCCGGGCCCTGGCGCTTCACCCCCGGCTCATCGTGTGCGACGAGCCGGTATCGGCCCTGGACGTCTCGATCCAGGCGCAGATCATCAACCTCCTGCAGGAGCTGCAACAGGAGTTCGGGCTGACCTACATCTTCATCGCGCACGACCTGTCGGTGGTCAAACACGTCTCGGACCGTGTGGCCGTCATGTACCTGGGCAAGATCGTCGAGTTCGCGCCGTCCAGCGTGCTCTACGAGAACCCGAAGCACCCCTACACCGGCGCGCTGCTCTCGGCCGTGCCCATCCCGGACCCCGACCTGGCCTCGCACAGGAAGCGGATCGTTCTGGAGGGCGACGTCCCGAGCCCGATCGACCCGCCGAGCGGGTGCCGGTTCCACCCCCGGTGTCCGAACGCGCAGTTCCCCACGTGCAGCGAGGTCGAGCCCCAGCTGGAGCCCCATCGCCCCGGCCAGGTCGCCGCCTGCCACTTCCCGCTCCCGGATCGGGCCGTGATCGACACGGCGTCGGCCTGAGGAGCCGGTAGACTGGGGAGCTCGTGGTCAACGTCATCGTCCTCGTGCTGAACGTCATCTCGGCACTGTTCCTGGTGGTCTTCATCCTGCTGCACTCGGGCAAGGGTGGGGGCCTCTCGGACATGTTCGGCGGCGGCGGTGCCACGCTCTCCGGCGGCACCTCCCTGGAGCGCCGGTTGGATCGCATCACGGTGGCCACCGCGGTGATCTTCGGGCTCTCGACCTTCTGGCTCTCGTGGCAGTGGAAGTAACGGCCGGGCGCACAATTCTCGGTTGGTAGAATCCCCGAGCACCAGGTCGGAGTGGCGGAACTTGGTAGACGCGCTAGGTTGAGGGCCTAGTGGGCCTTGCGGCCCGTGCAGGTTCAAATCCTGTCTCCGACACGACGGTCGCCGACACCGCATCGAGACCTCCACCGCTGCGGCATCCAGGGCCTGCGACGTTGCGCGGCCATGTGACGCGATGGCACCATTGGCCCTCGTTCCGAAGGGAGGGTCCGGCCGCCGGAAGCTGCTCCTCGGCATCGCCGTGGTTCCGCTCGTCCTGATGCCGAGCTGCCTGTTCCTCCTCCAGGGGTTCGTCGTGCTCGACGGCACGCTGGATCCCGGACAGAAGACGACGGCCAGGTTCACCCTTCGCCCCGCGACCACCAGCAAGGACCGCGTCTTCCAGTTCGTCGTCGTGGGCGTGAGCGATACCGGCAACCTCGCCGTCGGCCGCGCCCGCTGGGGGGACGAACGGGAAGTTCGGCGGGCCGCGGGCCATGCCGGTCTCGGAACCCCTTCCTGCCGCGATGGCCGCGAGCGGCGATCGCACGACCAACGGGCTGTCGTTCAGCGCGATCACCGGCGTCACGTGGAAGGCGTTCATGGTCGAGGTGGCGACACGCGGCAGGATCAACAAGACGGCAGAGGTCGACGTGGTGGTCAAGGCGCAACCGGCCGCAGCCTCCAGCGTCAACTCCGTGATCGGCGTAACCGGCATCTGGGTGGAGGACGCGACGGCGTCGTGAACGTCGCCGACACGTTCACCTGCTCCGGGATCTCGACCTCGAGCGTCAGCGTGGTCTGACCCGGTCGTCTCGGGTCCTTTGCGCGAGGGCGGCGGCTGATCGTAGGGTCGTTGGAGGGACGAACCGGCGGCCAGACGGGCCGGAGGCCATCATGAGAGAGGAGCCTCGATGACGACGAGAGCGAGACTGCGCGTGTTCTGCCTGGTCGCGGTGGTGGTACTCGTGGGGGGAGGGATGCCCGCCGGCCTGGCCGCTCGGCCGGCCGACCCCGTCCGGTTCGCCACGTTCAACGCGTCGTTGAATCGATCCGCCGCCGGCGAGCTGATCGCCGACCTGAGCTCTCCCGGCAACGCCCAGGCGGACGCGGTGGCCGAGATCATCCAGCGCGCGCGCCCCGACGTCCTGCTGATCAACGAGTTCGACTTCGATGCCGCAGGAGCGGACGGCGAGTCCCTTGCGGCGCAGCTATTTCAGGAGAACTACCTGTCGATTCCACATGGCGACGCGCAGCCGATCTCGTATCCGTTCCGTTTCGTGGCGCCATCGAACACCGGGATCCCTTCCGGGTTCGACCTGAACAACGACGGGTCGGTCGGTGGACCCGACGACGCGTTCGGCTTCGGATTCTTCCCGGGGCAGTTCGGGATGGCGGTGTTCTCGATGTTCCCGATCGACCACGACGACGTGCGGACGTTCCAGACATTCCTGTGGAAGGACATGCCGGGGGCGCTCTTGCCCGACGACCCCTCCACGCCCGAACCCGCCGACTGGTACTCGCCCGAGGAGCTCGAGGTCTTCCGGCTGTCGTCCAAGAGCCACTGGGACGTTCCGGTCGAGATCGGGCGGCGGACGGTGCATCTCCTGGTCAGCCACCCCACGCCGCCGGTGTTCGACGGTCCCGAGGACCGGAACGGCCGCCGGAACCACGACGAGATCCGGTTCTGGGCCGACTACGTGATGACGGGGCGCGGCCGGTACATCGTGGACGACGCGGGAGGGCGCGGCGGCCTCCGGCCGGGGTCGACCTTCGTGATCGCCGGCGATCAGAACGCGGATCCCTTCGACGGGGACAGTGTGGCGGGCGCCGCGCAGCAGCTGCTGGAGCATCCGATGGTGAACACGAAGGTGACGCCCACCAGCGATGGCGCGGTCGAGCAGTCGGCGCTCCAGGGCGGCGTCAACGACGATCACGTCGGGGACCCGGCGTTCGACACGGCCGACTTCGCGGAGCCGCCCGGCAACCTGCGCGTGGACTACGTGCTTCCGAGGAAGAACCTCAAGATCGAGGACGCGGCGGTGTTCTGGCCCACCACGGACGACCCGTTGTTCGAGCTGGTGGGGACGTTCCCGTTCCCGAGCTCGGATCACCGGCTGGTCTGGGTCGACGTCCGGGTGCCGGCGAGCTGACGGCCCCCGGCGATCCCGGGCCGAGCCCATGCGCGGCCGAACACCCCGTGTTGCTCTCCATGCTCGCGGACGCCATCCGCCCGGGGGAGGTGTTCGTGGACGTCGGGGCGAACGTCGGGTACTTCGCGGTGCCGATCGCCCGGATCGTCGGGCCCGCGGGTCGGGTTGAGGCCTTCGAACCGGCCCCCGACTCGGCCGCGGTCCTGCGATCGTCGGCGACCGACGCCGGGTTGACGGAGGTGATCTCGGTCCACGAGACGGCCCTGGGGAGCGAAGACGGCTCGTTGGTGCTCCACGCCGACGCCTCGGCGCCCGAGGACTCGACGAAACGATCGCTGTTCGTGGACGGCCCCGCGGTGGGGGAGGTGCCCGTTCGGACGTTCGACGGCCTGGTCGCCTCGGGCGCCGTCGACGCGGTGCGGGGCCTTCACGCCGTGAAGATCGACGTGGAGGGGGCCGAGGTGCACGTCCTGGCGGGCATGCGTCGGTCGCTCTCCGAAAAGCGGCCTCGGATCGTCATCGTCGAGACGATCGAGAGCCACCTGCGGAGGACGGGCGCGTCGGTCGCAGACGTCCACGCGTTCATGAAGGATCTGGGCTACCGATCGGACCCGTCCGCCGCACGAAGCCTGGAGTTGAACGCGGTGTTCGTGGCCTGAGCCGCACCCGGCGGCTCCTCGGCCCACGCGATATCGTTCACTCGGGTCTGCCAGGAAGGAGGCGCGTGGTCGTGCCGGTGAGCTCCAAGGGCCGGGTCGGCCTCTACCTCCAGGACAAACACCCGATCCGCGACGGGATGGACTACGTCCGGTACGCGGAGGAGCGCGGGTTCGAGGCGGTCTGGCAAGCCGAGAGCCGTCTGGTCCGGGAGGCCACGGTGCCGATGGCGGCCTTCGCCGCCGTCACCTCGCGGCTGAAGGTCGGCTCGGGCGTCGTGAACAACTGGACCCGCAACGTCGGGTTGCTGGCGGCCACGTTCGTCACCCTGGACGATCTCGCGCCGGGCCGGATCCTGCTCGGCATCGGCGCCTGGTGGGAGCCGCTGGCCTCGAAGGTCGGCGTGGACCGTCGTCGGCCGCTGACCGCCATGCGAGAGGTCGTCGAGGTGGTGCGCCGGCTGATCGCCATGGAGAACGTGACGTTCCATGGGGAGTTCGTGGACGTGGAGGACATCGAGATCGACATCGTTCACGGCGATCGGTCGCCTCGGCACGTCCCGATCTACGTCGGGGCCACCGGGATGCGGATGATGGAGCTCGCCGGCGAGATCGGGGACGGCGTGCTGCTGAACTACCTGGTCGGACCCCGGTACAACGCCGCGGCGCTCGAACACCTGGCCGTGGGGGCGGCCCGAGCCGGCCGCACCGTCGACGACGTCGATCGGCCGCAGCTCGTGGTGTGCTCGCTGGACGAGGATCGCGGCGTGGCGCTGGACCGGGCTCGGGAGCTCGTCACCCAGTACCTGGGGCAGCAACCGCACATCATGAAGGCGAGCGGGGTGGACCAGGGTCTGCTCGACGAGATCGGCAAGGTGTTGACCTGGCCCGCCGGGCCGGAGGAGATCGAGAAGGCGATGTCGCTCGTGCCGGATGACGTCGTCCAGATGATCACGGCGTCCGGCACGCCGGAGGAGTGCCGCGCCAAGGTGCGCGAGTACGTGGAGGCCGGCTGCACGTGTCCGATCCTGTACCCGCTTGGCGACGACGTCCGGGCCATGATCGACGCGTTCGCCGGCGGGGAGTTCTGAG